>CAZHWF010000069.1:0-6714 GCA_964536365.1 uncultured Polynucleobacter sp.
CTCTCAACCTCCCTGTTGATCGAGGCTTTTTTATATGAAGAGCAAACACGTCGCGGCGTATCTATTCGTCATTGGGAAATGTTTGATGACGTCGCCGCCCATTGCACTGTTTGCCATAAGTGCTTAACTCCTTGCCCAGTCAAAATTGACTTTGGTGATGTGACTATGAATATGCGCAATCTTTTGCGCAAGATGGGTCAACAGCGTTTTAATCCTGGTACCGCTGCGTCAATGTTCTTCTTGAATGCAACTAGCCCAGAAACCATTCATCTTGCTCGCAAAACCATGATTGGATGGGGTTATAAATTGCAGCGCTTAGGTAATGATGTATTGCGCAAGTTTGCTAAACAACAAACTGCTCACCCGCCTGCAACCGTTGGTAAGCCAAGTGTGAAGGAGCAAGTCATTTTCTTTGTGAATAAGAAGATGCCAGGTAACCTTCCTAAGAAAACCGCACGTGCTTTGCTCGATATTGAAGATGCGAACTACGTCCCTATTATTCGCGATCCCAAGACAACTTCAGCTGATACTGAGGCGGTTTTCTACTTCCCAGGTTGTGGATCTGAACGCTTGTTCTCGCAGGTTGGCTTGGCAACACAAGCGATGTTGTGGAATGTTGGCGTTCAAACGGTTCTTCCTCCTGGTTATCTGTGCTGTGGCTATCCACAACGCGGTAATGGAGACTTTGATAAAGCAGATAAGATGATTACAGATAACCGCGTGTTATTTCATCGCGTGGCCAACACCCTGAATTACTTAGACATTAAGACTGTAGTTGTCTCCTGCGGCACCTGTTACGACCAATTGGCTGGATATCAGTTTGAGCAGATTTTCCCCGGCTGCCGCATTATTGATATTCATGAGTTCTTGGCTGAAAAGGGTGTAAAACTTGCTGGTGTGACCGGCGTGAAGTATATGTATCACGATCCATGTCACTCACCAATGAAGCTTCAGGATCCTTTAAAGACCGTCAATGAACTAATTCAACTAGAAGATGGCAATGCTATTGCCAAGAACGATCGTTGCTGTGGTGAATCTGGAACATTAGCCGTAACTCGTCCTGATATTTCTACTCAAGTTCGTTTCCGTAAGCAGATTGAAATGGAAAAGGGCGCGGATGAGTTGCGCAAAGGAAATTTCGATGGTGCTGTGAAGGTGTTAACTAGTTGCCCATCTTGCTTGCAAGGCCTAACTCGCTTTGACGCTGATAGCGACACTACTGCCGATTACATTGTTGTCGAGATGGCGCAAAAACTATTAGGTAAGGATTGGATGCAAGAGTATGTCAGCAAAGCAAACCAAGGTGGTATTGAAAGGGTTCTTGTTTAATGATTCCTACCAATATTGTTGTGCATCAGCAGTCTAAAGTTTTGGAGCTTTCCTACGAGGATGGAAAAACTTATCGCTTACCTTTTGAGTTATTGAGAGTGTTGTCGCCTTCTGCGGAGGTGCAAGGACATGGCCCTGGTCAGGAAACTTTGCAAACCGGCAAGCGCGATGTCTTAATCGCTAATGTCGAGCCAGTTGGGCACTATGCCTTGAAGCCTAGCTTTTCTGATGGTCATGATTCAGGACTTTATTCTTGGGAATATTTGCGGTTCTTGGGTGAGAATCAAGAAGAGTTATGGAAAGAGTATTTAGATAAATTAGCCGCTGCTGGACTAGATAGGGATGCGCCAATGACGCAGCCAGGAAATGCCAGTGGCCATTCTTGTGGAAGTCACTAATGAGTAAAACGCACTTCGGTTATCAAAGTGTTGATGAGGCTGAAAAAGCTGGCAAAGTTGCCGAGGTATTTCATTCTGTAGCTAGTAAATACGATGTGATGAATGACCTCATGTCATTTGGTTTGCACCGTGTTTGGAAAAAAATTACGATTGCCCGCGCGAATGTCCGTCCAGGTCAGAAGATTTTGGATATTGCGGGCGGCACTGGTGATTTGGCTGCCGCTTTTGCAAAAGCGGCTGATTGGGGTCGCAACCCTGATGCTCAAGTTTGGTTAAGTGATATCAATGCCTCGATGCTTGGGGTTGGTCGTGATCGCTTGTTGGACCGCGGTATTGCTTTGCCTTGCGTTCAATTTGATGCCGAAAAAATTCCATTCCCCAATAATCATTTTGATGTGGTGACAGTCGCCTTTGGTCTGCGTAATATGACGCACAAAGAAGTGGCTTTAGGTGAGATGCGACGGGTTATCAAGCCGGGTGGCCGTGTTTTGGTATTAGAATTTTCTAAGCCAGATGCCTTTTTGCAGCCGGTATATGACACTTATTCCTTTAAGGTTTTACCTTGGCTGGGTGAGAAGATTGCACAAGACTCAGAAAGTTATCGTTACTTGGCGGAGTCTATTCGTATGCATCCTGACGCCCAAACCCTCAAGGAAATGATGTTGGAAGTGGGTTTTGATGAGGTAGAAACCCATAGGATGACTGGGGGTATCGTTGCCCTACATATTGGTATTAAATACTGATAGTTGTATAGTTTTTAAAGTCTTAAAAACTAAAGAAATTTAGCAGTTATAAGAGGGAGTACAAAGCAATGAACAAACATTTTTTTAAAGCAACTCTATTAAGCCTGACTTTAATTTTTGCAACTGTAGGTCATGTTGAGGCTGCCCGCTTGGGCGGTGGAAAAAGTATTGGAAGAGCTCCAAGTGCTCCAGTTCAAAAACAAGCAGCCCCAGTTCAGAAGCCTGCACAGCAAGCGCAACCCGCTGCACCTGCTCCAGCGCCACAAGCTCCTGCTCCTAGTCGTTTTGGTGGCATGGGCGGCATCTTGGGTGGCTTAGCCGCTGGTTTAGGTATCGGCTATCTCTTATCCCATTTTGGTTTGGGTGAGGCGGCATCTTCTTTGATTACTGGTTTGCTGATTGCAGTTTTAGCAGGATTTGTAATCATGTTTGTAATGCGCAAACTGATGCCAAAAATGTCCAGTGCAGGCAATAGCCCAAATCTTTCTTCCAATGGAATGCAGCGTACTGGTTTAGATCAGACGCCAAGACAGGAGCCAGCTTTTGCACCTGCCGCAAATGCATTTGGTGGTGTGAGCGCTGAACCAGAAGTGTTTCAATCAACCTTGCCTGCGGGTTTTGATCAGCAGACTTTTTTAGAAAATGCAAAACAATATTTTGTGACTTTGCAGAAAGCTTGGGATCAAGGCGATTTAGATTCTTTACGTGAATTTACGACGCCTGATATGTATGCCACTATCGCACAGGATCTTGCTGGCCGAACTGATGCTGCTAATCAAACTGATGTTGTTACCATTAATGCCCAGTTACTGGGTATTGAGACGGCAGATGCCCATTATTTCTGTAGCGTTCAGTTCAGTGGCATGATTCGCGAGCAGTCTGGTGCTCCAGCTAGTGAATTCTCCGAAATATGGAATTTAAGCAAGCCAGTAGAAGGCCCTGGAGGGTGGGTACTAGCGGGTATCTCCCAGTTAGTTTAAGCTTTAGGTACTTTCCGTCGGAAAACCCGCACTTGTGCGGGTTTTTTACACTCATGAACAGACATTTATCTACCACCCATACGATTGCTTCAAGCGCAGCTTGCCGAGGAATTAATCACGTTTTAGGTAGTGAGTCATGGGCTTGTGTCGAACTTGCGCGTCATGCGGGTAAAACCATTTTGTTGCAGCTTCCCTTGGGTAATTTATGTTTTGAGATAAAGCCCGATGGTTTATTGGCTTCCTTGCAGGAGATTGAGGCCCCTGCTCTAATTTTGGAGGTTTCCGCAAAAGCATTAGGTGATTTAGTTGGCAGCTCAGGCTCTTTGCGAGAGCAGGCTTTTAAAGCCGTCAAAATTACCGGTGATGCGGACTTAGCGCAATTACTGGGTCGACTCGCAGGTCAGTTGCGCTGGGAGTATGAGGAAGACTTGGCACGTTTTGTTGGTGATGCCCCTGCAAACTTTGCTGTAAGACAGGGCAAGAAGCTAGTATCCGCAACCCGTTTAGCTGCAACCGATTTGCTAGACAATGTTGTTGAGTATATTAGCGAAGAGAAAAAAGTGCTTCTAAACAAACGCGATTTTATGGTCCGTAAAACTGAACTCAGTGAACTTCGCGAATCTGTTGATCGTATGGAAAAGCGCATTCAACTTTTAGAGCAAAAGGCTAAATAAATCGTGCGTCGAATTGCTCGCTTATATTTCATATTCTTTACCGCATGGCGTTATGGTCTGTTGCCATTATTGCGTGATCTTCTCAAGCCAGGTATTCGTCGTGGTTTCTTGACTGTACTGTGTTGGATTTCGCCTGGCAGTCATTTACCCCGAGGTGAGCGTATCAGGTTGACATTAGAGGCCCTTGGTCCAATTTTTGTAAAGTTTGGACAAGTGCTTTCTACACGTCGCGATTTATTGCCAGAAGATATCGCCAATGAATTGGCGAAGTTGCAAGATCAAGTTCCGCCGTTCTCAAATGAAGAGTCACGTCGCCTAATAGAGAAGGATTTGGGTCAACCAATAGAGGAAGTGTTCATTAGTTTTGACGCTACTCCGGTTGCCAGCGCTTCGGTAGCTCAAGTTCATTTTGGGGTCTTGCGCGGCACAGAGAAGCACCCAGAATGGGAGGGGCGTGCGGTTGCCGTTAAGGTTTTACGCCCAGGCATTCTTCCTGTGATCGAGGGTGATTTGGCTCTGATGTATGACCTGGCTAAAGTGATTGAAAAAAGCTCTGAGGATGGTCGTCGCTTAAAGCCTCGTGAGAATGTGGCCGAGTTTGATACTTATTTGCATGATGAGTTGGATCTCATGCGTGAAGCTGCCAATGCAAGTCAGCTACGTAGACAATTTACTGACTCCAAAAAATTAATGATTCCTGAAATGTATTGGGATCTTTGCCACACCAATGTGATTGTCATGGAGAGAATGTATGGCATATCGATTGGCAAAACAGCAGCGCTAAAAGAGGCTGGTGTTGATTTTAAAAAGCTAGCATCTGATGGCGTAGAAATATTTTTCACTCAAGTTTTTGAATATGGATTTTTCCATGCGGATATGCACCCCGGAAACATCATGATCAGCTTGAGTCCTGAAACATTCGGACGTTTTATTTCACTAGACTTTGGAATTGTTGGAGCCTTAAGTGAATCCGATAAAAATTATTTAGCACTTAATTTCTTAGCGTTCTTTAACCGTGATTACCGTAGAGTTGCGGAGTTACATATTGAATCGGGCTGGGTTCCGCCGAATACTCGAGTCGAAGAATTGGAAGGCGCGGTTCGTTCTGTTTGTGAACCGTATTTTGATCGCCCTTTAAAAGAAATCTCTTTGGGTATTGTGTTGATGCGACTCTTCCAGACATCACGTCGCTTTAAAGTGGAAATTCAGCCACAACTCACCTTGTTGCAAAAAACACTCTTAAATGTGGAAGGATTAGCTCGCCAGTTAGATCCCGACTTGGATCTTTGGAAAACCGCTAAGCCAATCCTTGAAAAATGGGTGAGTAAGCAACTTGGGTGGCGCGGCCTCATAGACGGACTGAAGGAAGAAGCCCCGACCTGGGCCAAAATTTTGCCAGCATTGCCCCGCTTGATTGCCGATAGCCTAGCCCAAGGGAAGCAACCATATAAAGACCAAAACGGTGAATTAGAGGTTTTAAAGGCCCTTTTACTGCAGGAAAGACGTACACACCGCTTGTTAGCCGGTGCCTTACTCTTTGCAGGCGGGTTTTTGCTCGGAATTTTGATCATCAGCCTAGGCATTTATTAGCCTCTCGCTGATTGATCACTAACCCGCTAAAATAGCGGGTTAGGCAGAACATGAAAAAATACTTTATCGCAGGCATTCTCGTTTGGGCACCACTGTCGATCACTATTTGGGTGATCGCATGGGGCTTAGGCTTGCTTGATGGTGTTTTTGGTTCTGTAATGCACGCCATTATTGCTGTTTTCCCCCGTCAATTTGCCGCTGACTTACAGCATTTCCGTGAGTTGCCAGGCGTTGGTATTTTGATAGTTATTGCCGTCATTATGTTGACTGGCGTAATGGCAATTAGTTTTGCTGGGCAGTGGTGGATTCGCATGTGGAATAAGCAAATCAATCGCATTCCGGTTGTGCGTTCTATTTATTCCAGTGTGCAACAAGTTTCATCCACGTTGTTTTCCGGTAGCGGGCAAGCTTTCAGTAAAGCTTTATTAATTCGTTATCCCCATGCCGATTCTTGGGTGATTGCATTTCAAACCGGGACGCCCGCAAAAGAAGTTACTGCTAAATTAGGTGAGGATTACGTTAACGTATTCTTGCCAACCACACCAAATCCTACTTCTGGTTTTTTTATGATTGTGCCGCGTGCACAAACTATAGAGTTGGATATGAGTGTCGAAGAAGCTCTGAAACATATTGTTTCTATGGGCTCCGTTCCCCCCAATAGTTCTAGTGGTTTAACTGCGACACAGTTACCACATCATTTTTGATTTATAGGAAATTGTTATGTCGATGCGAAGCCATACCTGCGGTCAGGTAACCGATTCACTGATTGGTAAAGAGGTTACCCTTTCTGGTTGGGTAAATCGCCGTCGTGATCACGGAGGCGTTATTTTTATTGACTTACGTGACCGCGAAGGTTTCGTGCAGGTAGTTTGCGACCCGGACCGTCCAGAAATGTTTGCTCTTGCAGAGCAAGTGCGTAGCGAGTTGCGTATTCAGATTAAGGGTCTAGTGCGCGCGCGTCCTGCCTGTACTGAGAATGTGGATTTGGTGAGCGGAAAAG
>CAZHWF010000070.1:0-496 GCA_964536365.1 uncultured Polynucleobacter sp.
GTATCCGCTGTGACGGTAATACATTTTGTTCAAGCCTTTGGTGCCAGTGACACGGAGCTTAGAAGAATTAATGACAACAATAAAGTCGCCAGTATCAACGTGTGGGGTGTACTCAGGCTTGTGCTTGCCGCGTAGACGGTGTGCCACTTCACTGGCGACACGACCGAGGACTTTGTCCGTAGCGTCAATCACGAACCATTCATGCACTACCTCATGGGATTTTGCAGAAAAAGTTTTCATGATTTCTCAAATTGTTATAGTCAAAAAATTACTCCAACCAAACTACGTCCACTTTGGCCCTGCTTATGTTTGCAAGCTCGCAGATTCTGCAATTTAACCGGTACTACAAATTACCGCTGACTGGTTCGGTAACTCAGTAAAGCCTTGAATTGTAACCTAAAAAAAACCCAGGAACGAATCCTGGGTTGGAATCCACCTATGTTTGGGTGGAGGAGACACTGGGAGGAAAGTCGCAGTCTTATACAAGACTGACTAC
>CAZHWF010000070.1:506-6581 GCA_964536365.1 uncultured Polynucleobacter sp.
ATGTGGTTATTCTACACAAAGAATATGGTGCAATGCAAGAAAATTGACCAAAATCAATTTATTTCCAACTTTCAGTTGTTTTTAAGGCCAAACTGGGATGAATGAATATTGGTAAACTATTGATAATATTGATTAATTTAGTAATTTAGGGGTCGCAAATATGGAATGTCGAGTAAGTTGGTTGGGTAATGGCGGCATGGCCTTTTCAGCAGAAACTGGTAGCGGCCACCGAGTAACCATGGACGGCCCACCTGAAGCAGGAGGTAAAAATAGCGCCCCAAGACCTATGGAACTGATTTTGGCCGGAACTGGTGGTTGCTCTGCCTTTGATGTGGTTTTAATCCTACAACGCTCCCGTCAAGAGATTAGCGCCTGCGATGTGCAACTCACAGCCGAGCGCGCAGAGACTGAGCCCAAGGTATTTACCAAAATTAACCTTCATTTCACAGTGAAGGGCAAAAACCTCGATTTAGCCAAAGTTGAGCGCGCAGTGAAACTATCCCACGAAAAATATTGCTCTGCTACTACGATGCTCGCTAAAACAGCGGAAATTACTTACTCCATTGACGTCTTGAATAACGAATAAGCTTTGGAAAGTGCAGAGTCAATCGATAAGCCGGATTCTGTCGCCTAGATTTGCATCTAGGGGCAATCATTCCTCTAGGCCGGCAGTTACCTGACGGCTCAAGCTCCCTACCCGCAGACTCAGCGGGACGCCTCATCGCCTGCTTACTTGGGATTGCTCCAGGTGGAGGTTACCGCGTTTCACCGTAACTAAATACGCTCGTCTCTGTGGCCCTATTCCTCACGTCGCCGTGGATGGCCGTTAGCCATCACCCTACCCTATGGAGTCCGGACTTTCCTCCCCTTCAATAAAGAAGCGGCGATTGCCCAATTGACTCTGCGCCTGCAGTCTAACGCAGTCAGAGAAAATTAGCGACGAAAGTAAGTAACTAAGGAGTTAAACCAGCGACCAAGCAATGCTCTCACCAGCACGCAATGGAACGATTGTGGCGTCGCCCAGAGGTAATTCTGCGGGAATATTTTGCGCTTGCTTTACAAGAGTAATTTTCTTGGTATTGCGTGGCAAAGAATAAAAATCGGGCCCAAAGAAGCTAGCAAAACCTTCCAGCTTATCGAGCTTACCAACACTCTCAAATGCTTCGGCATACAAACCAAGCGCATTAAAAGCACTATAGCAACCAGCGCAACCGCAAGCGGCCTCTTTAGCACCTTTGGCATGCGGCGCACTATCCGTACCCAAGAAGAATCGTGAATTCCCACTGGTAGCAGCCTCAACTAAGGCAACACGATGCTCTTCACGCTTTAATACTGGTAAACAATAGTTGTGTGGACGAATACCACCAGCAAAAATCGCATTGCGATTCATCAGCAAATGCTGCGGGGTAATCGTTGCTGCAATTAAATTTTTGCCACTAATGTCAGCATCACGCACATAGTGCGCCGCCTGTTTAGTGGTGATGTGTTCAAACACAATCTTTAATTCCGGAAATTGTTGGCGTAAAGGCACCAATACTGAATCAATAAAGACAGCCTCACGATCAAAGATATCAATCTCTGAGCTGGTTACTTCGCCATGCACCAAGAGTGGCATACCAACAGACTGCATCGCCTCTAATGCGGCGTAGCAATGCTTGAGATCGCTCACGCCTGCATCGCTATTGGTTGTAGCCCCGGCTGGATAAAGCTTAAAAGCAACAATACCTTCAGCCTTCGCTTTACGAACTTCATCTGCCGAGGTGTTATCAGTTAGATAAAGCGTCATTAGTGGCGTGAAATGATTTACCTCTAATAAATCGAGATTCTTTTGAATACGCGCTTGATACGCCTTGGCTAACTCCACAGTCGTCACGGGAGGCTTCAGGTTTGGCATGATGATGGCACGAGCAAATTGCCGCGCAGTATCGGCCAGCACATCCTTCATCACCTCTCCATCGCGGATGTGCAAATGCCAATCATCTGGCTGAATCAATTGAATTTGAGTTGGACTGTTGGACATATTATTTATCTAGCAAAATGATACGAAAATCATTCACATTCGTAAGTGTAGGGCCAGTTTCCACCAAAGCAGCCAATTGCGCAAAAAAGCCATAACAATCATGGGCAGATAAGAATTTTTCTGGCGCAAGACCCTCGGTCTGGGCAGTTTCACGCACGGCGGAATCAAACCAGGCGCCCGCGTTCTTCTCGCTGCCATCAATTCCATCGGTATCCGCCGCCAATGCTGCAATTTTAGAAAAGCCTGATGTGGCAGCAAATAAGGAAAGCAAATACTCGCTGCAACGGCCACCACGACCCTTCACCCCAGCAGGAATAGTGACGGTGCATTCCCCGCCAGAAATGAGCGCCAGCGGCCTTTCAACTCCTTTTGTCAGTTGGGAACGAACTAAAGCAGCTTGCTCCATACCAACCTCTTGAGCCTCACCTGTAATCGTATCACCCAGAATAATTGGCTCGTATCCTTGAGCAGCTACAGACTCGGCCGCTGCTTCCAAACTTTTATATGCAGTTGCAATCACATGATTGGCCACTTGAGCGTTCACTAAATCCGAGTCTTTTAAAGTCTCGGGCTTTTCTCCAACCAACCCTTGCTTGAGATGATTGAGTACCGATGCTGGAATTACGGAGACATCTAAGTTATATTTTTCTAGAATATTTAAGGCATCTAAGTAAGTAGAGTAGTCAGCTGCGCAAGGGCCGCTAGCGATATCAGCAGGTGCATCACCAGTCACATCAGAAATTAATAATGCCTCCACCCTGGCGCCACGTGCAATCGCAACTCTTGCTAAGTTACCGCCCAAGATCGCGGACAAATGCTTACGCACTACATTCATTTCTTCTATTGGAGCACCGCTTCGCAAAAGAGCCTCGGTAGTCTTACGCATATCCTCAATCGAGATACCCTCTTGCGGCAAAGTTAGAAGACTTGAACCACCGCCAGAAACTAGAGCAATCAATACATCACCCTTTTTTAATGTATTGGCCAGGGCTAAGATTTCTTTTGCGCCATCCATACCAGCCTGATCGGGCACGGGGTGCCCCGCTTCGATAATTTTGATGGCGGATGTTGGTGAACTATGACCGTAGCGTGTTAACACTACACCTTCTATTTTTGCATTCGACCAATTAGCTTTTGCATACGCCTCTAGTGCGCTAGCCATTGAGGCGCTTGCCTTGCCCGCACCTACAATCAGACATCTACCATGAGGCTCTTTGCCTGCAGGAAATATCTTAGCTAAATACTGCGGGACGATGATCTGAGGATCGGCAACCGCCACAGCCGCTGCGAAAGCTTCTTTAAGAATAGCTTCTTTGCTAGAAGACACAAGAGCGGGGGAAATGTTTTTGGTCATTCAGCCATTCTAATCAACACTAGCACGCTCTTGCATTTGCCACAATTCAGCATACTTACCCCGAATTCCAAGCAACTCCGAATGCGTACCTCGTTCCACTATCCGCCCATGGTCCATGACCAATATTTGATCGGCATGAACGATCGTTGAAAGACGATGAGCAATGATCAATGTTGTTCGATTTTTCGCAAGACTAAGCAGCTCTTCCTGAAAAGCACGCTCAGTTTTGGAGTCCAAAGCAGATGTAGCTTCATCAAAAATAAGCATTGCTGGTTTTTTGAGAAGTGTTCTAGCGATCGCTACCCTTTGCTTTTCTCCACCGGAGAGTTTCAAGCCCCTCTCCCCTACTTGGGTGTCGTAACCATCTGGCAAACGCTTAATAAAACCATCAATTTGCGCGGCCCTAGCGGTTTCTTGCACCTCTTCAATTGTGGCCGTCGGATCGCCATAGGCAATGTTGTAGCCAATCGTATCGTTAAATAAAACAGTGTCTTGAGGAACGATACCAATCGCTTTACGCAAACTCGTCTGAGTAACATCTTTAATATTTTGGCCATCAATCAAAATTTTTCCCGACTGCACATCATAAAAACGAAAAAGCAATCTGGCCAAGGTACTCTTACCCGCACCACTTTGACCCACCACCGCGGTTATCGTTCCCGCGGGAACAGTGAAACTCACATCATGCAGAATTTGACGTTTAGCATCGTATTGAAAAGATACATGCTCAAACCGAACATCTGGACCGCGCGCTTGATTCTCGATTTGTAGTGGCTTCGCATTTGCAGAATCCGCGATTTCTTTCTCGGTATTTAGAAGAGAGAACATGCGATCCATATCCGTTAAAGATTGCTTGATTTCTCGATAGATCACTCCAAGGAAATTTAGTGGAATATATAACTGAATCATGAGGGTGTTGACTAAAACCAAATCACCCAAAGTCATGGCACCATCAACTACGCCTACCGTAGCTCGCCACATAATCAGCATCAATCCAAGCGCAATAATGACTTGTTGGCCAAGATTGAGAACAGCCAGAGTCTTTTGTGATTTGACGGCTGCGGTTTGATAGCGCAATAAATTCTCATCGTAGCGCCCTGCTTCAAAAGCCTCATTACCAAAATACTTAACGGTTTCAAAATTCAATAGAGAGTCTATCGCCTTCTGATTTGCCTTGGAATCCATATCATTCATGGTTCGGCGATAATGCGTACGCCACTCAGTCACAAAAATGGTAAAAGCAATGTAAAGAATGAGAGCCACCAAAGTAATGATGGCAAACCAAATGTCATACGAATACGCAAAATAGCCAAGCACCAAACAGAACTCAATCAGCGTTGGCAAAATACTATAAAGAGAATATGAAATCAGTGACTGAATGCCGCGCGTACCGCGTTCAATATCACGACTCACACCTCCTGTTTGACGAGCGAGATGGAAACTTAAAGCGAGGGAATGCAAGTGCTCAAATACTTGAAGCGCAACCTTGCGAACTGCATTCTGAGTGGCCTTGGCAAATAAGGCTTCGCGTAACTCTGTAAACAAGGATGCTGAGATCCTTAAAAGACCATAAGCAACAATAATTCCCAATGGCACAACGAGAATAGCTTGCGGAGAATTCGCCTGGATATCTAAAGAGTCAATCAACTCTTTCATCACAACTGGAATACCGAGATTGACTACTTTAGCCGCAATCAAACAACTGAGGGCGATAAAAACTCGAAAGCGGTACTCTAAAAGATAAGGCAAAAGGTCACGAATGACGCGCCAATCACCACGACTGGGTGCTTTTGAATCTTGATCGCCTCGATGGTGCCCCGATGAATGTCTCATCGCTGTATCTTATTCGCTTCTCATTTAATTCGCAGAAAACAGTTTCAGAATTGCCTCGCCATTACTCCGAGAAAAGCATTTATTCGCCGCTTCTTGAAATGGCAACCACATATAAGCCACATGCTCTCTTGGTGATAACTTTATCTCCGTATCATCAGGGACTTTTAAAGCAAACCAATGCTCTGTATTGCGAGTGACGCCAGGGGCATAACGGAATCGCCACTCTGGATAAATTTCATATTCGATCTGATGATGCATATTTTGTAATGCATCCTTGGGAAGCTGGGCTACAGCAATGCCCGTCTCCTCAAAAACCTCACGGGTCGCCGCCAAAGATAAGTCCTCATCGGGAGCATCCAGACTTCCTGTAACCGATTGCCAAAAGCCAGCGCGATCAGCGCGCTCTATTAATAAAACATCCCTATTCGATTTATAAATAACTACTAAAACCGAAATAGGGATTTTCAAAACAGAACAGCTGAGTTTTTTAAGCAGCAGGCGCGGCTTGACGCAAACGAATGTGTAACTCGCGTAATTGACGCTCGTCCACTGGACTAGGGGCCTGAGTCAACAAGCATTGCGCACGTTGAGTTTTAGGGAAAGCAATCACATCACGAATAGATTCAGCACCAGTCATCATGGTCACAATGCGATCCAAACCAAACGCGATACCACCGTGTGGAGGCGCACCATATTGGAGGGCATCCAATAAGAAGCCAAATTTCGCTTGCGCTTCTTCCGCACCAATCTTTAGAGCGCGGAATACCTGACTTTGAACTGCTTCCTGATGAATACGTACAGAACCACCACCAATCTCGCTACCGTTCAACACCATGTCATACGCTTTGGCTAGACACTTGCCAGGCTC
>CAZHWF010000071.1:0-6542 GCA_964536365.1 uncultured Polynucleobacter sp.
CCCTTCCTGGGCACCAAATAGCTTAAAGTCACCCCTAAGAGCCTGAGTACAGGGTTCTATCACTCAACTACTGAATCCAACCAGCTACTCAGTCCATACACTTCAAATTGAACTCCACCCTACTCAAAACCTCGAGCAAGAAAAACAATGATATTAGCCTCTTTTCGGCTACCGCCCTAGGTATTGGCGGCATGATGGGGGCAGGATTATTTTCTCTTTTAGGGACTGCTAGTGCCCACGCCGGCACACACATTCCTCTCGCGTTTTTATTGGGCGCAATTGCCGCCTCCTTTTCGGTCTACTCTTATGCCAAATTAGGCGCCACTTTTCCGAGTAGTGGTGGTGCAGCTACCTTCACGGTCATGAGTTTTGGACCAGGAGTTATTGCAGGCGGCCTCAATATCTTTCAATACATCGGGTATCTGATAGCAGCCGCTCTTTATGCTGCAGGCTTTTCTGATTACGCCAATACCCTACTCGGCGGTCATTTATCTCCATTGGAAGTCAAGCTGATGGGCGCAGGGATTGTCGTTCTTTGTGCCGGCATCAATTTACTGGGAACAGGCATTGTTGGAAAAGCGGAGACGCTGGCAATTGGCTTTGTAACTTTAGCCCTGATCCTCTTCTCCATCGATAGAATACACGTTGCGGATGTTGGCGCATTCAAGACGACCGAATGGTCAATCAATGGGATCGCTATTGCCACTGGCATTCTCTACATCAACTATCAAGGCTTTGGCGTGGTAACCAACTCCTCAAATGCTATGCAAGCACCCCAGAAAGAATTGCCGCTGGCAATGTTCTCAGCCCTCATTCTGGTGACTATTGCCTACATATTAGTCAGCACCGCAGCGATACTCCTTCTTACTCCAGCACAAATGGCAATTGATAATGGGCATGTATTGGCCGATGCGGCTCATATAGCGGCTGGGAAACTAGGTTTTGCTGTGATTGGCGCTTCCGCTCTTTTGGCTTGTGCGGCTGCACTAAACGCCACCATTTTTGCCGCTTCAAATATTGCTGCCGATATGGCAAATAAGCTCACGATCTCCAAAGCCTTGGGTGAGTCTGTTTTAAAAACAGAATTACGCGCACTAACCGTATCTGCGATCTTAGTGATAGCCCTAGTATTGGTCTTTCCACTAGATGTTGTCGGGAAAATGGCAAGTCTCGCGTTTTTATTGGTATACGCGGCTATCACCTATGGGCATATTTTGGTGCGCAAAAAAACTGGCGCCAAACTTTGGCCGCTTTGGGCAGCAATCATCATTAATTTGAGCTTATTTGCTACTTTATTTGTCAACGTAGTAGAGAGCACTCCAGGGAGTGCAATTGCGCTCGTTAGCGCGCTTATTGGGTCATTTGCAATCGAAGCAGCTTCTCGTAAATACCGAAGAAATAAAATAAAGTCCCATTGAGAGATTAAAGCCCCATAGAGCGGTGCAAGATTTTTGCCTTCATCTCCACCCACAGACTTTGAAAGTCCTCAATCTTCTCCTCTGATAGCTGGATTGGCTCAAATAATCCGCCAAAAATAATGCTTCCTTTATTGACCAATGTTTTTTCAAACTCAGTCAGACCGATTGGCTTATCGTCCATGTCTCTAGTTAATTCTGCAGAGCAAACAATAGCGTCAGCATCATCCTTATCGATAATGGCAAACTCAATATATTGCTGAGTCTTTTCAACGATCACTAAAGTGCCGCGGGCATAGCAAACTGCATCATGCTCTTGAACAATATAGGCTAGAAAACGATTTCTCTCTTCTTCCGCCTCAAAAGGAAGGTCGTCAATAAAAAATAGGTATTGATCGCCTTCACCATTAACTAAAGTAAATACCTTAGGAGTAACGCCATGACCCAGAGCTAAGTTACGGTAATAGGCAGAAATTTCTACAGCGAGATTTTCAGAAAAGAGATGCATGCTGATGCGTTTTTAATCCAATGTAATAAATTTAATTTTATTCGGTACGAGTCTTAATGGACTCAAAAACCTTCTGTAATGCAGTTGACTTTACTGATGTGCCGCCTTTAAAGGGTTGATCAAAGATAATCAGTAGCCCTAATAACGATCCATAAATAACCGGGAATACTGTTCTAGCAAACTCTAGCTCATTGCCTGGCATCACCAAAGAGGTAATGCTGCTTATACCTAGAAATATAAAAAACATGGCAACCCAAAAGATCGATGGCAATTTTTGAATGGAGCGATCTATACGGGTTTCGCGAGCCTCAGAAACCGCTTCTGCCACGTTCAATATATCTGAATATATTGCGATTTGTTTTGGACTTACTGGCTCTAATTTAAATAACTTCTGAGAAATTGAGCGCCACAACATATGCGTTTCTTTGCAACCCTGCTCAAGCTTCAACTGAGACCATTCAGTCTCAATAATTGACTGCAGATATTGATTAAGCTGAGTTCGTATTTCTAAGGCATAGTCATCCCCAAATCTCAAAAGTAATCTATCAAGATTATTAATTTGACTTGCTTCAGATGCAACCAGTGCGGAAGCGGATTGAAAATTACTTTGCGCTTGATTTAATAAAAATCCGATGAAAACACCAACAGTTGCACCTAAAAGCGCAAACAAAGATTGTGCAATCTTTATTGTTTCTTCTGATGGGCTTATAAAAAAAATTGATCTAACAACTGAAGGCGCCCAATGAGAAAGCAAATTAATTATCCCAATGCACAATAAGATAATGATCAAATTAGGCAATTTATAAATAAATTTAGGCATATAAGGCCCTCAAGGAAAAGGGTTTTTGGCTAGAAATTAATGATCGAGGTGTTTTTTTAAAAAATCGATAGTTCTATCCCAAGCCAGCTGCGCCGCTTCAGCGTTGTACTTGAGAGGCTCTAAGCCACGCGTATCGGATTTGGGATTTGCAAAGGCATGCTTAGTGTCATAGCGATGAAATTCATAATGCACGCCTGCTTGCTTTAGCTTTTCCTCCAACTGATCCACCCCACTTATTGGGAAAAACTCATCATGCAATGACCAATGTGCGAGTATTGGTTTAGTGATGGCTTGAGCATTTACATACTCAAGCGGTGGATTTCCGTACCAGACAATAGAAGCATCAAGCTCAGGGACGTTGCATGACGCCAGAATTGTTAATGCACCACCCATGCAAAAACCAGTAACAGCCACTTTGGCGCAACCAGTTTGCTTGAGGTATTGAACGGCGCCGCGGATATCTTGACTTGCTGCATCACCAAAGTTGAGGTCTCCCATTAAATGCTCAGCTTCGTTCGCCTCGATTGCCAGCTTGCCGCGATATAAATCAGGCACTAGCGCGCGATACCCAGCCTGAGCTAGGCGATCCGCTACCGCCTTTACTTCATCATCCAAGCCCCACCACTCTTGTATAACCACAACCCCTGGAGCGTTAGTCTTATTGCTGGGCTCGGCCAAGTAACCTTGTACAGATTTTCCATCGGGCCTTTTAAAGTCAATCATGAGGATCTCCTTATACTTTTTTGGTATCGGAATGAATATAACCCACTAGCCAGAATGTCAGCAATCCGCATGCCGCGGCACCGTATCCCACTAGGTTGTAGTGCTGCATCATGCCATCCGGTCCAATGGTAACAACCCAACCCGCCAGAACCGAGGCAATGCCGGAGGACATCATTTGAACCGATCCAATCAAGCTCATAAATGTGCCACGTATCTTGCTCTCCACAATTTGACTCACCATAGCCATCGCGGGAATCATCCTTCCAGAAACCAAAATAAAAAATGCCGTCGAATTAATGAGCACAATCCATAAAGGGGTTACGGGTAAATTAGTGGTGACCAGGAGCGGAATCAAACTAATGATCGCTAAAATTCTAAACACCAGCATCTTGCCATGTTTGTCTGACATATGACCGATAAAACGCGAACTCATCAGAGTGGCAACGCCACCACAGAGGTAAATTAACGAGATATAGGAATTACTAATGCCAACGTTTGAGGTGAGGTACAAGGCAATATAAGGAATAACCGAGAAACCAGTAATCATGATGAGCGCCATAAAAATAAACGCTTTTATGTTCTGGCTAGCAGTCAAGATCTTTAGGATTTGACTCACTCTACTACCCTCGTGAACGTGATCAAGATGCCCTGCAATCTTCGGAATGTTTCGGTAGCCTAAGTACAGGATCAGCGTAGAAATTATTGCAATAAAGAAAAATGGCGCCCGCCAGCCTAAAGCGGGAATATGATTTGCCAGAAATAATCCTAACGGGACACCAGCAACTGTTGATACCGAGAATGCTGCCATCACGGTTCCCAATGCTTTACCTCTGCGCTCAAACGGAATGGAGTCAGCCACAATTGTTTGCACTAGGGAGCCTAAGATGCCCCCGAACGCCCCGGCAAATGCCCGAGCAATAAATAGTAATTCGTAATTGGGCGCTAGGCCACACGCCAAAGTTGCGATAATAAAAAAGGCATATAGACTGAGAAGTAAATTTCTACGCTCAAATCGATCAACATAGTAGGTCGCCAAAATACCAGCAGCGGCTGCGGCAAAAGTATAAGAAGACAGCAGCAACCCAAATTGATGCGTATTAATATTGAGCACCCGGATAAAGTCAGGGCCCAATGGCATCATGATCATAAAATCTAAGATATGTGTGAACTGAATGCCCGCCAAAGAAAACAAAAAGAAGCGTTCTCGCTTCTTGGATTCAAGGGTATGCGGAATATGACTCAAGGGCTGCTTTACTTGGGCTAATCAATATGCCATTATCAACCCTCATAAGGATATTTGCCCACTACATACCTTTTGGGCCTTGCTAGAAGATCGCCATGAATACTGACACCTTAAGCCAACTAACACTTGCTGGCATACCACTCCTCCCATTAATCAGGGATGTCTTTTATGGCTTAGTAGCCTTGATTGTGGTACTTAGTTTTCATGGGGGCAGTATTAATTTTATTAGCATGCGTTTTGAAAAGCTGACCAATCAAAACCTGAAGGCCGGGCAATATAACCGTGTATTTTTTCACTTTTATGCATCGTTTTTATTCATATCGCTCATACACATTGCAGAAATCATTCTTTGGTCGATTTATATAACCTACCTGCAACTGCTTCCGGACAGTATCCAAACCTTACTTTTTGTAGGAAGTACCTATACCACCGTAGGTTTTGTAGGTGATATTTTGCCGGCAGGCTGGAAAAGCCTGGCATTCTTTATTTCGTTTACCGGACTCTTTTCAATGGCTTGGACTACTTCCGCCATGATTGTGATGACCAACTCTTACAAAGTTGCCTGGAATCAAAAGCACCACCAAAAAGACCCTAGCGCTTCTTGATGTAGTAGCCGTAAACACACCGACTTCCACCTCTAGATGGATCATGCGTATCATGAATAACACCATCAATGATGGCAGTCAGATGTTTTGACACCTTGGCGATCAGGGTGGCATCGGGCAATTCATCTGGTCGCAGATGAACCTGACACCCTGCCCCCACCTTCATCGTTGGCACCCATTCAAACCCTAACTGCAAAATATATTCATGAAACACATTGCGATGATTGCCATTTCTAGGGGATGAGCCTTTAATGTTTAATCTTTTTGCCAAGCGATCATTTTTCAATTGGGCATAGCGCTCATTTGCTAGCCTTAAATCTTCATAGACCCGCATATAGGGAAGATTGGCTGCGATGGCAATGGATCGCACGACACAATCTCCAGCTTCGCCTGTAAATCCAGCCAATTCCCGACCACCATCATTAACCTGAAATGGAAATCTTGCACGGGTTTTTGAGAAGGGGTTTAGAAAACTAAACATAGATAAGGGGTAATAAAAAATGGACTTGCCTTTTGAGCAAATCCATTTTCATTTAAGGCTTTCGCTAAATTACTAGGCGTTAGCCTTCTTTACTTCCAAGCGCCAAGCGTGCAACAAAGGCTCAGTGTAGCCATTAGGCTGTTCGAGACCCTTGAAAATCAGGTCACTAGCCGCTTTATAGGCATAAGAGTCTTTGTAGTTTGGCATCATAGGCTTGTACAAAGGATCGCCAGCATTTTGGCCATCTACCACCTTAGCCATGCGCTGCAGAGTTTCGTTTACCTGGTCCGCAGTCACGATGCCGTTAAGCAACCAGTTAGCGATATGCTGACTTGAAATACGCAAAGTCGCACGGTCTTCCATCAGACCTACGTTATGAATATCAGGCACTTTTGAGCAACCCACACCTTGGTCAATCCAGCGGACAACGTAACCCAAGATACCTTGGCAGTTGTTATCCAACTCTTGCTGAATCTCTTCTTTAGACCAATTGGCTTTTTCAACCACTGGAATAGTGAGCAAATCATTGATCAGTGCTTCAGCTTCTGCTGCAGTGTCGAGCTTTTCCATTTCTTTCTGGAGCTCAGCTACGTTCACTTGATGGTAGTGCAAGGCATGCAAGGTAGCTGCTGTTGGTGATGGTACCCAAGCGGTATTTGCACCAGCTTTAGGATGAACAATCTTCTGCTCAACCATGGCTTTCATCATGTCTGGCATCGCCCACATACCTTTACCGATTTGAGCGCG
>CAZHWF010000072.1:0-2172 GCA_964536365.1 uncultured Polynucleobacter sp.
CACCTAATGCTGATTCGCGAATGGCGCGACGCTCAACTTGAGTTGAGCCACATGGGACACAAATGACGATGCGTGGACTTGGCTTTAAAAGCTTACTTTCATGCACAAGCTTAATAAATTGCTTGAGCATTTGTTCGGTGATTGTGAAGTCGGCAATAACGCCATCCTTCATTGGGCGGATCGCTTCAATATTTCCTGGAACGCGTCCCAACATTGCTTTTGCTTCTTTTCCAACGGCCAAAATGGTCTTTTTGCCGTTTGGGCCGCCTTCTTGGCGAATCGCCACTACGGATGGCTCATCGAGGACAATACCCCGCTCACGCATATAAATTAAGGTGTTGGCGGTTCCTAGGTCGATGGCTAGGTCATTGGAAAAGTAGCTGCGGAAAAAACCAAACATGATGTAGTGGGAAAATAGAAAGTGTTAATGAAAATATATAGGAATGATACTGTAGCGCCCCATGAAACTTGATGATGTCCAGCGCATTGCGCACCTTTCTAGGCTTGAATTAAATCAGGCAGAAGCTGAGGCAGTTTTGCCTCAATTACAGGCCATTTTTTCCTTGGTTGAGGAAATGCAGGCTGTCGATACAACCGGTCTTGAGCCTTTGGCTCACCCAATCCTCTTTCTGCGTGATTTGGCTCAGCCTATGCGCGTTGATCAAGTGTCCGAGCCTGATCATCGTGCCGAAAATATGCAATCAGCCCCCGCCCAGCACGATGGTTATTTCTTGGTGCCAAAGGTGATCGAATGCGTTGGCACAACACCCCTATTTCCTTAATGGCGAAAGCGCTAGCTGCCAAAGAGGTCTCTAGTACCGAACTGACGCAGTACTTTTTAGAGCGTATTGAGGCTGGAAAAAAGTGGAATGCATATCTTGATGTGAATGCTCACTTAAGTTTAGAGCAAGCAAATAAAGCGGACCAGCTAATTTCCTCTGGAAAATCTGGTAAGTTGACGGGCATCCCTCTTGCCCATAAAGATGTCTTTGTGACTCGCGGCTGGAAGTCCACTGCCGCCTCCAAAATCTTGTCTGGCTATCAGAGCCCTTTTGACGCCACAGTAGTCGCCAATTTGGGCATTCCGGATGAAAACAACCCTCATGGCGCAGGCATGGTTTGCCTTGGTAAAACCAATATGGACGAGTTCGCAATGGGTTCCTCCAATGAAAACTCTGCCTACGGGGCGGTTCTCAATCCTTGGAATGCGGCTCACGTAGCTGGCGGCTCATCCGGCGGCTCCGCTGCAGCAGTTGCCGCAGGTTTAGCCCCAATTGCAACTGGTACGGATACTGGCGGCTCGATTCGTCAGCCGGCCGCATTTTGCGGTTTAACAGGTATTAAGCCAAGTTATGGGCGCGTATCTCGATATGGAATGATTGCCTACGCTTCATCTTTAGATCAGGCGGGCCCTATGGGCAAAAGTGCCGAAGATTGCGCATTGTTGCTTTCGGCAATGTCTTCGCATGACCCTCGTGATTCCACTTCATTGGCGGACTCTGGCGAAGATTATGGTCGTTATCTCAATCAGGCTTGGAAAGAAGGCAATACAAATTCTGCAAAACCACTAGAGGGTTTGCGTGTTGGATTACCTAAAGAGTTTTTTGCGGAAGGCCTAGCAAGTGATGTTGCGAAATCCGTAAATGAAGCAGCAAAACTTTTAGAAAATTTAGGCGCAACATTGGTTGAAGTAAGCCTACCCAAAACTAAACTCTCCATTCCGGTCTATTATGTTTTGGCACCAGCAGAAGCTTCAAGTAATTTGAGTCGTTTTGATGGTGTGCGTTATGGTTATCGTGCGAATGATTATCGCGATCTCAATGATATGTATGCAAAGACGCGCACTGAAGGTTTTGGCTCGGAAGTAAAGCGTCGCATCATGATTGGAACTTATGTTCTTTGTCATGGTTACTATGATGCTTACTACTTGCAGGCACAAAAAATTCGTCGCATTATCGCAGCTGATTTTCAAGCGGCATTTAATCAATGCGATGTGATACTGGGGCCTGTAGCGCCTGATGTAGCTTGGCGTTTAGGTGAAAAATCAAAAGATCCTGTGCAAATGTATCTGGAGGATATTTATACACTCTCAACTAATTTGGCTGGCTTGCCAGCGATGAGTGTTCCTTGCGGATTTAGCGCGAATAATCTACCCATTGGCATGCAATTAAT
>CAZHWF010000072.1:2182-6416 GCA_964536365.1 uncultured Polynucleobacter sp.
GCGCTTGTTACAAGTCGCTCATCAATATCAGCAGGCCAGTGATTGGCATTTGCGTCAAGCAAGTGAGGTGGCATGATGCAGTGGGAAGTTGTTATCGGTCTAGAGACCCACGCGCAGTTGCAAACCCAATCAAAAATTTTTAGCGGGGCAAGTACTCGCTTTGGCGCGGAGCCAAATACACAAGCATGTGCGGTTGATCTTGCATTGCCGGGTGTATTGCCGGTTCTCAATCGTCAAGCGGTAGAGCATGCGATCCGTTTTGGTTTGGCAGTGAATGCCAAGATTTCGCCAGCAAGCATTTTTGCGCGCAAGAATTATTTCTACCCTGATCTTCCTAAGGGTTATCAAATTAGTCAGATGGATATTCCGGTAGTGGTTGGTGGCCAGGTAGAAATCCTAGTCGGCGATGAGGTGAAGGTGGTGCAGCTCACCCGCGCCCATATGGAAGAGGATGCTGGCAAATCCGTTCATGAGGAAGGCTTTATTGGCCCCCATGGCGAGCCATCAAGCGGCATTGATTTAAACCGTGCTGGCACCCCGCTATTGGAGATCGTTACAGAGCCAGTAATGCGTAGTGCAGCTGAGGCTGTTGCCTATGCCAAGGCATTACATAGCCTGGTTGTTTGGCTTGGTGTTTGTGACGGCAATATGCAAGAGGGCTCTTTCCGCTGTGACGCTAACGTTTCCGTAAGACCCAAAGGTCAGGCGGAGTTTGGCACCCGTTGTGAAATCAAAAATCTAAACTCCTTCCGCTTTTTGGAAGAGGCCATTCAATACGAAGTACGTCGTCAAATCGAGCTCATTGAAGATGGCGGCACTGTAGTTCAAGAAACCCGTTTGTACGATCCCGATCGCGGTGAAACCCGTAGCATGCGTAGCAAAGAAGATGCAAACGATTACCGCTACTTCCCGGATCCTGATTTATTGCCGGTAGTGATTGATGATGCATGGATTGCGGATGTACGCAGCAAGATGCCAGCGCTACCTGCGCAATTGCGCGAGCAGTGGCAGGGCGAATTTGGTTTAAGCGCATACGATGCACAGTTGCTCACACAAGATCGTGATACGGCAAAAGTGTTTGAAGAGTTGTTGGCAATTGTGGGTAAGCCATTGGCAAAAGCTGCAGCCAATTTAATTGCGGGGGAATTTGCTTCTGCAATCAATCGTGCAGGTATTGCGATGGCCGATGCCCCATTAAAAGCCGAGCACTTGGCGCCTTTATTAACTCGTGTAGCCGATGGCACCATCTCCAATAAGATTGCTAAAGATATTTTTGCAATTCTTTGGGAAGAGGCTGTTGCGGGGAAATCGATCAGCACAGTTGATCAAGTGATTGATGCCAAGGGCTTGAAGCAAATTAGTGATAGCGGCGCCATTGAAGCCATCATTGATCAAGTGTTGGCAGCCAATCAAAAATCAGTAGAAGAATTCCGCTCTGGTAAAGAGAAGGCATTCAATGCGCTTGTTGGTCAGATCATGAAGGCCTCGCAAGGAAAAGCTAATCCAGGTCAGGTGAATGAACTCTTGCGTAAAAAACTTGGCTAACAAAAGAACAGATTAAGAAAGAAATACATGAGCGCGATTGATCCGAAGCAGGCCGAGCAAGAAGAATTGGTTGCAGAATGGTTGCGAGTAACGCCCGGTTTTTTTGAGCGCTATGCTGATCTCTTTAATGAGATTCGGATTAAGCATCCTCACGAAGATCGTGCCATCTCATTACAAGAGCGCCAAATGACTGTGTTACGCACACAAAATCAAGAGCTCAACCGCCGCTTAAGCGAAATGCTGCATTTTGGTAGTCGTAACGATAAAACTCAACAAAGTTTGGTTGCTTGGCTCCTGCGTTTAATGAAAGCAAACAATAAAGCCGATGTAGAGGCTGCGATTACTACTGGTTTGGCTGAAGTGTTTGAGGTGGAATCTGCACAATTGCTTTCACCAAATTCTGCTTTTGGCCCATGGGTGGATACGCCGCTATGTGGCTCGGCTAAAGAGCTGGCTGCTGCCAGTGTTGATCTATTGGCCAGCCAAACGACTATCGATCCTGAGTGGCAAAGTATGGTTGCTATTGGCTTGCCGCTAGGCAAAAGTATTGGCGCCAATCAGTCGCCCGCAGTGCTGCTCTTGGCAAGCAAGGACGAGTCACGTTTTACGGCTGATATGGGCGCCTTCTATCTGCGTCAGATCGCCGAACTCACAGCTGCAGCTTTGGATCGCATCCAGGCTTATGAAACTCAGGGCCACTGATCTTCACCCACTCATGCAGGAGTATCTGCATGAGTTGCATGTGTTGCGTAAACTTTCACCGCATACGCTCAAAGCGTACGGCATGGATCTAAGTGATCTGCAAAATTTTGCCTTAGAGGATTCCATCGAATTACTAAAGGTTAGCAATGGCCATGTGCGTCGGTGGGCTGGGCGTCTTCACTCCAAAGGCAAATCTTCGAGAAGTATTGCAAGGGCGCTCTCTGCATGGCGCGGTTGGTATGACTGGTTGACTGAAAAAGATGCAAGGCGTGATGCACGCGCCGGCAAGGTTGCGAGCAACTTGGTTGCCAATCCTGTGGATGACGTCAAGGCTCCAAAACGTTTGAAGTCTTTGCCCAAGGCATTGTCAGTTGAGCAAGCGCTCGCGTTGGTAAATCAGGCCATTAAAGAGGCTGAAGAAAATAAAGATCTGGAGTCTATTCGTGATGCGGCAATTATTGATTTGCTCTACTCTTCTGGCTTGCGGCTTTCCGAGCTTTTAGGTATTGATGTAATGCAAAGCAAAGATCGCCATCATGAATCTGCTGGTTGGCTCGATTGGGATACCGCTGAGGTCACTGTGTTGGGTAAGGGTGGCAAAAGACGCTCTGTTCCAGTGGGAATCCCGGCGATGAAGTCGCTTGCAGCATGGAGAGAAGTGCGTGATGCGGGTAGTTACCCAGAAGCATCTAACGCATTGTTTTTATCTGCCTCTGGCAAGCGTTTATCGCCGCGTACCGTTCAGGCGAGACTTCGAACGCTGGCAATGCGAGCTGGATTGCCTACCCATGTTCATCCACACATGATGCGCCACAGTTTTGCAAGTCATGTACTGCAATCTTCGCAAGATTTGCGTGCAGTACAAGAAATGTTGGGGCACGCTAGTATCGCCAGCACGCAGATTTATACCTCTTTAGATTTTCAGCACCTAGCCCAGGCATACGATAAAGCGCATCCTCGCGCAAAGGCGGGCAAAGGCTAAAGAACTCGGTAATATAGAAGGTTTCCCACTTTGGGAATCGATGGCTTTTAGATTTTGATTGGATCATCCATGGCATTAATTCCGGTAACGATTTTGACTGGCTTTTTAGGAAGCGGCAAAACCACTTTGCTTAAACATATTCTGACTGAAGAACATGGTAAAAAAATTGCTGTGATTGAGAACGAATTTGGCGAAGAGAATATTGATAACGATATCTTGGTGCAAGACAACCAAGAGAACATTGTGCAGATGAGTAATGGTTGTATTTGTTGCACGATTCGCGGTGATCTCGTCGAAGCGCTCAACGAGCTCTGGGAGCAACGTAAAGATAAAAAAATTAGTTTTGATCGTGTAGTCATTGAAACTACCGGCGTTGCTAATCCAGGTCCTGTGGCCCAGACTTTCTTTATGGATGATGATGTTGCCGACCATTACGTTTTGGATGCTGTGGTGACCTTGGTGGATGCCAAACATGGCCAGCAACAGCTCAATGAGCATGAAGAGGCTCAGCGCCAGGTTGGCTTTGCCGACCAGATTTTCATTACTAAGACTGATTTAGTCACCCCTGCGCAGGTCGATGCTTTGCGTAATCGCTTGATGCATATGAACCCGAGGGCACCAATTGCAGGCATCTCTAAAGGCGTGGTGCCTTTGAGTGCGGTTTTGGACCTAAAGGGCTTTAATCTGAACGCCAAGCTAGATATTGACCCGCATTTCTTGGAGCAGGACGATCATGATCATGCCAATTGCGGCCATGACCATAGTCACGACCATGATCACAGCACTTGTGGGCATGACAGTCATGACCATCATCATGGTCATGCTGGGCACACAGACCGCATCCAATCCTTCGTTTTTCGTAGTGATAAACCCTTTGATCACAAAAAGTTGGAAGATTTCCTGGGCGGCATTTTGGAGGTCTTTGGCGAGAAGATGCTGCGCTACAAGGGCGTGCTCTATGTGAAGGGAAGCAGTCGAAAGGTGGTCTTCCAGGGGGTTCATCAG
>CAZHWF010000073.1:0-680 GCA_964536365.1 uncultured Polynucleobacter sp.
GTGCTTGCAGCGGCAGCTACGAACCAAATCGTCTTCTCAGCGGTCTGTTCGTGAGGGACTTGATAAGAGCCCAAGTTTTCAAATGGCCATCACGCAAGTTCGCGAAGGTTTACTTGCGGAGACTTTAATATCAGATTACATTGCAAAAAATCCAGTGAGCGATGCAGATGTTAGGGCGGAATATGAGCGTCAAATCGGCATGTTGGGACATACAGGGACAATCCACCAGTATAAGATTGGCGAAATTGCACTATCAACCGAGGCTGAAGCTAATGCTGCTTTGGCGCGGATTAAAAAAGGCGAGTCTTTTGCTAATGTTGCAAAAGCCATGTCTTTGAGCCCAAATAAAAGTAACGGCGGTTCCTTGGGTTGGGTGTACCTTACCCAATTATCACCTGAGGTTGCCAAAGCAGTTTCATCCATGGGAAAAGGAACTATTTCTGCCGCGCCAATTAACACTGCAAATGCCTGGTATATAGTTAAAGTTGATGAAAAAAGACTTGTTAAGCCACCAAGTTTAGAAGAGTCGAAAGATTTAATTCGAAATAATCTAATGCAAAAGAAGGTTAATGATTATGTAAGCAAGCTAATGAACGAGGCAACTATAGTTCAGTAATTCTCAAATCTTGATGGGATTAACAATCGGTCGCCCAAACCCTAATCTGAATTTAAGCTAGCAA
>CAZHWF010000073.1:690-1048 GCA_964536365.1 uncultured Polynucleobacter sp.
CCCGTAACTAGACGCCGAACTTGCAAAACTTTAATCAGCTCTTTCCCCAAAATAAAAACCAAGGTTCACCTAAAACAATCCGATTGTTGCCTGGTGAATTAACTCTGTTTCGGCGCGCCAAAAGTAATAAATGGCAATGCCGTTTCAAGTTACCCAATGGGCAATGGCATGCTGCTTCTACCAATACAGAAGACTCTGACTTAGCTCAAACCCAGGCAATAGCTATCTATGAAACTGTCAAAGTCAAGATTGGCGCTGGCCTGGCCGTTGTCACCAAAACCTTCAAGCAGATAGCCTTAGATGAGCTAGCCAATATGGCGCAGGCTTTGCATAACAAGCTGGGTAAGCGCATTTATCG
>CAZHWF010000073.1:1058-6413 GCA_964536365.1 uncultured Polynucleobacter sp.
TGCTTTTGCTATTAACAAATACCTTATTCCCTTCTTTGGGCAATATGAGATTGGTCAAATTACCAATGAGCTATTGGGCGACTTTGAATCTTGGCGAACGAGTGAGATGGGCAAGACTCCTATGGCAAGCACCAAGCGAAATCACGCTAGCGCCTATATTCGAGTCATTAATCTAGCCCGTGATCGTGGCTACATTGGACTAAATCAAGCCGTGCCGCTATTAGATAGCAAAGGTAAAAAGAGCCAGCCCCGCCCTGCTTTTACGGCAGAAGAAATTAAGGAATTACTTAGTTACACAGAGACTTGGCAAAAGAGTTCTTATACGGATAGAACGGCATTAATGAGAACGCTATGTGCTTATTACATAGAGTTTTTAGTGAATACAGGTGTTCGTCATGGAACAGAAGCGTTGCCGCTCAGGTGGAAGCATTTGCAATGGCATTGGATTGGCGAGAAGAAATACTTGAGGATTTGGGTGTCAGGTAAAACGGGCCCCAGGTATTTGATAGCAAGAAATGCTGTAGTGAAGGTATTAGAGCGAGTAATGAAGTGGCAGAAGTTGCCTTACTCGGGGCTGGGTGCAGTGATTGAGGCTAAGGTTGATGCGGTGATATTTCGATTGCCAACAGGTGAGCAAATTAGCAATATGGAAAATATCTTTCGTAACTTAATGGTTCGTAGCAATATGCGGGCAGATGGCAGTGGTCAAAATAGAACCTTGTATAGCCTTCGTCATACCTATGCCACATTTGCACTAGCAAGAGGGGTTGATATCCACACTCTGGCTAGGCAAATGGGTACTAGTGTTGGCATGATTGAACGGCATTATTCAAAACTCACTCCGATGATGAATGCAGAGAAGTTGGCTTAATTCCAAAGAACAGATTTATGCCACGCCTCCAATCTTCCCATCAATTGTTGTCGTGCAGTATTCCCATATCCTTTAAATAAATCATCTATTGAATTCTTATTTGGAAATAGTATTTTTTGATCATTCAACATTAATTTTGTTGCAATGTCTTTTGATTGAATAAGGTGTCTATTGCAATTATTTACTTCATCGATTGCTGAATTCATGTCGCCAATATCATTTAGTAAGTTTGATAACTTATCCAAAGCTTCATGACTTAGATGAAGGCTATCCACATGAATTCCTGCATACTTTAAATCAAAAAATGCATTTCTATTAAGGGCTGCATTTACTCGGATAGCGTGTGTTACTAATGTGGGCGGATTTGATCCGTATTTTTTATGAGAATTAATGCCAGTTTGTTTAATTTTTATGTAGTTTTGAATATCATTAAAACTATGGCAAAAGTGTCCCCAAGATTTGTAGACATTCATTTGGTGATTTGGAAAGAAATTGCTCATTTCATTTTTGGTGGGTATGAGGCTATCGTCATCACAAGCAATAAAGATAAATTTTGCTGATTGTGCATTGCCAATAAGTCCGTTCATGGCTATGTCTCCTTAAATTAACCTAAACAAGCAACTACATCGCCTGTATAACAAGGCAATAGCGTTACTTCTGCATTGGTAAGATTGATGAAGGGGTTACGCTTTTTAAGCTCCTTGCCGAACCAAGCTAGCTTCGCGTTAGCGCGATAAGAGTCTTTGTATTTGCGAATACTATCTGTGCCATTTACAAGCTCTAATACGCCACTAAATTTGGCGCCGCGATACATGGCGTTTTTAACTTCAATAGCAAAGACATCTTGTACTCGCTGTAATTTGCTTACTTGAGCTTTAGATGATGTATTTGGAATGATAT
Source organism: uncultured Polynucleobacter sp. (assembly GCA_964536365.1). Taxonomy (GTDB): domain Bacteria; phylum Pseudomonadota; class Gammaproteobacteria; order Burkholderiales; family Burkholderiaceae; genus Polynucleobacter. The sequence goes on from CAZHWF010000073.1 coordinate 2,830, forward strand.
TGTTTGATAAATTTTTCATTTTTAAATCCTTTATTAAATTAATTGGGTAATAAGTTGGTTATCCAGCGTCTAGTGCTTAGACGCTGGAGGGGGGTTAGTTAAACAAGAGACAGTTTGATTTTGTTGGCGTTTAGAGAGACATTCGGCGCCGGTGGAAATGCCCCACCTGTTTTAGAGAGATAGATAATCTCGTCTAACTTGGCGAAATACTTCCGCAAGTCCCCAAAGTGTTCGATCTGCGTTAAGTAATGCAGAACTTGCTTTTCAGGTACATTGGCGCCTTCTGCCGCAAGAATCTTTAGCGCACGAGGCAAGACTTGACGAGCAGTTAGTGCTGGGAAATGTATTTCATCGCAACGTGAGCGCAGACTTTTATGAATGCTCATCGGATCATTGCTGGTGATGATTAGCATTAACTGATCTGCGTACTCTTCGATAACAGTCCAGAACTTGCTGACATTGGCTTTTGCGTTATCAAACTCATGAAAGACCATGAAGTACTTAGAGTTTGAAAAGTTAGCAATGCTGCATGAGTTTGCTATGTAGCCCCGCAAATCTTCTTTTTTGAGAATCTCGTCAAAACTTTGAGTCTCAATAAAAGCAGCGTCGCCACCAACGTAGTGAGGTAAAAGCTCTGCTACAGTAGTTTTGCCAGTACCGTTCGGACCCCACAACAGAATGTTGCCTTCCAGCTGACCTGACATATACGCTTGTATGCGTGTTCTGACAGCAGTATTAGGGTAAATCACATCGCCCAAATTCTTAGGCGCATATTTAACTGATGTTTTCACTATGTCCTCCTATGTGTAAGTGAAGTTTGTAAAAAGGGTGACGGGATAATCCCGCCCCCTTAAAGGTGCTACTTAGGCTGCAAGCGCCTCTTTGATGGCTACAGAGTCGTTAGCGGCAATAGAACTGCTACCAGCTAATAAATCTGTGCCCTCTTTGCTAAGAGCTAGTGATTCAGCGTTATCTGCTGCTTTAACGCGAGCCATCTTTAACAAACATGCGTTGTAGAAGGCTTCGTTGATGTCAGAGATGACGCCGACGATAGATACAGTCCCATCTGGTGCAGGCTTTGCAAGGAGTAAGGCATATTCCCCGCTTACACCAGACATGTTGAATTTCGCTAGTGGTGTTACAGAAGCTTGTTCAACATTTGCTACAACCTGGGCTTTTGCACTTGCAAGAGCTGTTCGGTTTGCTAAAGCCTTTTCCGAAACAATCATGCGTTTGCGTACCTCTTCGATACCGCCTTGATCAACAATCCAGCCTGGCAAGCTAGCTGCCTCAACTTCATATGAAATCGCAGCTTTGAGCACATAGGTATAGCCGTGCGCACGCTTACGATCAGAGCCAAAAACAAAACGTACAAACATCGTCAAGGTATTTGTATTTCGTTGTACCCGAACCCCGTCTGCTGTAAGGCGATTTTTTAATTCTCCCCGCAATGTTTTCTTGTCATCATCACTAGCATTAACAAACTTGCTGTTGAAAACGTCAAGACAGCTAGCTAGCAGGCTATACAAACCCTCATTAGCTTTTTTGTAATCAGTAGCTTCCCACTGCTTACGCTTTACTACTAAACCGTCTAGTTGCGTTACAAGTCCACCTGCAAATGCCAGGTTTTCTTTGCTAGGTTGAAATACTGCTTTTACTGCTGTAGATGCTTTTTCCATTTAAAACTCCGTTTTTTAAGTTAATAAAAGCCACATTGCAAAATGCTTTGCAGCAAGTGATTTGCCCTTGACGCTGAATGCGTTGGGCACTTTGAGAGCACATCAATTTTTAAAGAGCGGTGATCTGAATCACTATGGAATCCATTCTAGATTTTTGCGATTTTTTTGAGACATGGTTGTTAGAGAATGATTTCTCTTGACAGAAAATAAGAAAATTCAAGCCATGTAAATAAAAGCTTTAGTGTCGATGTAGTGAATCATGTGTTACATTAATAACTGACATAAAATTAATTAATTATTTTGTGTCAAGCGTTATTTTTAGATAAAAAAATGATGGAAATTCTTAAAAAGCCTAAGAGAAAAATTAAAGCAATGGAGGGTCGTCGGATGCAAGGCGTAAGAATGTTGCGCCGTGGAATCTCTCAATCTGAAGTGGCGAGACGCCTAGAGGTGTCTAGGCAAAGTGTTTTTACTTGGGCAAAAAGAGATGAAGTTAATAAGATGGGGTGGAGATCCGCCCCATTAGGCAGACCTAGTGCTTTAGAAAAAGAAGAAAAATATAAGCTACAGAGAATGTTGCGTAAAGGCGGTTTGCGTAACGGATTTGATAAAGATAGATGGACGCTAGCTATGGTTGTTGAGCTGATAGGCAATATCTCGTATCGACAGGGCTACAGCAGAACCCAGGCAATGCGTTTATTAAAAGAATTGGGCTTTTCTTGCGAGAAGCCCAATGCTGAAGATGAAACCAGGTTTGCTAGGTGGAAACGACTAGGCTGGATTGATTAGATTAATTCCACCGCGTTGCGTTTCATATCATCTGACGCATCGATGTATTTCATCGTGACAGCAATGTTGCGATGTCCTGCTAGCGCTGCAAGTACACGAACACCAACACCTTTTGAAGCAAGCGAGGTTAAAAAGTTCCTTCTTCCGCTATGGCTGCTTGCGCCACTAATTCCTGCATTGCGATAGGTGTGATAGAACCACTGACACAATGAATTAGCAGTAAATCTTAGGCGTGTATTGGTGTGGAACAGCGGAATATCAGGGTATTTTGCTTGACGGGTTTTTAAATATTCTTCTAGTTCGGCGCGTAATTTAGTGGATAAGAAAACTGTCCTCGGATATTTGCCTTTGGTTTGTTCGGCAGATAAACGAACTTCTGCCTTGACTGTGCCATCTGTATTTAAAACATCACCCATTGTTAAGGATGCAATTTCCGCAACACGAAGTCCTGCAAGAAAGCTTGTCATGAGTAACGCTCTATCGCGTTCTGGGTATTTTTTGGTAGATACATAACGCAGTACTTGATCTAGTTCTGCTTGGGTAAGGGTTTTTGCTTGAGCCATTTGTAAAACCTTTCATAAATAAAAAAGCACTATTAGTGTGTTTTCTTATTGCTAAATGGTCGACCGAAATTTGCCAAAACAAGATCTTCCAAAAATCAATGACTTACGCCTCCACATAAGAAAAGTGCAGTTTTCTTATGTGGTTTGCGTTATTAATATTTATGAATATTTCGTGGGAAATAGACTACAAATTGGGGTTTGGGGTCATAAAAGCCCTACACGCTATTTGATTGGCGTCTAGCAACTAGACGCCGTGATGCTTGAAGATCGTTGCTTGTAGGGCTGATTTGAACGGGCTTTGCTTAACTGCTACCTGGTATTTAGATCTACATTGGTTGCTACAAATACGGGCTTATTTGCGCCTATGGCTTTGCAGTGATGGGCTTTTAAGTCCCACTCATCTTTTGTTCCATTTAGAACATCATTAATTTCAATATGTATTTCGCCTGTTGTTTGTAAGTAGATGCAATAACCATCAACCAGTTCTTTAGATTTGGTTAATGGTTCGTAATGCACAATCCAGGACATCACCAAGTCTGGCGTACTGCCTATG
>CAZHWF010000074.1:0-5158 GCA_964536365.1 uncultured Polynucleobacter sp.
AGAGTGGGCTTAAAAAGGTGAAAAAATGCATTATTTAATGAACTTAATTAGTCACACAATGGGCCAAAGCTTTGCTTTGGTTAGCGTTTTAATGACTTTTGGACTCTTTATTGCGAGCTCAGCTCAGGCTCAGAATAACAGCCAAGCACTGAGCCCATCAGAATTAAACCGCATTAATAGCCAACCAATTGCTCCAGCAGTGAGCGCTTCCGGGGTACTCAATACGCCCGAGCAACGCAAGCCAAATTATCAGTACAAAGATAAGAATGGCACCACCATTACGGAGTACAAGGATGTGAATGCCCCAACCCAGGTTGACGTGAAAACGCCTTACACAAGCTATGAAATGGCGCCGCCCACCTCTGTAATGCCTGGCCCACCAAAAGAAACTGATCTGATCAGCGTACCTAGCATCAGCATTCCGCTTAGATAATTTTTAATCCAATTAGTTTATGGCCGTATTTACTCCGATCGAACTGAGCGATATTGCGGGATGGATTGATCAAGACTTTGATATTGGCCAAGCAAGCGACATTCGCGGTATTCATGGTGGAATTGAGAACTCTAATTTTTTTCTCGACACCAACAAAGATGGTAAGAAACAGGAATATGTTTTAACCATCTTTGAAAGATTATCTGCTGAGCAACTGCCCTTCTATTTAGAGTTAATGCGCCACTTGGCCAATAAAGGAGTGCCCGTTCCCAAGCCGATTGAGAACAAAGCAGGAAAGATTCTTTTTAACCTAAAGGGCAAGCCTGCAGCTATAGTGACCAAGCTCCCAGGCCTTTCTAGACTGACGCCAGAATCCAATCATTGCGCACTTGTTGGCGAGATGTTAGCCAAGATGCATTTGGCTGGCAAAGATTTTCCTAAGTCTCAAGAAAATCTGCGTAGCCTTGCTTGGTGGCAACAAACAATTCCGCAAGTGCTTGCGCATTTAAATACTTCACAAAAAGAACTACTCACACATGAGCTAGCAGCGCAAGAAAAATTCTTTAGCTCAAGTGAATATGATGCTCTACCGCAAGGAGCAAGTCATTGTGATTTATTTCGCGATAACGTCTTGTTTGATCCAAAAGGGGCGGATTCATCCCTCGATCAATTGGGCGGCTTTTTTGATTTCTATTTTGCAGGTACCGATAAATGGTTATTCGACATCGCCGTTACAGCAAATGATTGGTGCCTGGCAGAAAATAAACAGGATTTAGATCCCGTGCGCTTGGATGCATTTATGAAGGCCTATCAAAATGTTCGACCCCTGACAAAAGAAGAGCAAGCCAGCTGGCCTCTCATGTTAAGAGCTGCGGCCTTACGCTTTTGGGTTTCGAGATTATGGGACTTCTACCTACCACGTGATGCGCAGATGCTAACCCCTCATGATCCCACGCACTTTGAACGCATTCTATTAAGTCGTCGCTCACTATGAAACTGAATTACGTAGCACCCAAAGAAGGTTACACCTGGATTCGTCAAGGAATTTGGCTGTTCAAGCAAAATCCCTTGGGATTTTTGATGCTGGTCTTCATGTATGTATTTGCAGCCCAATTGGCTGTCATCATTCCAGTGATTGGCGTCTTCATAGTGCTGCTGCTGACCCCAACACTATCCGTTGGCTTTATGACTGCCTGTCGGCAGGCGATTCAAAAAGAGCGTATCAGACCCATGGTCTATTTGATCGCGCTTCAATCCACACCAATCATTCGCAAAAGAATTTTGCAGTTGGGCTTGGTGTATGCCGCAATGATTTTGTTGCTCAGCTTCATCCTCAGTCTCTTGGTCGATTTTGAATTACTGATCCCCTTGATGACTAGTGATAAACCCATTACTCCAGAGGCGCTGCGCCAAGTTTATCTAGTGCTTTTCTTTGGGGCGATGTTGTATGTGCCCGTTGCAATGCTCATGTGGTTCTCCCCTGTACTTGTTGCATGGGCAAACATGTCCGTTGCGCAAGCCTTATTCTCCAGCTGCCTAGCATGCTGGACAAATAAAGCGGCATTCTTTCTATATCTTTCGATATGGAGCGCCATTTTGATTGCCATTCCGCTAACCGTGGGAATGATCTTTGATGCCATCAATTTAGGGCAAGCTGCCTCTTTCATCATTGCGCCAATTTCCATGGCAGGCTTGACCATCATGCATTGCTCTTTTTATGCCACTTGGAAAGCCTGTTTTACTGAAGGTGATATTGCTTTAGGCGCTTAACAAGACCTATTTAGATATTGTGTCGGCGTTTAATCTATAGCAGTAAGCTTAGCAATACTGAGTTGCAACCACTTCACACCATGGCGCTTGAAATTGACCTGCGCTCTCGCATCAGCATCCACACCCTCTAAACCGGTAACGCGCCCCTCACCAAATTTAGTGTGAAATACGTTTTGCCCAATAGTGAATGGATAGTTTCCGCGCGGAGGAGATGCCAAGCGCTTCACCTCCATTGAAGCCGAACCTACCCGCTTCACTGGTCTTGGGCGTTCACTACCGGAGTCAAAGAAATCACTGGACTCATATTCACGTTGACGGGTATAGCCATCTTGCCAAGTAGAGCCAGATCTGGATCCGCTACCCCAACGAGCATCTCTCGCTTTAGGAGTGAGCCACTTCAATGATTCGGATGGCAGCTCTTCCAAAAAGCGAGATGGCATGTTGTAGCGCACCTGACCATGCAACATGCGGGATTGGGTATGAGATAAATACAGGCGCTCTTTTGCGCGAGTAATCGCTACATACATTAAGCGACGCTCTTCCTCTAAACCGTTTTGCTCGTTCACACTGTTTTCGTGGGGGAACAGGCCTTCCTCCAAACCAGTAATAAACACAGATGTAAATTCCAGCCCTTTGGCGGAATGCACCGTCATTAGTTGAACCGCATCCTGACCAGCCTGCGCCTGGTTATCGCCAGCCTCTAATGAGGCATGTGAAAGAAAGGCTGCTAAAGGTGAAACTTCCACATCCCCCAGGGAATTGTCTCCAGGCAACATTGCTGCTGCAGCATCTTGACCATAACCCTCTTCCGCAATGAAAGCGGTAGCTGCGTTAATTAATTCCTGCAAGTTTTCAACGCGATCTTGCCCCTCACGCTCGGATAAGTAGTGCTGTATCAGCCCGCTATGCTGAATTACAAACTCAACTGTTTCAGGCAAGGTGTTATGACGCGTCGCCTCACGCATATGGTCAACTAAACGCACAAACCCGCCAAGTGCAGCACCCGCCTTACCTTCCAATGTGGAAGCAGCTAAATACAAAGAACATTGCTGAGCTCTTGCAGCATCTTGCAATGCTTCAATGGATCTAGCGCCAATACCGCGAGTCGGGAAATTCACCACGCGAGAAAATGATGTATCGTCATTCGGATTTTCAAGCAAGCGTAAATAGGCAAGCGCATGTTTAATTTCAGCTCGTTCAAAAAAGCGCAATCCACCATACACGCGATACGGAATGCCTGCAGAAAATAACGCATGCTCAATAATTCGAGACTGCGCATTGCTGCGATATAGCAAGGCGATTTCGGTACGCTTAATACCACTATTAACCAAGGCCTTAATCTCGTCTATCAGCCATGCGGCTTCGGCATGATCGCTAGGCGCCTCATAGATGCGGACTAGCTCGCCATGACCCGCATCGGTTCGCAGGTTCTTGCCGAGTCGTTCGGCATTGTTTGCGATCAAATGATTGGCTGTATCCAAGATATGGCCATGCGAGCGATAGTTCTGCTCTAACTTTACCAACATCGGATGAAATTGTTTTTCATAGAGGCGCATATTCTCAACATCAGCGCCTCGGAATGCGTAAATACTCTGGTCGTCATCGCCCACTGCAAAAACAGAGCTACTACCCATGCCGCTCACATTGATGCGACTGGAATCATGCCCCGATAACAACTTTAGCCAGGCGTATTGCAAGGCATTGGTATCTTGAAACTCATCAATCAGAATGTGGCGGAAACGCTCTTGATAGTGCGTGCGGATCGCTTCGCTATGCTTAAGCAACTCGTAGCTGCGCAATAAGAGCTCAGCAAAATCCACCACTCCCTCACGCTGACATTGCTCATCGTAGGCTGCATAAAGCTGCGCCATCTTGGCCTGAAAATCATCCCCCACAGATAAATCTTTTGCCCGCTGCCCGCGCTCTTTGGCATGCGCAATAAAGTACTGGAGTTGCTTGGGCGGATATTTCTCATCATCCACCTTTAGACCTTTGAGAAGGCGTTTAATTGCAGAGAGCTGGTCTTGGGTATCCAAAATCTGAAAAGTGGATGGCAACCCAGCTTCTTTATGGTGCGCCCTCAATAAACGATTGCAAAGACCGTGGAAAGTGCCTATCCACATCCCTCGGGTGTTGATGGGCAACATTGCGCTTAGGCGCAACATCATCTCTTTAGCGGCTTTATTGGTAAAGGTCACCGCTAGGACGCCGATGGGGGATACCTGACCAGTCTGAATCAACCATGCTATACGGGTGGTCAGAACGCGAGTTTTGCCGCTCCCCGCCCCCGCCAAAATCAAGGAGGATTGGGCTTGGCCATTTGCATTTAGGGGCGGGAGGGTCACTGCCTCGCGCTGTTCTGGATTGAGGTTCGCGAGCAAGTCTGAGTACATCAGCCCAATTATAATTTGCCTCTTATGCCAAATGCCTCAAATACCCCTCATTCACCCACAGCGAGTTCAGTCGATGAACTAGCAAAATCCTATGAACCAGCACCCATAGAGGCCTACTGGCGTCCAGAGTGGGAGCGCAGAGGAATTGCTGAGGCCAGCATGGATGATGGCAAGGCAGACTTGTCAATTCAGCTACCGCCCCCCAATTATAATTTGCCTCGTATGCCAAATGCCTCAAATACCCCTATATCCGCAGCCGACGAGCTCGCGAAATCTTATGAACCCGCGCCGATAGAAGCTTATTGGGGCCCGGAATGGGAACGTCGGGGTATTGCCGACTCCACCATGGATGAAGGCAAAGCTGACTTTTCTATTCAACTGCCTCCGCCGAACGTCACTGGGACCTTGCATATGGGTCACGCCTTTAATCAGACCATCATGGATGGATTGGTGCGCCATGCTCGCATGTCTGGCAAAAATACTTTATGGGTTCCCGGTACCGACCACGCAGGCATTGCCACCCAAATCGTAGTTGAACGTCAACTCGACGCACAAAATGTTT
>CAZHWF010000074.1:5168-6411 GCA_964536365.1 uncultured Polynucleobacter sp.
CGATCTTGGTCGTGAAAAGTTTTTAGAAAAAGTTTGGGAATGGAAAGAAACTTCTGGCAACACTATTACTCGTCAAATTCGTCGCCTTGGTGCATCAATTGATTGGGGTAAAGAGTATTTCACGATGGACAGCAAAATGTCCAAAGCCGTTGTAGAAGTATTTGTTCGCCTGCACGAGCAAGGTCTGATTTATCGCGGTAAGCGCCTAGTGAACTGGGATCCGGTATTAGGCACCGCCGTCTCTGATCTTGAAGTGGTAAGCGAAGAAGAAGATGGTTCAATGTGGCATATCCGCTATCCACTTGCTGATGGCTCAGGCCACCTTACGGTTGCCACCACCCGCCCAGAAACCTTGCTGGGCGACGTTGCCGTCATGGTGAACCCAGAGGATGAACGCTATAAGCATCTCATCGGCAAGTCAGTTAACCTACCGCTATGCGATCGCCAGATCCCTATCATCGCGGATGACTACGTTGACTTGAACTTTGGCACCGGCGTTGTCAAAGTGACTCCTGCGCATGACTTTAATGACTATGCAGTAGGTCAACGTCATCAGTTGCCAATGATTAATATCCTGACATTGGATGCCAAGATCAATGAAAATGCGCCAACAGCTTATCAAGGTATGGAACGTTTTGCGGCGCGTAAACAAATTGTTGCCGACCTAGATGCGGCTGGTCTACTAGAAAAAGTTCAGCCACATAAGTTAATGGTGCCTCGCGGTGATCGCACACAAACCATCATCGAACCCATGCTCACAGACCAATGGTTTGTGGCAATGTCAAAACCGAGCCCTGACAACAAATATCAGCCAGGCTCTTCCATTGCTGGTGCCGCCCTAGATGCGGTAACTAAAGGCGATATCAAACTTGTCCCAGAAAACTGGATTAATACCTACACCCAATGGCTAGAAAACATTCAAGACTGGTGCATCTCACGCCAGCTCTGGTGGGGCCATCAAATCCCCGCCTGGTATAGCGATGATGGCCAGATTTTTGTAGCGCGCTCTGAAGAAGAAGCCAAAACCAAAGCTGTAGCTGCAGGCTACACAGGAAAACTGAATCGCGACCCAGATGTTCTCGATACTTGGTTTAGCTCTGCGTTAGTACCCTTTAGCTCTCTTGGCTGGCCAGAAGAAACGCCCGCCTTAAATCATTTCTTACCATCATCCGTTTTGGTAACCGGCTTTGACATCATCTTTTTCTGGGTAGCGCGTATGGTCATGATGACTTGCCACTTCACC
>CAZHWF010000075.1:0-6303 GCA_964536365.1 uncultured Polynucleobacter sp.
CCGCCGGTTTTCTCCGTCAAGCTGCGCGGGGCCTATAACAAAATGGCCCATTTACCTCCAGAAGCCTTAAAACGTGGGGTTATAGCGGCATCTGCCGGCAATCATGCGCAGGGAGTAGCGCTATCGGCGGCCAAAATGAAGTGCAAAGCGGTCATCGTGATGCCAGTAACCACTCCTAGTGTCAAAATTGATGCAGTAAAGGCTAGAGGTGGCTCTTGGGTTGAAATCATCCTGCATGGCGAATCCTATAGCGATGCCTTTAAACACTCTGAAATGGTTGCCAAAAAAAGGGGGTTGACGTTTGTTCATCCATTCGATGATCCAGATGTGATCGCAGGTCAAGGCACTATCGCCCACGAAATCTTTACTCAATACGAAAAACCGATCGATGCTGTTTTTGTGGCGATTGGTGGTGGCGGATTAATTGCGGGTATTGGTGAATACATTAAAGCTGTAAGCCCCAAAACAAAAGTAATTGGTGTGCAGGCTTCGGACTCTGATGCTATGAATCAATCACTCAAAGCGAACAAACGCATTGAGATGAACGATGTCGGTTTGTTTTCTGATGGCACCGCTGTGAAATTAGTTGGCAAAGAAACTTTTCGTATTTGCAAAAAAGTGGTTGATGAAATCATCACTGTCGATACTGATGAAATCTGCGCTGCAATTAATGATGTTTTCACTGACACACGCAGTATTCTAGAGCCTGCTGGCGCACTTGCCATCGCGGGCATGAAGAAGTATGTCGAGAAAAAACGCATCAAAAAGAAAACCTTAGTGGCTGTGGCTTGCGGGGCGAATATGAACTTCAGCCGCCTACGCTTTGTAGCGGAACGCGCTGATGTTGGTGAATTCCGTGAAGCGGTTTTTGCGGTGACGATTCCAGAAGAACGTGGCTCCTTTAAACGCTTCTGCGAACTACTCGGAAAGCGCAATGTCACTGAATTTAATTATCGAATTGGCGATCAAAGCGAAGCGCATATTTTTGTAGGTATCAGTACGCAGAAACCTGGTGATAGCGAAGCGATTGCGAAACATTTTCGTAAAGCAAAATTTGCAACGATCGACCTTACTCATGATGAATTAGCAAAATCCCATTTGCGTCACATGGTTGGCGGGCATTCTCCGCTTGCTAAAGATGAGCTACTCTATCGTTTTGAGTTCCCTGAGCGGCCAGGCGCGTTGATGAAATTCTTAACCAGTATGGCTCCAAATTGGAATATCAGCTTGTTCCACTATCGCAATCATGGTGCTGACTACGGACGTATTTTGGTTGGCATCCAGGTCCCCAAAAATGAGCAGAAGAAATTCCAAAACTTCTTGGCTAGCCTGGGCTATCCACACTGGGATGAAACCAACAATCCCGCGTATCGCTTGTTCCTCAAATAATAGGGTCTAAGTCCGTGTCATATACGCTCACCGGAAAACTTGTTGTTGCGATCTCCTCGCGTGCTCTGTTTGATTTCGAAGAAGAAAACCGCATTTTCGAATCCGCTGACGATAGCGCTTATATGAAGCTTCAGCTTGAGCGATTGGGTGAGGCGGCGCAAAAAGGCGTGGCCTTTCCATTAGTAAAAAAACTCTTGGCCTTTAATGAAGAAGGCCAACAGCGCGTAGAAGTGGTTATTCTCTCCCGCAATGATCCTGTAAGCGGTTTGCGCGTATTCCGCTCCGCAGAGCATCATGGCCTACATTTAGAGCGTGGTGTATTCACGCGTGGTCGCCCTCCATACCATTACCTGCGCTCTCTGCACGCCAATCTATTTCTATCGGCAAATGAAGATGATGTACGCGCAACCATTGATGCCGGTTTTCCAGCGGCCCGAGTATTTCCAGAGTCCAGCAAAATTGCCGAGTCCCACCCAAATGAAATCCGTATTGCATTTGACGGTGATGCGGTACTCTTTTCAGATGAAGCAGAACAAGTCTTTCAGAAAAAAGGGCTTGAAGCTTTCGTAGACCACGAGAGCAAGAAGGTCGATATCCCATTGCCTCCTGGCCCTTTTAAACCCTTGCTAGAGGCCTTACATAGACTGCAGCGCTCCACCAGCGAAAATGGCATGCGCATCCGCACTGCACTAGTTACGGCGCGCTCAGCGCCCGCACATGAACGCGCTATTCGCACCCTAATGGCTTGGGGTATCGATGTTGATGAAGCGATGTTCTTGGGTGGATTGGGCAAAAGCGAATTCTTGCGAGAATTTGAACCAGACTTTTTCTTTGACGATCAAACGGGTCACTGCCAATCCGCCGCATCTGTTGCACCAACAGGACATGTTGTATCTGGCGTTTCGAATAATAAAAAATAATATGGCAACACTATCGCTCGGACAATCAACACATTATCCAGATCAATATGATCCGAGCTTGTTATTTCCTATTGCCCGCAGCGAGAACCGCGCAAAAATTGGGATAAAACAAGATCAAAGCCTACCTTTTGTTGGGGTTGATATTTGGAACGCTTTTGAACTGAGCTGGCTTAACAAAAAAGGTAAGCCTCAAATTGCCTTGGCAGAATTTCAAATTCCAGCCGACTCGCCTAATATGATTGAGTCAAAGTCCTTCAAGCTCTATCTAAATAGCCTCAATAGCGCGCGCTTTGAAGATGAGAATGCAGTAAGAGATAGGCTCATTGCAGATTTATCAGCAGTAGCGGGCGCCAAAATTACGACTCGCATCCACTCTCCCGATTCCCTCTCCAAAAAAGGGATACAAGAAATGAGCGGCATCTTGATGGATCGACTCGATATCGAAGTCGACCCAAACATGCCTGCAGACCCCAACCTACTGAGCGTGAACGAATCTTTTGGCCCAATTGAGCAGTGCTTGGTTTCCCACTTACTTAAATCCAACTGTCCTGTTACTGGTCAACCAGATTGGGCAAGTGTGCAAATTCGCTATCAGGGTAGGCCCATTTTAGAAGAAGGCCTACTTCGCTATCTGATTGGATTTAGAAATCTTGGTGAGTTTCATGAACATTGCGTTGAAACTATCTTTACGGATATCAAGCGCCAGTGCAAACCAGAAAAACTTTCTGTATATGCAAGATACACACGACGTGGTGGCTTAGACATTAACCCTTTTCGCACCGATTACAACGCACCATGGCCTGAAAATATTCGGCACGCGCGTCAATAAATTACTGCACCTCCTGCTTTTCAGGAATGGGAACGCCATAAATACGCTCAAGGTACGCCTGTATTCCAGGCGTCTGACTGAAGCAATTTTTCACAAGCGTTGGGTTTGCGTACCAACTAGAATCGCCCCTAGCTTCATCTAAAAAAGCTTTCATCACAATTGCTGAATCAACATAGTTCAGCCCTGCTGACTTGAGCCTATCGAACCCCATAGAACATGCCTTGGCCAACTCGCCTGTATCTGCTTTTGACATCCTTTGCAACAAGCTAGGGGATGAATTATTTAATAGCTGCATGAAATTCTGATTAGACCCAGGGACAGGGTAATTGAGCACATATTGCGCAGAAAGATTTTCTCGATTAACCAAACCATCGATATCAGAAACGGTTGGATAAAACAGGGTTCTAAAAAACTGGAATTCCAGCTTCACAGTGAACAGCAACTGCTTATCTGCCTTTGGATCTTTCTGGAGCTGAGCAATTTGTTTATCCGAAATACTGCTTAAGTTTTGATCGGTCTTATAAACAAAAATCTCGATAGCATCTATTCCTTTTCTCAGCTCCGACCAGTTAAATGAAACCGGAATCTTGGCGTCTATCATTCCCTGCAGCAAAGCATTAGCCCTAGTTTGAGTGTCAGATGCGGCCGATGTTCCGACCGCAGATGTCACTCCAGTAATCGCCGCCGCTGAACCTCCGGTAGCCACGATCGCCACCGCGCTAAGCAGTAACTTGGCTGAACCAATAAAGTCCTGATTAGAGTTATTTGAACTCTTTACATTAACGCTTAGCAGAAGATTGCCTGGACTCAATAAGGAATAAGGACTCAAATTCGTAACCGGAACAATTTGAGTGGGCGGCGCACTTAAGGAGGCGCAGCGAGAGTTACCCTCGCGGCCATCAAAGGTGGCAATTGGGATCTCTAACTTATCTAACTTACTTTTAAAACCATTGGTAACAACCGAAATGACAAGCTGAGTTTTATCAGACCCCCAAAAACTCTGACTCGACATCTGAGTGCAGCTATTTACTGGAATAATTTCAGATGTAATCGTAAGGTAACCATCATTTCCTTTGCCTTCACTCAGCCACTCAGGTGGCTGACTCCTTTTGAAGGAGGGATTCATATCGGGAAAGAAAAAGGGGGTGGCCATCGATGTTATTGGCAGCAATCCATAGGCCAAAAGTATGGTCCACAGAAATACTGGTTTCAATAAACCTTTGATATTCATGCGTCTATTTTATGTCGTAAGCAATATAGGTACTTAGATATATTCTTGCGCCATAAAGTCAAACCCCCAATCAAATCGATTTGATTGGGGGTTTTTACATATGCACAGCGATTAAGGATGATTAGCAGTCATTCACCATTCATCAAAAACTTTAGAACGGAATATCGTCGTCCATTGCTCCAAGCGATGCCGCATTGGATGCCGCTGGCGCGGACTGTTCAGCTGGCTTTGAACGGCTATAACTCTCGCCACTATCGCCGCCTCCGCCTACAGGTTTGCCACCAAGCATTTGCATCGTTTCTGCAACAATCTCAGTGGAATACTTTTCTTGGCCACTAGCATCAGTCCACTTGCGAGTACGCAAACGACCTTCAACATAAACCTGTGAGCCTTTTTTGAGGTATTGACCAGCAATTTCTGCAAGCTTGCCAAAGAATGCGACGCGGTGCCATTCTGTGGTTTCTTTCATTTCACCAGTTTGCTTGTCTTTGTAGCGATCAGATGTTGCTACTGAAATATTTGTAACGGCGTCGCCGCTTGGCATATAACGCGTTTCTGGATCACGTCCTACGTTACCTACGATGATGACCTTATTTACCGAAGCCATGTTGTCTCCCGAAGAAAAATTACTGCTGTTATCACTGCAAAAAATAAACTGCTTGCTTTAATAAAATCAATGAAGCTTGCGGTTATGTCTTTGAGGCTACATCCCTAGATTCTGTTGCTCTTGTTGGCATTTCACCCATTGACCAAGCAATTATAAGCCAGCAAATTAAGAGTGCCGCGCCCATCACAAAGACCGATAAATCGCCATGGCTATCCATTAAATAACCTCCTATTGCAGCACCTGAGAACAAGCCAATCGATTGGGTGGTGTTGTAAACACCTAAAGCAGTACCTTTAGATTCTTTAGCAAAGCGCGACACCAGAGAGGGTTGTAGCGCCTCAAGTAAATTAAAGCCTACGAAATAAATCAGCAACGCAGAAGCAATAACCATCACAGAAGTGGCTTGCATAAACATCGACTCAGCAATTAACAATAGAACAATCGCAGCTAACAATACCGTTCTTAATTTTTGCTTTTTTTCTCCATAAATAATTGCGGGGGCCATGAAAATAAATGACAGCAGAACAACCGGTAGATATATTTCCCAATGAGAAGAAAGTGGTAAGCCAGCCTGAACAAGTAAGCGCGGAACAACCAAGAACATCGCGACCTGTGTTGCGTGCAATACAAACACACCAATATTTAAACGCATTAACTCTGGCCTAAAGAAAACCTCCGTTAATGTCGCCTGCTGCACTTTCGCCTCCGGCCTGCTAGTTGGCAAAATGTAATACGTCACAAACATTGCGATGACACCCAACACCGCTAAAACAATAAAGATTCCACTGAGGCTAATAGCGCGATAAATAGGGGCGGCAATCACTAAAGACAAAGCAAATGAGAGGGCGATACTCCCACCGACAAGCGCCATAGCGCGAGTACGCACCTGTTCTCGAGTTAAGTCAGCCACCCAAGCGGAAATCGCCGCAGAAACCGCACCGGCTCCCATAACCGCGCGCCCAATAGCAATCCACAGCAAGTCGTCTTTTGCTGCACAGATCAGGGCGCCCGCAACAAATAAGGATAAACCCCACAAAACAACGGGTTTGCGTCCAATACGGTCTGATAAGCGGCCTAGGGGGATGTAAAAACAGGCCTGAACGATATTAAAGATTCCAAGGGTCAAGCCTACCCAAAGAGCGTGCTCACCACCTGGCAAACCCCGCGCATGAATGCTAAAGATGGGTAATAGCAAAAACAGGCCCAGCATGCGAAGGCCAAAAATGCCTGCTAAGGCCAGAGTGGAGCGAAGTTCAGAAGAATTCATGGGAAAGAGCTATATTAACAAGTTACGCTAAAAAATCATGAATAACGAAATCAAGATCCG
>CAZHWF010000076.1:0-6230 GCA_964536365.1 uncultured Polynucleobacter sp.
AAGCCTGATCATTTCCGTGTGGTGTTCTTGCCGCACGAAGATGTACTGAGAGAGGCAATTGGTCGTCTCGCACGTTTTTTAGAAAGATATCGCAATATACATAGCCACAAGGCTTCTTCAACCGCAGCAAAGGCATCATGAAACCGATTCAAGTAGGTCTATTAGGTATTGGCACTGTTGGTGGTGGCGTATTCACCGTTCTCGAGCGTAACCAAGATGAGATACAGCGTCGTGCTGGTCGTAGTATTCGAATCAATACTGTTGCCGATTTAAATGTTGAACGCGCTAAAGAGTTGGTTAAAGACCGTGCGCAAGTAGTTAGCGACGCTCGGGCGGTAATTAACAACCCAGAGATTGACATCGTTGTTGAGCTCATCGGTGGTTATGGAATTGCTAAAGACCTTGTGCTTGAGGCAATTGCTGCTGGTAAGCACGTTGTTACTGCCAATAAGGCTTTGATCGCAGTTCATGGTAATGAGATTTTCAAAGCAGCGCATGCAAAAGGTGTCATGGTGGCGTTCGAAGCTGCCGTTGCCGGCGGTATTCCAATTATTAAAGCTTTGCGTGAAGGCTTAACCGCTAACCGTATTGAATGGGTGGCAGGCATCATTAATGGTACGACTAATTTTATCTTGTCAGAGATGCGTGACAAAGGCCTGGACTTTGGAACTGTTCTGAAAGAAGCGCAACGCTTGGGCTATGCGGAAGCTGATCCTACCTTTGATATTGAAGGTGTTGATGCTGCTCATAAGGCAACGATTATGAGCGCGATTGCTTTTGGTATTCCGATGCAGTTTGAAAAAGCGCACGTAGAAGGCATCACCAAATTAGATGCGATTGATATCAAATACGCTGAGCAATTGGGCTATCGCATTAAGTTGCTTGGTATCGCCAAGAAAACATCAACTGGCGTTGAGTTACGCGTACATCCTACATTGATTCCTGCTAAGCGTTTGATTGCAAACGTTGAGGGTGCTATGAATGCGGTCCAAGTATTCGGCGATGCGGTAGGCACCACCTTGTATTACGGTAAAGGTGCGGGTTCTGAGCCAACTGCCTCAGCGGTAATTGCCGACTTAGTGGATATCACTCGTTTGTTAAGCGCTGATGCTGAACATCGCGTCCCTTATTTGGCTTTCCAGCCCGATGCCGTGCATGACACAGCAGTGTTACCAATTGGTGAGATCACTACTAGTTACTACTTGCGCTTGCGCGTAGCGGATCAAGCGGGTGTATTGGCTGATATCACCAAAATTTTGGCATCACACGGTGTTTCAATTGATGCTCTCTTGCAAAAAGAGGCTGATGAGGGCGAGAGCCAAACCGATTTGGTGGCCTTAACTCATGAGACCAAAGAAAAGAACATGCTTGCAGCAATTGGGGAGATTCAGAATCTCAAGACTGTTGCTGGTGAAGTAGTGAAGATCCGTTTAGAAAATCTGTCTTAAGTAAATCTAGGCAATATAAAGTAAAACACATGCGTTACCAATCCACTCGGGGCAATAGCCCACAACAATCCTTTTTAGAAATTTTGTTAGGTGGATTGGCGCCTGATGGCGGCTTGTATTTGCCAACGCAATATCCTCAGATCACTACAGCGCAACTCGATTCTTGGCGTGGCCTGTCATATGCTGATCTTGCATATGAAGTGTTGAGCTTGTATTGCGATGATATTCCTGAGACGGACTTGCGCGCACTCTTGCGTAAGACCTACACCGAGCAGGTTTATTGCAATGGCCGGCCGCAAGATAATGCCAAGGACATCACACCCTTGCATTGGTTGGGTGAAGAAAACGGTACACGTATTGGGCTCCTAAGTCTCTCGAATGGGCCAACCTTAGCGTTTAAGGATATGGCCATGCAATTACTCGGCAATCTCTTTGAATATGCTTTAAAGAAAAAAGGTCAGCAACTCAATATTTTGGGTGCCACATCTGGTGATACCGGTAGTGCTGCTGAATATGCCATGCGTGGCAAAGAGGGCGTGAAAGTATTTATGCTTTCACCACGCGGCAAGATGAGTGCGTTCCAGTCTGCGCAAATGTACTCCTTGCAAGATCCCAATATTTTTAACTTGGCGGTAGCGGGCGTCTTTGACGATTGCCAAGATATCGTGAAGGCGGTAAGTAATGATCACGCTTTCAAAGCGAAGCATCAAATTGGTACTGTGAACTCCATCAACTGGGGTAGAGTAGTTGCTCAGGTGGTGTACTACTTCCAGGGTTATTTATTGGCAACGAAATCCAGCGCAGAAAAAGTTTCATTTACCGTGCCTTCTGGTAATTTCGGCAATGTTTGTGCTGGCCATATTGCTCGCATGATGGGTTTACCAATTGAGCATCTTGTCGTTGCTACTAATGAAAATGATGTGCTGGATGAATTTTTCCGTACTGGCGTTTATCGCGCGCGCAAATCTGCTGAAACATTGCACACCTCTAGCCCCTCTATGGATATTTCCAAGGCTAGCAATTTCGAGCGTTTTGTTTTTGACTTCATGGGTCAAGACGGCAAAGCTACCGCAGTGATGTTTAAACAGGTTGATGAAACGGGTGGCTTTGATATTTCCAAAGAGGCAGTGTTTAAAGATTTAGGGAAATACGGCTTTCAATCAGGGCGTAGCACTCATGAGAATCGCTTAGAAACAATCCGTGATATCTACAAACGTTACGAAATCATGATTGATACGCACACGGCTGATGGTGTGAAGGTTGCTCGTGAGCACTTGCAAGCAGGTGTTCCGATGATTGTTTTAGAAACCGCCCTACCAATTAAGTTTGAGGAAACCATCGAGGTGGCTCTGGGTCGTCCAGCCGATTGCCCACCAGCATTTAAAGACATTAAATCAAAACCGCAACGTGTTGAAAATATCGATGCGGATGTAAATCAAGTGAAAGCTTTTATTACTACACACCTTGGCTAAATAAATACGCCAAGGTATTTTCAAGTTCCAAATAATCTATGACTAAGCCACCGATGTTGACTGCGCAGCAGGCTTTAGAGCATCTGCTTTCTCACGCTCAAGCCGTAGTTGAAAGTGAGGAGCTTCTAACGCAGGCGGCTTTGGGTCGTGTGCTTGCTGAAAATGTTAATAGCTTGGTAGATGTGCCGCCACTCGATAACACCTCGATGGATGGGTACGCGGTTCGTTGCGCCGATCTCCCAACGGCGGGACAGTCATTAAAAATTGCGCAACGTATTCCTGCTGGTTCGGTTGGCACTCAGCTAGAGCCGGGGACGGCAGCTAGGATTTTCACTGGTGCCCCTGTGCCGCCTGGCGCCGATGCGGTAGTAATGCAAGAAGATTGCGTGGTTGATGATTCATCCAATTGTGTGACGGTCAATAGTGTCCCGACATTGGGTCAATGGATTCGTCGTCGTGGTGAGGATTTAACTGCTGGCAAAGTCGCGCTTACCGCCGGTACTTTTTTGCGTCCTCAAGAATTAGGTGTGGCTGCTTCCGCAGGTTTAACCCACCTCACTGTGAAGCGGCGTGTGAAGGTTGCGGCCTTTTTTACTGGTGATGAGCTATCTTTGCCTGGTGAGCCACTAAAGCCAGGGGGAATTTATAACTCCAATCGCGATACATTGTTAGCCTGTCTGAAATCTCTGGGTTGTGATGCAACGGATCTGGGTATTGTTCCCGATCGTCTGGATGCTACAAAGGCTGCTTTGCGTAAGGCAAGCAAAGATCATGATTTGATTATCACCTCTGGCGGTGTGTCAGTTGGCGAAGAGGATCACATTAAGCCCGCCGTCACTTCCGAGGGTAGATTAGATCTTTGGCAAATTGCTATTAAGCCTGGCAAGCCTTTGGCATTTGGCGCAGTTCGCAAATCTGATGAGCCTAAAGATGGCGAAGCTAGGTTTATTGGACTGCCTGGCAATCCAGTAGCTAGTTTTGTCACATTTATATTGTTTGTTCGCCCTTTTATTTTGAAATTACAGGGTCGTGAACCAAAGCAAGCCCAGTCATATCTCATGCGAGCGGATTTTGATTGGTTAAAAGCTGATCGTCGTAATGAATTCTTGCGAGTCAAAATTAATGAGCGGGGTGGATTGGATTTATTCCCAAATCAAAGCTCAGGTGTATTGACCAGCGCCTCCTGGGGGGATGGTTTAGTGGATTGCCCTCCAAATCAGGCAATTAAAACGGGTGATTTGGTGAAGTTTATTCCCTTTGATGCGCTCCTAAAATAAGATAAACAAGATAAACGGTTTACGATTACCCCATGAAACTGGAACTCCGATTCTTCGCCTCCTTACGTGAAGCTCTTGGCGTTTCGCAAGAGAGTGTCACTATTCCCGCAACAGTAAAAACAATTGCGGATTTGCGGATCTATCTAATCCAACGGGGCACCCCATGGTCTGATGTATTGGCTGATGGCAAGGTGTTGCGCTGTGCATTAAATCAACATATGGTTGATGCAAATACAAACCTACAAGATGGTTCTGAGGTTGCTTTTTTCCCACCGGTGACCGGAGGCTAGAATGCCGATCAAAATCCAAGAGGCCGATTTTGATGTCAGCGCTGAATTAGCCGCCCTACGAAAAGGCGACCCCCGCGTTGGTGCGGTAGTGACATTCTTGGGCACCGTGCGAGATATGAATGATGGCAGTCAAGTGAGGGGGATGACTCTCGAGCATTACCCAGGCATGACTGAGAAGGCGCTCCAAGAAATCTTGGACCAAGCCAGGGCGCGCTGGGATATTTATCAAACCCTGGTGATTCATCGGGTCGGTCCTTTGTTGCCTGAAGATCAAATCGTATTAGTGGCGGTGACTAGTGCGCATCGGGGTGAGGCCTTTGCAGCTTGTGAGTTCATTATGGATTACCTGAAAACAGCGGCCCCGTTTTGGAAAAAAGAGGACACTCCAGAGGGTGCTCGTTGGGTGGATGCTAGGGTCACTGATGAGGCCGCGATGGCTCGCTGGGAAAAGAAATAACAAGCCGCTTTCTAATATTGCGCTAAATAATCTATTAACCACCCTTGGGGGTGGTTTTTGTTTTTCTAGGGATTGGCTTTAATTCAAAGAAAGCCAATTTCTCGTCACGTCGCAGTCGCTTTAATTTGATTTCAGCTTTAGAAGCTTCGGATCGGTTGAGATGCTCTTGAGTTGCTAAGAGGGTGACTGGTCGTCGCGCTCTTGTATAGCAAGCCCCTTCACCAGAATTGTGGGCTTCTAAGCGATGCTCTAGCCGATTGGTAATGCCGGCATAGTAACTGCCATCGGAGCATTCCAGGAGGTATACAAGCCAGGTCAAAATGGGGCCATTTACGCTGAAAAAGGAGGTTAAAAACCCTTGAAATTGGCAATATTGCCCTTATATTCTATAGATAAAAATGTATGGAGTTGATGGGATATAAAAATGAGAATAGATAAATTAACAACCAAATTTCAAGAAGCCTTAAGTGAGGCTCAGAGTATCGCTTTAGCTAAAGATAACCAATATATTGAGCCAGCTCATGTGCTGCTGGCAATGTTGCGTGATTCCGATGGTGGAGCAAAGAGCTTATTAACTCGCGCAGGTGTGAACGTCGCAGGCCTTGAGAAGGGCGTGGAAAAAATAATTAGCAACTTCCCAGAGGTGCAGGGCACCAGTGGAGAAGTTCAAGTTGGCCGTGATTTAAGCAATTGGTTGAATTTATGTGAAAAAGAAGCCAATAAGCGTAATGACCAATTTATTGCTGGCGAGCTTTTTTTGCTAGTGGTGGCTGATGACAAAGGCGAGCTTGGCAAAATTGCTCGTGAGAATGGTTTAAATCGTAAATCGTTAGAGGCGGCTATTGATTTAGTGCGCGGAGGAGAGTCGGTGAATAGTGCGGATGCTGAAGGCCAACGTGAGGCCTTAAAAAAATACACAGTAGATTTGACTGAGCGTGCTCGCATGGGCAAGCTTGACCCCGTGATTGGTCGTGACGATGAGATTCGTCGCACAATTCAAATTTTGCAACGTCGTGGGAAAAATAACCCAGTACTCATTGGTGAGCCTGGTGTGGGTAAGACCGCGATTGTGGAAGGCTTGGCGCAACGCATTGTTAATGGTGAGGTGCCTGAGACGCTCAAGAATAAGCGCGTTCTCGTTTTGGATATGGCTTTGCTATTGGCTGGTGCTAAATATCGTGGCGAGTTTGAAGAGCGCTTAAAGGCTGTACTGAGTGACGTTGCTAAGGATGAGGGTCAAACCATTATCTTTATCGATGAGATTCATACGATGGTTGGTGCTGGTA
>CAZHWF010000077.1:0-2093 GCA_964536365.1 uncultured Polynucleobacter sp.
AACGATCCATGCGATAGCTTTTGCCTTGTTCGCTAACAATATCTAATTCATTCCACGCCTGAATCCATTCGCCTGACGTGAGATAGCGCTTAAGCTCTGGAGTCTCTAAAACTATTTTGGTGCGGGTGAGTAATTTTTTTGCCTGCTCTTCATCTATGCCGAGCCAATTTATGAGCTCTTGCTCGCTTGGCATTGATGGCTTGTGTTGATTGGCGGAGTCTGGGGTAATGAACTCCAACAACTTATGAAAGTTTGTGCCCTCCTCCAGAATTTCTGGATCAGGATTTCGCGCTTGATCATCTTCACCCGAAAATACTTCAACCGTGACGCCACCCTCAATATCGGAGAGCATTTGCGTATGGCTTTCTTGTGCAAAGGGCCAGTCCAATACAAAATCTTCAACCGCATTTTCTTGCGCGAGTTTGATGACCTCAGCTTCTTCCGACACTGACTCTTGTTCATTCACCTGATATACAGGTAAGTCTGCATTACTTGCCTTGCCGTACCAAGAGGATTTATCTAGACCACTCGGGTTGTTGTTAGTGGGCTTCTGAGCATCGCCGCTAATCCATAGGCCTTGTCGTGCACGCGTCATGGCAACGTAGAGCAGATTCCAGTTTTCTTTTTCGCCAATCTGCTTCTCTGCTTCATTGATCTCAGCGCGGGGACTGGTCAATGTTTTGGAGGTGAATAAAGACAAATGAGATGGACTCTCTTCTTGTGGAGACCAATCAATTAAGACGCCGCTATGGTCGATATTAGTATCCGTATTATTGGCGTCTAAGATGATGACAAAAGGCGACTCCAAGCCCTTAGCGCCATGAATAGTCATCAGACGAATGCGCTTATGGCGATCTTCCTCTGACATCTCGCTCTCTTCATCCACCTCCGCCAAATTGTCATCGCTAGGCGCATCTACATCACCCTCGTTCGGCGTTTCATCATCATCGCCACGACGCTTGGCATTGATCTCCTGAATAAAGCGACTCAAGCTGGGATATTGACCACCATCCTGATTCAATGCCACCTCTAAAAAGGCGTCCAAGTTTGCCAATACCTGTGGTCGGTCCAGATCTTGGCAGACTGCGGCGTATCTAACTCGCACGTCACCCTCTTGATAAATCCGATCCAGTAGGTCGTGAACCGGCAAGCGCTCGCCTAAAAGATGCCAATGCCTTAGGTAGCGCGCAGCCTTTTGCAGCTTTTCGTCCTGGCTATCTTGCAATGCATCCCACCATGATCGATATTGATTGGAGGCCATCGCTACCGCCAATTGCTGCATTTGCTTTTCCGCAAAACCAAAAATCGGACTTCTGAGGATCTGTGCCAGCGGCAAATCATGACGGGGGGTCACGAGCACAGTCAGCAATGCAATCAGATCATCGATCTCAAGCGTATTTAGCAAGCCACCCAATCGGGGGCTTTCATAGGCGAGCTTGACATCGCGCAACGCTCTCTCGTATTGAGGTAAGTATTTACGACGTTTAACTAGCAATAGAAAATCACTTGCCCTAGCATCTCGCCATATCTCCTTGCCACCCTCTTTGTCGGCGACCTTGCGCGTGGCAATCAACTCTTGAATGAGGTGCGCAACCGTCTCGCCTTCCTTTTG
This sequence comes from uncultured Polynucleobacter sp., assembly GCA_964536365.1. Classification (GTDB taxonomy): domain Bacteria; phylum Pseudomonadota; class Gammaproteobacteria; order Burkholderiales; family Burkholderiaceae; genus Polynucleobacter. Next base: position 1,613 of record CAZHWF010000077.1, read on the forward strand.
TCGCTGAATCACATCAACTGTTTTGCTCGAATCGACAATGGCCTCATCAAATGCGCTGCCCTCACGCAGTTCTTGGTCTGGCTCTACATAAGAAATAAGGGGTAGAAGATAAACCTCACCTTGCTGAGCATAAGCGTCTACAGGCTTGCCATCATCTGGGGAAGTCCAAAGCGTTTGCTGCTCTGTATAGGGGTAATCGGCTGGCACCTGCTCCCCCTGAAAGATAGTATTTACTGCATCATTAATTTTGTACGCATTACGCCTTGTTTTATCTTGCTCAATGTAAGCGGCCCCATGATGTTGATCCAAAAAATGCGCCGCACTAACAAACAGCCGGGGATCCGCGCGCCGGAAGCGATAAATAGATTGCTTGGGATCGCCCACAATAAAGACTTTGGGCTTCTCATCACCATCGCTATAGCCAGCCAACCAGGCCCGCAGAATTTGCCACTGCAGTGGATTGGTATCCTGAAACTCATCC
>CAZHWF010000077.1:2103-2454 GCA_964536365.1 uncultured Polynucleobacter sp.
ATTTGTTTGTACTTCGCATCTAAGCGAGACTGAAGATAGGCAGCGTGCTCAGGTTCACCCATCAACAAACTCACGCCAACCTCTAAATCATCAAAATCACGCACGCGCATATTCTCTTTTTGAGCAGTGGTGAATGCCATCATGGATTGATTTAGAGCAAACCAAGCCTTATTGATTGCAAAAACATCTTGTTCTTTTTGCCAAAGGAGGTATTCCTCAAAAGCGCGGCCCCATGCTTGTTTGATGGCGATATGCTCTTCAATTCGATGGGCTTCATCCATCTTTTCAAGATATTTTTTTGCCTCACCCAAAGCCTTATCGTTATTGCTACGATATTTTGGTTCTTTAGTT
>CAZHWF010000077.1:2464-4879 GCA_964536365.1 uncultured Polynucleobacter sp.
AAAGTAGTTTGAAAGATGCTTACAACATCCATCACGTCGCCAGATCTTTCTTTACAGGCAATCGCAGGCAGCAAGTACTGCAGAAGATCGCTATCTTTCACGCTGCTATTTTTAAAACAGCGTGCTAAAAACCGCAGATCTTCAAGTGCACTAGGCGCATTCCACTGGGCTAGCAATGGATTGGGTAAATTGAGTTTGTGTAGTGACTGCTTGAGACGCTCAATTGGGGTGATGCCAGTTTTGGCGCATTGCTTTTCAAAAAAAGTCCACGCCCCTCTTTGTTTAAAGAGACTGCTTTTACCCATGAAGAGTTTTTGTGTCTCATATGAACCTAAGTGCTTAAGCAAAACATCGTAATGACCTTTGAGTTCTGGTGTGAGGTCACCCCACCATGCACTAAGACACTCCTCTTGCAGTCGCTTAGCGTCCTCGCGCAACATAAATCCTGGCTGAATCCCTAGAGATACTGGGGCTGCGCCTAGTAATCTGCCAAACCATCCATGAAAGGTATCAATCACAATGGGTTGTGGATTTGCTAGCACCTGCTCATAGAGCGCTTTGGCTTTAGGCAAATAGTTGAGTGCCTTCTCTTTATCAAGACCTCTAGCAGTGAGCTCCTTTATAAGTGAGGCGTCATCACTCTTAGAAAATTGCTCAAGCAATCCATACAAACGATCGCGCATCTCTTGAGCCGCTTTACGCGTAAATGTCAGCGCCAGAATTTCTTGGGGTTTCACATCATCTAGCAGGAGTCGCACCATGCGCGCTACTAATAACCAAGTCTTGCCGCTTCCCGCGCAAGCAGAAACAATCACCGAGCGCTGTGGATCACAAGCTAGCTTTTCCGAGTAGGATTGCTTAGCTGGGAGGATGTTTACTGGCTCATTCATCTGCTAACTCACCAAATGCCTTTCCTGCAAATACCCCTAGCCTCACAGTATTGACATACGCCATCAGGTGCAAATGCTTGCATCGGCTTCTTAGCCCAAAGCTGCTCTACATCTTCTGTCATTTGCTTAGAGAACTCTTGCATCATGATTGGCATGTCGGCCACCTCTTGGCTGCGTGCGGCCTTTTCTTGCCCTTTAGACAGATCTGCTTTTAAAGCAACCCACTCAGCTTGCCTAACTTGATGACCTGCAAGCTTATGGCTTTCTTCGTCTTCATTGACGGCTCGGGCATAAATTAATAGCTGAGGGTCATCCAAAATGTGCTCAGCACGTAGTTTAACTTTCTCAAAACGTTGATTTTTATAGTCAATTACAGAAGCAATCTGATTGTTATCGACATTCACGTCATAGCGATCCGCATATCCTTCGATGCGAATCATTTTGATATTGCCATCAGCATCCTGAAACGGTAGGTCAAAGCCAACCTTGACTTCACCGTCAAAATATTGCCAGCCCGCTTGCTCGCGTTGTAATTGCCAATCCACAAAACTAGGAATTTGTTTTTGCCAATCTCTTAATGTGCCCATCACCCTAGCGTCGCCCTCAATCAAAGCCGCAAACTCCCGTTCCGAGTGTTCGCTTAAGCATTTTTCCATCCAGGAACGTCGTTGATCTACATTGGTTTTTAGCTCTGGATTAGAGTGTTCTTGTGTTTTAAGCGCATGATAAAAACGTTTGAGTAGCTTATGTAAAGTTTGCCCGGCTAGCGAAGCGTCAAAACCTTCATCAAATTCTTTATTCTTGCGTAAACCCAATAGGCTACGTACATAATATCGATATGGACAATCCCGCAAAGCTTTGTAGGCACTTGGGCTCATCGAGAGTGGCATCGGCAATTCTTCTTCAAAATGCGCAACCGCCATTGCCATTGGCGTCGCTTCAAAAGAACGTTTTTTCAATTGGGTCGTAACAGCCTCCCACTGAATTTGATTTTGCAAGCGCTGTATCCAGGCAGACGGTCTTAGTGGTTCACCGCTATTACTTTTGCTTTGCCACAGCAAGTCGACATTGGCATATGACACTAGTAACTGCGAAAGATCTCTTGATTGCTGCACAAACTGCATTTCTTTAGTGGAGGTCTTTAATAGTTGGTTGAGTGCGTCCGAGAAAAATAATGGCGGCTCTGAATACGCTGGCAACTGCTGCTCGTCACAACCGACAAGCACCACTACCTCGAACTCCCGCATCCGTGTAGAGCTGAGCGGCAAAATACTCAAGCTTGCTTTTGCTTCTTTACCAACTTCCTGGTAGCTCGCATCCTCGATCACGGTTTTAAGCAAACTAAGCCACTCACTCAAACGAATCGATACTTCTTGATGCCCAGCCTTACTAAAATCAAACGTATTGAGTACTTCCAGCAACTGCTTGCCTGCCGAATCTCTTTCCAGCCTTTCTGCCATGCCAGTAGCCTGGAGATTAGACTGCAATTGGGAATAGGCCTTGCCGCAATCCACTTTAAGGGCTT
>CAZHWF010000077.1:4889-6198 GCA_964536365.1 uncultured Polynucleobacter sp.
CCTGTTAAAAGTCTTGAAAAATGCGGAAATTCCGGAGGGAAGGATGTCTGGGTCACTGCATTTTTTTCAGGACTTTTTCAAGCACTGAGGCGCAGTAGGAACATGATTCGCAGTTTTTGCCGCATTCGCTTGCGCGCCCTCAATAGCCAAATGAAAGGTTTTCCATCCAGACTCCGCTTTACTAGCAAGCAAGATGTCTTCAAGCTCTGCAATTAATCCAATACAAGCTTGGGCATCACGCTGCAGAATCTTGCCGAGATCTAAAAATGGATTTTGCAAAAACTCGAGCAAGGTCTTTGCGCTCGGACCATCTTTGGGCGCTCGGATCAGCTCTAGCCAACTATTGAGCGCTGCAGCGGCTCGGGTGGTTGATAACTTCCAACCAGTTTCATCACGAATATTGAGTTGCGAACCCAAGCGCGCCAGTAAAGCGCGCGCCCGTCTTGCCACCAAACGATCTTGCGCAACGAGCGCCACTTTAGTTTTGCCGTCAATAAGATGTTGCTCAATTGTTTTTGCAGCAGCCCAGGCTAAATCCTCAAAACGCTTGGCGGCAATCAGTTGCCACCCCTGACTTTGTGAACGTTTTACATTCTCGAGCGCCAACACCTTAGCCCGCTCACCATCTTCAATTCCAATAGACTCAGGCCACAAACCCACCTCACGCCAATCCATTTTTACCTCAATGACTGGAGCGTATTGCGCATACGCATTGAGCAATCCACCAATAATCTCTTGATCAATCGGTGTTGGATCAGCAGTCTCTACCCAGATTAGCGGTCTTGCTTGATTTACTTTCTTTGCATCTTCAATTGCGTCGAGATGGGCAGCCATCGCAAATTGATTGCGAAAAGCGGGGTCGCTCAAGCTTGAGGTGTAGCGCCAAAACTCGAGCAAAACTTTGGTCTCTTGATCTACCACTTTGCGCGCCATACCTTTGTATGCTTGCGCAACAGTTTGATCTAACAATGCTTGCGCCTCGAGAAGAAAACTCTCACCAAAATTGATTTGCTCAACATGACGCTGCTCAATCAATTGATAAATCTGTTTTTGCAGTTTTGGACTTACGGCTGTTGATAAGGTATCGCAGGCCTTCACAATCGCTTGCGCCAAACCCCATGCACCAGATTCAGTTTCAGCTTTAAACCACGCCTGCAAATTCTTATGTTTGCGCAAAGTGGCATAGACACTTAACCATCTTTCCAAGTCACTTTGCTTCTTGGGGAACTTCCAGGCGCCTGGCGCGACTTCTAACCAATCTGTGAAGCTAATGACTTGCGGCAAGAAGGCAATGTTACTTGGCAGATTA
>CAZHWF010000078.1:0-6136 GCA_964536365.1 uncultured Polynucleobacter sp.
TAATCTGCCAAGTAACATTGCCTTCTTGCCGCAAGTCATTAGCTTCACAGATTGGCTAGAAGCCGCGCCTGGTGCCTGGAAGTTCCCCAAGAAGCAAAGTGATTTGGAGAGATGGCTATCGGTGTTTGTAAATCTACGCAAACACAAATCCTTGCAAGCTTGGTTCAAAGCGGAGAGCGAAGCGGGAGCATGGGGATTAGCGCAAGCAGTTATTGATGCGTGCGATGCCTTATCCGAAGCAGTAGTTCCTCAGTTGCAAAGTGAATTAAATGTGCTGCTAGAGACATGCTCGCTGGATGCCGATGTGTGGCTCAAAAAAGTAGAGCTCGTTTTAGATCAAGCGATTGCAAAAGCTTACGTGGGACTCTCGCGCAATGTTGTAGATGAAGAGTCTGCAGTCCTTCTAACATTTTGGCGCTACCTCACCAGTATTGGTGACCCGGTAATTCGTAAGCACTTAGCGATGGCTGCTCATTTGCAGGCGGCGAAAGTAAATGCAGAAAATAATCACGGCTCAGTGCGGCCATTTATCTGGGTGCAAACTGCAGACCCAAAACCTGTAGAGCAAGAGTTAATTGACCGCTATCTAAGCGAGTACGCCCAATTTGCACCGGTAGCGCGTGTCAATCTTGATTGGCAAACCGTTGCGCTATGGCCAGAGGCGCTTTGTGGGCAAGATGCCGAGGGTGAGATCGCTATTGCAGATGCATCAGAAGAGCAGCAGGTTGAGCGCAATATCAATATCAGTAGTCATGAAGGCTGGCGCTTGCTAGCGGCAAGACGTTTTGAAGAGTTAGCCTGGGTAGCGGCAAAATCGATTGAGTCGCATTTAATTGCCAAGAAGAAAAATATTGCGTTAGTGGCGCAAGATCGTCTGGCAGCACGCCGTGCGCGCGCACTGTTAAGTCGCTTGGGAAATTCTCTTCGTATTCGAGATGAAACGGGTTGGAAGCTATCTACCACTAGAGCTGCGGCAGCATTTGATAGTTTGCTGGAGTTGATTCGTGCGCCTAAGGAAGGTCCAGCCGCAAGCGTTCTACTCGAGTTTTTGCAAAACCCATATTTTGATTTGGCGCATAGCCTACAAAAGAGCTCAGAAGTTTGTGTTAGTCTGATTGCGCAGCTCGAGGATATTTTGCTTGCCAGTCAAGCCAAGTCTGGTTGGGAAACGTTTATTGCTGCAATTGATAAAGCGAATGGTTATGCCAGCACTCATGGCGGTTCACCGAACGAGCAACTTATTGAATTAATCCGATTTGCTAAAAAACTGCATTTAGCATGGCAGTCACCGCTTCTAGAGTGCACAAGCGCCTATGTCCAACTACAAAATAACCTTCAGGATGCTGGCATGGCGCAGCGACTGGAAAAAGATGCGGCTGGCAAGCAACTTTTAGAGGTGCTAAAACGCTTTGATCTGGGTGGCGGGCCATACCAAGATCTGAAGATGCGATTGCCAGAGTGGTTGAGTCTTCTCAAAACGGTGATTGAAGAGGCCTCCTACCAGGAGGCTGGCAAAGAAGCAGAGGCTACCTTGAGTATCTTGCCTTTGAGTTCAACTCGCCTGCGAGAGTTTGATGCGGTAGTAGTCGTTGGTTGCGATGAGCAACAACTACCAGCTTTTTCTGAACCGCCATTGTTTTTTTCAGATGCGCTCAATCGCTATCTCAAGTCCTCTACGATCACTGCGCAATACATTCAACAAGCTCGAGATCTCTCCCAACTACTAGTATCTTGCAAGAGCGTCGATTTAATTTGGCAAAGTAAGAGTAAAAGCGGTGAGCCCTTAAGACCATCAGCTTGGATTCAGCGATTGCAAGCTGCGCTGAAAAATAAAATGCCATGGGAAGTGGTGGAGGCAAAGCTCAAATCCTATGAGGGGCAATCTCAACCGATTCAAAAATCCGTGAGCATTCCGGATCTAGACTTAACAATTCCAACCACCGTCTCGCCAAGCGCCTATAAAGCTTTGAGGGAATGCCCTTATCGTTACTACGTTAGCAATTTATTGGGTTTGCGTAAGGCAAAAGAATTCGAGGAGGGCTTTGACGCCTCTTTAGCTGGTCAGACTTTGCATGCCTTATTGAGAAACTTCTTCCAGGCGCTCAAAACAGAAGAAGAAAAATCCCACTCAGCTATTCATGGTGGGACAGATGCAAGACGTCAGTGGATGATTGATCATCTCATGAAGTTTTCTGAAAAAGAATTTGAGAGACTCATTGCTGGTGATGCCAGAATATTAGGAACTTTGCGCGATTGGCAAAAGCAGATACCTAGCTTCGTAGATTGGCAGCTAAATCGTGAGCATGAAGGCTGGCGCTACCATGATGCTGAGTTGTCCATTGGTTTTGCTTTAACCATTACCGATCCGGATGGTGTTAAGCAAGATATCCGCATTGCTGGGCGCGCTGATCGATTTGATATTCATCAGTCTGATGCCAGTGCAGCTGCAGTAATTGACTATAAAAATCAGAAGATCAAGAAAATTACTGAGCGCGCCAAAAATATTCTGGATGATCCACAGCTATTGATTTATGCCAGGGGCGCAACCGAGAACCCTGTTGCAGCCCGTATTCCAGGGCGAGCAGTGGAGCAGGCTGAATGGGTCACCCTAAGGGCTGATCTTAAAAACACCGAAAAGAATGTTCGAGCTCACCCAGTTGAGGATATGTCAGAAGTAATGACAGAATTTTCTGAGCAGGTGGTTAATGACCTGAATGATTTATGGGCGCGCAAACCCATGACAGCATTCGCACCTGATAGCGTGTGCCAATACTGCGAAGCCAGAGGCATCTGCAGAAAGGGGATGTGGTGAGCGACAAGTTAGAGACCGCTGTAGCCTGCAATCCCGCTGAATCAGTGATCGTTTCCGCTTGCGCTGGAAGTGGCAAAACATGGCTATTGGTGTCACGCATGATTCGCTTGTTGCTGGCTGGTGCAAAACCACAGCAAATCTTGGCGCTGACATTTACTCGCAAGGCTGCGCAGGAAATGCGCGATCGTCTTTATAAATTGCTAGAGGAGTTTTCTACTTGTGACGATGCCACTTTGATTGTGCACTTGGTCGATAGAGGCGTTAAGAAGGAGGAGGCAGAAGCTTTGTTGCCACAAGCAAGGGCGCTGTACTTAAATGTATTGGCAAGTCCACAGGCGGTTGTGATTGACACCTTTCATGGCTGGTTTGGCCGTCTATTGGGGGCTGCGCCAGTATCGGCCGAGGTTCAGCCAGGCTTTAGCTTGCGTGAAGATGCCAAGCGCTTACAAGAAGAATGTATGGCTGACTGGTGGGGCGATTTGCCTGAAGATCTACAAAAGCACTATGACATTTTGTTGGACGAGTTTGGCGCGGTAGAGACTCAAAAATTCTTGATGGGTAACTACAGCCTCTTCAAGCAAAGAGGCGCGTGGACTTTTTTCCAAGAATCTTGCAAGAAGCAGGGCACTCAAGCGATTGAGTGTTTAGACAGAATACTGCCGTACCTTGGCACGCCAAATCCTCTTGAAGCGCTTTGGAGCAAACCCCAGACAAAGACGAATTTAGAGTTTCTCTATAAATGCTTTAGTAATGGCACGCCCACTCAAATGGGAGAGGCTCCGTATATCGAGGAGGTCATCCAGCACCATATGGCTGGCGGATTAGTGATGGATATTGCTGATCGGTGGGAGACGTACTTCTTTACCCAAAAGCGCACCCCATTAAGCAATATTGCAAAGCCTTCTTCTCCGATGGCCAAGTACATCAACAGCCTTGGCAGAGATCCTGGTGAATTTACCGCGATTTGTCAGGAGTGGATTGATGCCTATCAAGCCCTATTTGCGTGGCAGGGCGAGCATTTGATGCATGCGCTAAATGATGCATGGTTTGCCATGAGCAAGGCAATGCTTGCTCATATAGAAAAAACCAAAGAAGTCATGCGTGTTCGAGATTTTGACGATTTAGAGATTGGGGTTAGCCAATTAATGGCAAGCTCGGATAATGCCGCCTATCTGCAGGCTCGATTAGATGCCAGATATAAACATATTTTGATTGATGAGTTTCAAGATACCAATCCATTGCAGTGGCAGATTCTGCGCGCTTGGTTGGCGGGGTATGGTGATGATGGTTCAATGCCAACCATCTTCATAGTGGGCGATCCGAAGCAATCGATTTATCGCTTCCGCCGCGCTGACCCAAGATTGTTTGAGAATGCTCGCTTATTTTTAGAGACGAAGCTTGGTGCTAAAGCTCAAGATAAAAATACGACACGCCGTAATGCCACTGCTATCAATGATGCAGTAAACAAGATCTTCTTGGCAGGGCCTTTGCCTGATACCTATCGGTATGCAAAGCAGGAAACCGCCTGGAAACCCTTGTTGGACGGTATAGCGGAGCATGAGTACGCCGCAACGGGCGAAGCTTATCTATTGCCTTTGATTGCGCGCAAAGACCCGCAGATAGCGGAGCGAAACGGTACGGCGTTTGACGGTCCGATTGAGGATGCTGGCAATACGACGAGTGTGCAGCAACGCTACGAAGAAGGAGAAGTTGTTGCTCGCTTGATTCATCACATCATTGCTACTCGCCAAGTGATGGATAAAAAGGATGGAAAGGGCTGCTGGCGTCAAGCTAGGGGAAGCGACTTCATATTGCTGGTAAAGCGACGTCAGTTCTTGCCTCAGTATGAGAAGGCCTTGCGCAATGCAGGACTTGCTTATGACAGTTCGCGCTTAGGTGGATTGTTAAACACGCTTGAGATCGATGATCTGATCGCGTTGTTAACGGTATTGGTTTCGCCAAGACATGATTTGCCTTTAGCGCAAGTATTACGTAGTCCCATTTTCAGTTTTACTGAAGCGCAAATGCAAGAGCTGCGCAAGAGTATGGCTGAGGGCTTCCCATCCTGGTGGGACGCCTTGCAGGCCAGCAAAAATCCTAGCGCTCAAAAGGCTGCGCGGTATTTAGAGTATTGGCGCGGTCTGGGTGAGGTATTGCCTGTACATGACTTATTGGATTTGATTTATCACGAGAGTAATTTGCGGGTGAGTTACGCCGTTTCTGCGCAGAATTTAGCTCGCGCTCAGGTGCTAGCGAATTTAGATGCTTTCTTAGAGCTCGCTTTAAATCAAGATGGTGGACGTTATCCTAGTTTGAGTCGCTTTATTGATGAGATGAATGCGATGCGGCGTGGCGATGATGATGAAACGCCAGATGAAGGTGATGTGGAGGCGGAAGCTGAGGCTGATGCGGATGATGATATTGGCGAATTAGATCTTGATACTGAAATGACGGAAGAGGAGCGGCATCGACGTGTGCGCTTAATGACCATTCATGGCGCAAAGGGATTAGAAGCGCCATTTGTTTTCATTCTGGATGCCAATAATACCGAGTGGAAGGCGCCGCACAGAGGAGTGCTACTAGATTGGCCGCCAGAGGAGAGCTGTCCAACCCATCTTTCTTTATACACCGCTAAAACCTTAACGGGCGAACGTAGTGCGATATTTAAAAAGGAGGGTGAAGTCAGTCAAAATGAAAACTGGAACTTACTCTATGTGGCAATGACTAGGGCCAAACAAGGCCTATGGATTAGCGGCGTTGCAGCCAAGTCAAAGTCCGGAATTAAAGAGCGCTCTTGGTATGGCAGAGCTTTGGCGGCTGGTATACCTACTTTAGATATTGATGCACTTAATCTTCCAAGTGTGGCAGTGGATGCAAAGGAGATTGAAGTTGAGCGTGGCAGCATGCCCTTTAAGATTGATCACTTCCAGATTGAATGGGATAGCGCAACCACTGCTCATCAAGAGTATCTGGCCAAAATTGAGAGTGGTGCACTAGCTCAAGAGTTGGCAGCAAAAGCATTGGAGCAAGCAAAGGAAGAGCCTGACCCAGAAATTTTGGAAGAAGGCACAAACTTTCATAAGTTGTTGGAGTTCTTAACGCCAGACTCCGCGAATCAAGCAAAGCCAGCAATCCCAAGCGAGCAAGAGCTTATGAATTGGTTAAGCATTGACCAAGCAGCTGCTGCCAAACTGATTGCGCATACCCAGAAAGTCTTAACAACACCAGAGCTCAACCGCTACCTAACGTCAGGCGAATGGATTCAGGCTTGGAATGAATTAGATATTGTTAGCGAACAAGGCAAAAGCTATCGCATGGATCGTT
>CAZHWF010000079.1:0-6001 GCA_964536365.1 uncultured Polynucleobacter sp.
AGATATTGTTTGTTGAAGAGTTCACCCTTCGATTTTATTAGTGTTTGTCGAGAACAGTAGGGGTTAAGAAGACCAAAAGTTCAGTTTTGTCTTGCAACTTCGATTTATGGCGGAAAAAATGACCAATAAGAGGGATATCCCCCAATATCGGGATTTTGACCTCATCCTCGCGCTCGGTTGTTTGGAAGATTCCGCCGATGATTGCAGTTCCCCCATTTTCAACGGTCACCTCAGAGCTTAGGCTTTTGGTATCAATTGCATAACCCTGTTCTGTTTTCATGCCAACCGTATCTTTGTTAATTCCAACCAGCATTGAAATTTTTCCATCGGGATGGATTTTGGGTAGAACCTCGAGGCGTAAATTTGCTTTTCTAAATTGCAATTTGCTGCCATTTTGACTAGAGGTTTGATAGGGGAGCTCCGTACCTTGTTCAATAGTAGCTTTAACTTGATCGCCAGTCATGATGCGTGGATTAGAAAGAATTTTCCCTTGGCCCTCTGTTTCAAGGGCGGAGAGTTCAGTCTGTAGGATGCGACTAGCGCTTCTTGATACGAGGGTTGCAGCAATGGTGGCTGGATTGAATCCACTCAGTCCAGCGCCACCTAAATCCATGCTGCCAATTAGTTTTTGATCATCATTATTGCTATTGGCTTGGTACCCTAGCTTAACGCCCAGCTCCCTAGCAAAGCGTTCATCCGCCTCTACAATTCGCGCTTCAATCAGAATTTGTCTTGGGCTATTCATATGATCACCGCCAAAAGGAAGCGCCGCGTCTTCACGCCGGAATTTTTGAAATGCCTGAATTTCTGCGTGGGGTCCAATCCAATAGATCTCTCCATTGCGCACTAGACGCAACCCTCTGCTGGCCAGTATTGAATGCAAAGCGGTTTGCCAAGGTGTATTACTCAGATCTATGGAAATTCTTCCTTTGATCGACTCACTTAATAAGAAATTGGTATCGCCCAATTTCGCCATTACTTGCAAAAGCTCTGTCATCTCAATATCGGTAAATTGCAGGCTGATGGGGTTATTAAAGTAACTTTGCGAGGAGGGATTTCCACCGGCGTTATTGGTTAGTAAAAGCATTGCCAAATTGAGCCAAATCCAGAAATATTTTGCGCGCTTGCAAAAACAACTTGTAGTAGTTTTCATTCGCTTTTAGATGCTTTCAGAACCAGTGATTTGCCTTGTGTATGAGAGAGGGTTGCCTGCCCTTTTTCGATATTGCTAAGACGCCATTCGCCTAAAATTTGCACCCCCTTTTCAAAAGTCTTATGGCTTTTCCCAGTATCGAAATAAGCTTGATAAACATTGCCCATTTGAGTTGAGCCTAGGTAACGCCAGCGACGCAGCTCTGACTCGTGGCTGGATGTCAAAGGCTTGTTGGGGGTACGCGTCTCGACCCTTTTTTCTTCAAAAGAGTGAATACTTACTTCTATTTCATCTATTGCTGCATATAACTCATTCTGTTCTTGATGAAATTCATCGCGCATGAATGCCATTTCTTTTTTCAGATCAGATATTTGCTTCTGAAAATCCTCTTGGCTGGTTTGGGTGTGGCTGTAAATAGCGTTATAACCAAGAAAACCCACGCCTATCAAAATGATGAAGATCCCAATAATGGCGATGATTGACCCTAAATTAAGGAGCTGTTTTTGAAATTGAGATTTCTCAAAGGCCTGCATAAAAGACGCAGAATTTTTGGGCTGATTCGAGGGTCTACTTGGAGTGCTTGGATGAGGGGGTGGTTTACGTATTCCATGTGGATCTGGGATGGCAGGATCATCCCCTAAATCGCTCAGAATTTCGTCAAAAGATTGGCTCGAGATTTGGCGTGCAGGCATGCCCCTATTCTTGATTTTTATGAGAACAAAAAATATCAGCCCAGACTGAAGCCTTCGTCAGTATTTGACCTTCTGAGCGCTATAAAAAACATGGTTTTATGGCATTTAGGGAAAAAGGCTAAGACCCCTATAATTTGGAAATATGGCCTTACCTCCAAAAGACAAGCCGTCGCAAAATCAGCGCCCCATTCGTCCTTACGATAGGCGTCTTCGGCAGGCGCGTGTGGAGCCTGGGTTGCAGCGTAAGAATTCAAGTAACCCACTTGTCAAAGCCTTATTAATTATTGGCGTCGTTATTGCTTTGGTAATTACACTGCTAATGGGTTATGCCTTTTTAGTAGCCAAGCCCAATCTTCCAAAGATCTCTGCTTTAACCGACTACAACCCCAAAACTCCTCTGCGTATTTATACGGCTGACAAAGTATTGATTGGAGAGTTTGGTGAGGAGCGTCGCAAAGTTATTCCCTTAAATGAGATACCGCAAAGCATGCGCAATGCGGTTTTGGCAATTGAGGACGATCGTTTTTATTCTCACGGCGGGGTGGACTACGTTGGAATATTGCGTGCGGCAGCGACTAATCTTCGCGGTCATCTTTCGCAAGGTGCCTCCACGATCACCATGCAAGTCGCACGCAATTTTTTCCTCAGTAATGAAAAGACCTTTAGTCGCAAAATTTATGAGGTCCTATTAGCCTGGGAAATTGAGTCGCAACTTACTAAAGATAAGATTCTGGAAATCTACATGAACCAGATCTTCTTGGGCCAAAGGGCTTATGGATTTTCAAGTGCGGCGCAGATTTATTTTGGTAAAGAATTAAAAGACATCAGTATTGCCGAGTCTGCGATGTTGGCGGGCTTGCCAAAAGCGCCATCAGCGTATAACCCTGTTAGCAATTTCCGCCGTGCCAAAATTCGTCAGGAATATATTCTTCAGCGCATGCGCGATCTGGGATACATCTCTCCAGAGGAGTATCAGCAAGCCATGATTGAAGAGCTGCATATACGCGGCCTCGGAAATGAGTTTGCGGTTCGTGCTGATTTTCCTGCGGAGATGGTTCGTCAATTGTTATTCGCTCAGTACGGCGAGGCAATCTATTCACAAGGCATTGACGTTTACACCACCATTCTTAAGGCCGACCAGGATGCCGCATATAGGGCGGTACGTCGGGGAATTTTTGAGTACGATTTACGCCATGCTTATCGCGGACCAGAAGGTTTTATTGATTTACCCGAGGATCCTGTTAAGCGCCAGCGTGCAATTGATGAGGCTTTGCTCGCCTATCCACAGTTAGATGATTTGCAATCGGGCGTTGTGTTGGATGTGAAGCCAAAAGAAATGCAAGTCATGATTGCAACTGGCGACACCATCACCATTAAAGGTGAGGGCATAAAATTGGCGGCAGCATCTATTACGGATAGCACTCAGCCTAAGAAACGCTTGCGTCCTGGAGCTGTAGTTCGTTTATTGTCAGATGGCGGCGTTTGGAAGCTCGCTCAACTCCCGCAAGTTGAAGCCGCCTTTGTTTCCATGAATGCCGAGACGGGCGCAATTCTTTCTTTGGTAGGTGGTTTTGATTTCCGTCGCAATCAATTTAATCACGTGACGCAAGCTTTGCGTCAACCGGGTTCATCCTTTAAACCTTTTATCTACGCAGCTGCGATAGAAAAAGGCTTTACCCCCAGCACACTAGTAAATGATGCACCTTTATCTATTGGAAGCATGGAGACGGGCAGTCAAGCGTGGGAGCCAAAAAACTACGATGGTAAGTATGACGGCATGATGCGCTTGCGTAATGCCTTGGCTAAATCTAAGAACTTGGTTTCTGTTCGCATCATTCGCGCGATTGGTCCTTCATATGCGCAAGAATATATTCAGCGTTTTGGTTTTGAACCAGAAAAGCATCCCCCTTATTTAACAATGGCCTTGGGCGCGGGTTCTGTGACTCCGTTGCAGATGGCTTCCGCATATAGCGTATTTGCTAATGGTGGTTATCGGGTAGATCCATTCTTAATTGACAAGATGGTGGACTCTAAGGGCACGATTATGTTTGAGGCAAAACCGACTCGTGCGCGTGAAGATGCCCCTCGTGTGTTGGATGCTCGTACTGCATTTGTAATGGATAGTATGTTGCAAGAGGTGACCAAGTCTGGAACGGCTGCTTCTGCTCGAGGCAAGCTTGGTCGCAATGATATTGCTGGTAAAACTGGTACCACCAATGATTCTCATGACGCATGGTTTGCTGGGTACAACCCCAAAGTAGTAGCGATAGCATGGATTGGTTTTGATAAGCCTGCAAGTTTGGGTGATCGCGAGACTGGTGGTGGGCTTGCGCTACCAATGTGGATCTCTTATATGGGCACAGCATTAAAAGAGATTCCTCAAGAAGCGCGCGAAGTACCAAGTGGAGTTACGCAAGTAGATGGTGATTGGTTTATTCCAGAATTTTCTAATAATGGTGGTGTGCGCGAACTGCAATAGTTCGTTATCAAGATGGCAAGGCAAGCTCGCACTGTAATACCAGGTCAAGCAATGCATGTGATGGTTCGCGGCAACAATCGCGAGACCCTATTTTTTTCTGATGATGATCGCCGTGTTTATTTAGAGTGGTTGCGTGAGGCGGCGAAACAGTTTGCTTGCGCTGTGCATGCTTTTGCATTGATGCCTAATCATGTGCACTTATTAATGACCCCTCAAAATGAAGACTCGCTTGCTAAAACAATGCAGTCGCTTGGTCGTCGCTATGCGCAATATTTCAATCGGCAGCACCATCGTTCTGGAACTATTTGGGAGGGCAGATATCGATCCTCTCTAATAGATCCAGATTATTTTTTGCGTTGCCAGCGCTATATCGAGCTCAATCCAGTAAGAGCAGGCTTTGAATCAAACCCTCAAAATTCCACTTGGACCAGTTTTTCTGCCCACATTGGAGGAAAGGCGGAGTCTTGGCTTGTGGATCATCAATATTTTTGGAAGTTAGGTAATACGCCTTTTGAAAGGCAGATGAGCTGGGCCAACTTTGTAAAAGAGGGAGCGCCTCATTGGGAAGATCATCAAATCACTGAATGTCTTATGAGATCTAAGCCTTGGGTAAGCGATACCTATGCCCAAAAACTCTTTAAAAATAGCCCAGAGTTGGCGCTCATTCGTCATCGTGGACGTCCTAGAAAAATAAACCCTGTAAATTCAGTAGCTTAGAGTGGAAAATATTTCCCCCAATGCAAGTGAAGGGGTTGAATATAACGACTCTGTCCCCATATAAGTAATACACATTGGTTTGCGCTCTAAATAAATGTGACAGACTCATTTTATTTCTATTGCATCAGTGTGGGTATTCACCTATATTTGATCCTCCAAAAGTAATTAGGCCTTTGTCGCCCCTCGGAAATAACATGACTACACAAATCAATTCAAATCTTCGCCCAATCGCTCAAGGTCTATACGACCCTAGTAATGAGCATGACGCTTGCGGCGTAGGATTCGTTGCACACATCAAAGGTAAGAAATCCCACGATATCGTTTCTCAGGGTTTAAAGATTCTGGAGAACTTGGATCACCGGGGAGCGGTTGGTGCTGATCCTTTGATGGGCGATGGCGCAGGAATTTTGATTCAGATTCCAGATACTTTGTATCGTGAAGAAATGGCGAAACAAGGTGTAACTTTGCCGCCACTGGGTGAGTATGGTGTCGGCATGATTTTCTTGCCTAAAGAGCATGCTTCTCGTTTGGCATGCGAACAAGAATTAGAGCGTACTGTTCGCTTAGAGGGTCAGGTAGTTTTAGGTTGGAGAGATGTTCCGGTGGATGTGAAATTGCCGATGTCTCCAACAGTGCAAATGACAGAGCCATTCATTCGTCAAATTTTTATTGGTCGTGGTCGCGACATCATGACGACCGACGCGCGTGAGCGTAAGTTGTATGTCATTCGCAAGACAGCAAGTCATGCGATTCAAGATTTGCATCTCAAACATGGCAAGGAATATTTCGTTGCCTCAATGTCTGCTAGAACCATTGTTTATAAGGGTTTGCTGTTAGCCAATCAAGTTGGTGCTTATTACCAAGACTTGCAAGACAAGCGCACTGTCTCAGCGTTGGCATTAGTCCATCAACGCTTCTCTACCAACACTTTCCCCGCTTGGGAATTAGCGCACCCGTATC
>CAZHWF010000080.1:0-241 GCA_964536365.1 uncultured Polynucleobacter sp.
CCAATGGGAAGCCTTTGTTATTGCGCACGCATACCAGCCCCATTCAGGTTCGTTTTGCGAGTGAGCATGTGAAGAAATACGCAAATGCAGATGTTATGCCGCCAATTAAAGTAATTGCGCCAGGCAGAACATACCGTGTTGATAGTGATGCAACACATTCACCCATGTTCCATCAAGTGGAAGGTTTGTGGATTGCGGAATCTGTTTCATTTGCAGACCTCAAAGGCGTGTATACCGATTT
>CAZHWF010000080.1:251-617 GCA_964536365.1 uncultured Polynucleobacter sp.
GAGACGAATGAATTACAGGTTCGATTCCGTCCTTCGTACTTCCCATTCACAGAACCTTCTGCTGAGATTGATATGGCCTTTGGTAGCGGCAAGCTTGCCGGCCGTTGGCTGGAGATTTCTGGGGCAGGCCAGGTTCATCCCAATGTATTGCGCAATATGGGAATTGATTCCGAGCGTTATACCGGCTTTGCTTTTGGTTCTGGATTAGAGCGCCTAACCATGTTGCGTTACGGCGTTGATGATTTGCGTCTCTTCTTTGAAAACGATCTTCGTTTCTTGGCGCAGTTCCCTGCATAACTAGTAAATATTAAGAATTGATATAAAGCGCTATGCAATTTTCTGAATCTTGGCTTCGTCAATATGTAA
>CAZHWF010000080.1:702-5936 GCA_964536365.1 uncultured Polynucleobacter sp.
GCTTAGAAGTTGCAGAGCAGCATTCAGTTGCCCCTGCATTTACAAAAATCGTTGTTGCTCAAATCCTATCGGCCGAGCAACATCCCGATGCAGATCGTTTGCGTGTATGTAAAGTAGATGCTGGCAGCGGTCAAGAATTACAAATTGTTTGTGGAGCACCAAACGCTCGCGCTGGCATTAAGATTCCATGCGCTTTGGTTGGCGCTGAGTTACCTCCTGCAGAGGCGGGTGGTAAGCCTTTCATGATTAAGGTAGGCAAGCTACGCGGCGTAGAGAGTCAAGGCATGCTGTGTTCTGGTCGTGAGCTTGGTTTAGGGGATGACCATGAGGGCATTCTGGAGTTACCTGCGGATGCTCCAGTTGGGAAGGATATTCGTGAATATCTCGACTTAGATGATCAAATCTTTGTTATTAAATTGACGCCTAATAAAGCCGATTGCCTCTCTTTGATGGGTATGGCCCGTGAAGTATCTGCCATTACTGGCGCCGCACTTTGTGCGCCCAAATGGACTCCACCCGCAGTCTCTATTGAAGATAAGCGCAAGGTGACCGTAGAAAACCCCGAACTGTGCGGTCGCTTTGCTGGCCGCGTAATTCGTGGTGTTAACCCGCAAGCCAAAACACCTGAATGGATTGTGCAACGTTTAGCGCGCGCAGGCCAGAGAAACATATCTGCTTTAGTTGATTTGTCTAATTATGTGATGCTGGAGATGGGTCAGCCTACTCACGTATTTGATATCGATAAATTAAATGGTGATATCACTGTACGCTGGGCGAAAGCGGGCGAGACACTTGAGCTTCTAAATGACCAAACGGTTACTTTGCAAGGCCCGGACTCTGCTGGGAAATTGCAAGATGCCGGTGTAGTTGCCGATCAAAATGGCCCTGTGGCAATAGCCGGCATCATGGGTGGCAATCATTGCGCAGTTTCTGATGACACTAAGAATATTTATGTTGAAGCGGCTTATTGGTTGCCTTCGGCTATCCAGGGTCGTGCTCGTCGCTTTAACTTCAGCACCGATGCCGCGCATCGCTTTGAGCGTGGCGTAGATCCACAAAATACGGACAACTGCTTAGAGTATCTGAGTGCGTTGATTATTGAAGTCTGCGGCGGCAAGGCTGGGCCCGTGGATGATCAAGTATTAAACATTCCCGAGCGTAAATCCGTAAAGATGCGCTTAGCTAGAGCGGAAAAAGTGATTGGCATTCCGCTCACGAATGAAATAGTTTCGGACGTTTTTAAGCGTCTCGGTTTTGATTTCAAGTTAGAGGGTGATGTATTTACTGATACACCGCCAAGCTATCGTTTTGATATCGAAATCGAAGAAGATTTAATTGAAGAAGTCGCGCGAATGTACGGCTTTGAAAATATTCCTGATCAACCGCCAATAGCCTCATTGAAAATGAGTGCTAAAGCGGAAGCAAAGCGTGGTGTTCATTTATTGCGCCAACGTTTAGCTTTGCAAGGTTATCAAGAGGCCGTGAATTTTGGTTTTGCTGACCTTGAAAGTGAAAAGCGTTTAACTGGCGCCACTGAAAAAGACATCATTGCTGTGTTAAACCCCATCGCCAACCAATATGGTGTGATGCGCAGCACACTTTGGGGTGGTTTGTTAAACAATCTCAAGGCTAATCTCAATCGAGGTGCAGGGCGCGTTCGTTTATTTGAGATCGGCCGTGTATTTAAACGTGATGCCAACGCTCAAGAAGAGGCTGGCAAAGTAGCTGGCTTTCATCAACCACAGAAGATTGGTGGCCTTGCTTATGGTTCTTTTGTTCCCGAGCAATGGGCTAGTGCAACACGTTTAGTGGATTTCTTTGATGTAAAGGGTGATCTAGAGCGTGTTTTAGATCCCCTGCATTTTATGACTGAGGCTGCGCAACATCCGGCATTGCACCCGGGTCGCTGCGCTCAAGTGCTATTTAAGACTGGGAAAAACAATATTGCTATCGGTTGGATTGGTGAATTACATCCTGGATTGCAGCAGGCCTATGAATTACCACATGCACCAGTTTTGTTTGAATTGGATTTAGATCCGATTCGCGAACTTGGTTTACCTGTGCCCGAAGAATTGAGCAAGTTCCCTGCAGTACAACGTGATTTGGCTTTGGTCGTAAAACAAAGTGTGTCGGCTCAGTCGCTATTGAATGCCATGGCGGCAAGTAAACAAAATTTTGTCCGCAATATTGAGCTATTTGATGAATTTAAACCCAAAGCTGGCTCTAGCAGCATGGCGGAAGATGAGAAGAGCTTGGCTTTCCGGGTCACGCTGCTCAATTCGCAAGAAACATTGCAAGATGCCCAAATAGATGCGGTAATGGCTGCTTTATTGGCTGCCGTTGAGAAAAAGTGTGCAGCTCGTCTGCGCTAGGTTTAGTATTAGATATAAATCATATAAATAGTTACCCAAGAGACTAGCAATGACTGAAATGATTTCTAACGACACCGTTACCAAGAATGAACTCTCTGAGGCGCTTTTCGACCAAGTAGGTTTGAATAAGCGTGAAGCTAAGGATATGATCGATGCGTTTTTTGATCGCATTGGTCAGTCACTAGAATCTGGTGTCGAGGTGAAGATTTCTGGTTTTGGAAACTTTCAGTTGCGCAATAAATCGGCTCGCCCTGGCCGAAATCCAAAGACAGGGCAAATGATTCCGATTGCTGCTAGACGCGTAGTAACTTTTCACGCCAGTCAAAAGCTTAAAGATGTAGTGGAGTCACATGCTCGAGAAAACCGAGTTTGATGTTAGCTCGGCACTGCTGAGCTCTCAACTTCCCCCAATACCTTCCAAGCGCTATTTCACCATTGGTGAAGTGGCAGATCTGTGCGGCGTTCGTTCGCATGTCCTGCGTTACTGGGAGCAAGAGTTTTCTCAGTTAAGCCCACAAAAACGACGTGGTAACCGTCGCTACTATCAACATCACGAAGTTGTTCTAATTAGAAAAATCCGCTCACTTCTCTATGAAGAGGGCTTTACGATTAGCGGTGCACGCAATCGTCTAGAAGAAGCTCGCGGCGACCTTCGTCTACGCGAAGAATTGCAAGCAGTTCTGCAAATTCTCTCTAAATAGTTACTGATACAATTTTGTCTTTCGTCGGGGCGTAGCGCAGCCTGGTAGCGTACATGCATGGGGTGCATGTGGTCGGAGGTTCAAATCCTCTCGCCCCGACCATTTAAATTCATTTCTCCATATCCAAAACACTATTTCCATGGCAAGCTCAGATACTTCAGTTGAATATTTTGGTCTCAAGATTCCATTTTTGGCTCATTTAGGCGTTGTGCCTGAGTATGCAAAAGATGGTAAGTCTCGTATCAGTCTAGAAATTAAGCCCGAGTATGAGAATAGTTTTGGAATTGCTCATGGTGGTGTGATCATGACTCTGCTGGACTTCGCTATGGGGGCTGCCGCGCGAAGCACTACCGACATTCCTCTTGGAGCCATGACAATTGACATGACCGTGAGCTTTTTGCGTCCAAGTACTGGCAAGATTGTGGTGGAGGGCAGCATTCTCAAGCCAGGAAAAACAATTAACTATTGCGAAGCAGTCGTTTTAAATGAGGCAGGGGAGATAACCGCTAAATCAAGTGGTACATTTATGCTCAGGAAGTCTAAATAACTTTATTAAATATAGTATTTATAAAGATTATGTCTTTTGCCGCTATTTAATTAGTTTAATTAACACTATTAAATATGGGTTAATTAATTGAATATTATTGCTAATCCGATTAATTTATATATAATCTGTCCTTAATACGGTTTATATGCCGTATATATAACAATTTATTATTCGGAGAAAAAACAATATGGCTTCTTATAAAGAGCTTTTAGCCCAACGCGAACAGCTAGATAAACAGATTAAAGAAGCAATTGCCCTTGAAAAGGCTGACGGTATCGCTAAGGCAAAGGCAATTATTGAGCAGTACAACTTAAGTGCCACTGATTTATTTAGCCGCAAATCCGGAGTTAAAAGTGCTGGTGGCAAAGTTGCCCCAAAGTACCGTAACCCTTCAACTGGTGAAACATGGACTGGTCGTGGCAAGGCTCCAAAGTGGATTGAGGGCAGGGACCGCAGTAGTTACTTGATCTAACTTATTGTTTCATATAAGTAAATTCTTAAAAGGCCGCGCAAAAGCGGCCTTTTCTATTGCCTGTCCAGCAAAGCCCCCGATGTCTACCTACGTATTTAGGCGCACTTTCTAGCTAGGGCTTCAATAAATAATGGTTCTAGTAGCTGGTGTCTGTTGGCATGAGCCCAAGGTTCTTCGGTATCTGAATTGGTTGCTGGGTAGCCAATAATAAGTGGATTTAAGTCAATTAAGCCGTTTTCAAGCTCTTTTTTGATGCTTTCACTTAATGGGGGCTTGCCACTAGAGTTTTCATCGGCAAGCGTAACAACGCCTGGATGAAGTTTAATAAAACCTTCATCCACTAGAATAGGTATGCGTTGTGTGTCCTTGTTTTTGCTCAAATAATGTATAAGATGAACTTGCTCTACTGGCGGGATGAGTGCGTCTAAGAAGATTAAATCAGGAGCAATCGAAACGGCCTTCATGAGCCCCTCAAGACTATCAACAGCCATTTCCATATCGACCTTGAGTTGCCAGTCGGAAATCGCCTGAATTAACTCTTGGCCATTTTCAGTCCTTCTAAATATCCCCATGGCAACGCAGTTTTGAGTGGTTTTTTGGCGCATGGCTCTTTTTCTGCGCTGGAGCTGTTGCTCCAGAGAGCTTGCCAATATTCTTCGATGCCCCCCACGTGTTTTCCAGGCGATAAGCTCGCCTAATTCGACCATTTTTTGAACGGTACCCAAGGAAACTTGCAAAATCTTGGCGCTTTGACGGGTGCTTAGATATTCCGTTTCTGGGGTGATTGTTTTCATATTTCCCTTAATTTCATTTAATTGATTGAAGATTTAGAGAATAAAAATCAAAATTAATTGAATCTGTCAGGAATTCTTGAAAGCAAGGTAGGAAATTTCTTATTCATTTCACCAAAATAGGTGCTTACCCCCAAAACCCCAAAAATCAGGGAAAGCCCTTTATGTATCAATGGTCATTCGTGTTAAATTACTGTCGTAGTACCAGTATTTGCACAGATCAATTCGTGAAGCGGTATAGCCGTAGAGCGGATGGTTTTAACCACAGTTTTTAATCGGGAAACCCGATGAAAGGTGAGCATCAGGATGCAGGATCAAAGAGATAACTCCTATCTCTTCGGCGGAAACGCC
>CAZHWF010000081.1:0-5846 GCA_964536365.1 uncultured Polynucleobacter sp.
AAACTTTGTTTGGCGTCAAGATTGAATCAGCTAACTTGCCTACATGGCATGCTGACGTGCAATCCTTCTCAGTGAAGAATAGCGCGGGAAATATCGTCGCCTATTTCTATCTCGATCCCTATGCTCGCCCCGGCAAGCGTGGTGGCGCCTGGATGGATGATGCCCGCGGTCGCAGAGTGCTGCCTAATGGAGAAATCCAGATACCTGTAGCGTATTTGGTTTGCAACTTTGCGCCTCCGGTGAAAGTTGATGGCGTCTTGCGTCAACCTACCATCACGCATGATGATGTCATTACCCTCTTCCACGAAAGTGGTCATGGGCTTCATCACCTTTTAACCCAAGTCAGCGCTCTAGGGGTCTCTGGAATTAATGGCGTTGAATGGGATGCCGTTGAATTACCAAGTCAATTTATGGAAAACTTCTGCTTGGAATGGGAGGTCTTAGAAAAAATGACGGCTCATGCCGAAACAGGAAAGCCGCTACCAAGAGAATTGTTTGACAAGATGCTGGCTGCCAAGAATTTCCAGAATGGTTACATGACCTTGCGCCAAATTGTGATGTCATTAACTGACTGGCGCCTTCACTCCAGTTTAGATGCTAAGGATGCAAAAGGACAAGCGGTACTCGACCTATCGAGAGAGATTGCCGATCAATTTAACGTCATTCCACAACCCGCCATCTCCCGCTGGATTAATACCTTTAGCCATATTTTTGCAGGCGGTTATGCGGCAGGCTACTACAGCTATAAGTGGGCGGAAGTTTTATCTGCCGATGTCTACTCAGCCTTTGAAGAAGCTGCAAAACTTACTGGCAGTGTTTTAGATGAAAAAACTGGTGCCCGATATCGTGAAGAGATCTTGGAAGTGGGCGGTAGCCGTCCAGCAGCTGAATCCTTCAAGGCCTTTAGAGGTAGAGAGCCGAGTATTGATGCCCTTCTCAGACATGGTGGCTTAGCTTAATTCATTTACTAGATTGTGCAAATAGAAAAACCACCCTCAGGTGGTTTTTCTGCATCTAAAACAATGAATTTCAAGAGTTCATTGTTGATTTAATACTGATTTAGTTTTTTGGGCAGGCATTCTCTAGCGGTTTTCCAGCTAAGCGATCCTTCACCCATGGCAAATAGAATGGTTTAGATGATCCAGGAGTTGTAAAGTGCGATTGCTCGCCTGGCAATTGCATGCGTCCAACATTTCCACCAATCTTGCAAGTTTGCTCTTGGTATAACTTATGCATCATTGGAGGGACAGCAGTATCCTTTGATCCAAAGTAGATCTGCACCGGCGCCACCGGTTTTACAACGGGCACACCACCCTTGAGCATTGACTGCGCCCAAGCAATAGTATTGGTGGGGGTAGCCTTAATTAAGCTAGTAAAGTTCGATCCATAGTTAAAATTAAATGTGTCACTAGCTGCATGCATACACTTATTGCTATAGATATCATTAGCTACCTTAACGCCCTCATCAGTGAAGACATCAGATAACTTCAAATTAGGAAAGGCAGCCTGGGATCCCCAGAAATACATGGTTGCATGGGTGAAATTAAAGACGTTATCAGAGAACATCTTTAGCAAACCCTGGAAGTACTTATCAGCAGCAGCTTGATCAAGCTTTCCTGTTGGCGCAAGAATCGAGATATCTTGCGGAGCCAACGCTACAAACCCAACAATATCCAAGTTATCGGCTGCAGTACCTGTTTGCTTAATGTGTTCAGGCATGCCCGCCAAGGCAATAGCTGCTCCACCGCCTTGAGACCAACCATAAACTAAGGTTTTTTTATTGGCGCCAGTTTCTTTCATCGAGACCGCCGCTCGGGCTGCGTTCAGTGTATCTAAACCATTCGTTGCAGCAACGCCATATTGATGTCTTCCACCGCCACCTAAGCCTTGGTAGTCCGTTGCAACAATTACATAACCTTCTTTAATAAATTCTTCCACTGCTGGAATTCCATAATCCGTCCAAGAATTTCCACCCACCAAGAAATATTCATTCAAGGGAACCACAGGATCAAGAACTTGAGATGGACCACAATTTTGCGCTGCGCCTGTTGTGCCATGTGCCCATGTCATTACTGGACGACCACCTGCGGGAGCCTGTCCAACTGGCGCAACTACAAGGCCGGTTGAAATGGTTTTGCGCCCTTGGACATCAGATGAAATATAGGCAATCTTCCACGCTTGAGCACCTTTGACAGAAGTGTCTATTTTTTCCTGCTTGATCACTTGCCCCAATTTACCTTCGGGGGCCATCTTCATCACGGCCGCATAAAACGGCTGTACCGGAGGATCAGCAAATACAGCTTTAGATAAAACTCCAAAGGCAGTGCCGAGTGCTAAAACCGAAAGACGAGTGAATTTTTTCATAATTGTATGGTGGCAATGGATTCTAGAAATTCTATATTAAACATGAAACTAAATAATTGTGAAACTTCTCTAAACTTTTCTAATGGTCGCAATCACAGGAGCATGGTCAGAAGGCTGCTCCCATGTTCTGGGCTCTTTATCTACTAGGCTAGCACTGCACTTTTCCTTAAGCGCTTCACTGAGAAGGATGTGATCGATGCGCAGGCCGGCATTTCTTCTAAAACCCATCATGCGATAGTCCCACCAGCTAAAGGTTTTTGGTGGCTGCTCAAACATTCTAAAAGAGTCCGTTAAGCCTAATTCAAGTAACTCTTGAAAGGCTTTACGCTCCTCGGGGGAAACCAAGTTCTGCCCGACCCACTTAGACGGATCGTGCACATCAACATCGGTAGGCGCAATATTGAAGTCTCCCAGCAAAGCTAAACGTGAGTTCTGCTGGAGTTCTTCACCTAACCAAGTTTGTAAGGCCTTAAGCCAACTAAGCTTGTATATGAATTTATCGCTATCAGGCGATTGTCCGTTTGGAAAATATGCGGAGACCAACCTGATTGGCTGGGTTCCCACAAAAGGAATCGTGGCAGCTAAGATTCTCTGCTGTTCATCTTCGAAGTTTGGAATGTTTCTGATGGGCTTTAGAAAACTGGTTGCCATATCAGAAGCAATCGGCGCTAGAGCCGCCTTGCGCACAATGATGGCCACGCCGTTATAAGTCTTTTGACCTGCGGCCAAGCTTAAATACCCCGCAGCTTCTAGCTCTTGATGGGGATACTTATCATCCGTGAGTTTTAATTCTTGCAGACAAAGCGCATCGATTGCTTGCTTAGCTTTTTCTTGATCCTGCAACCATCGCAGAACTTGTGGAAGGCGCACCTTTAATGAGTTCACATTCCACGCGGCTATGCGCACTGAATCAGTCATCGATTCCCAACTCCTGAAGCTTGCGGGTAATTGTATTGCGGCCAATACCAAGGCGCTGGGCAGCCTCCACCCTTCTGCCGCGAGTCACCTCTAATGCTGCTTGCAAAACTGCTTTTTCAAAGCGTGTAGTTAAAACATCGAATACATTCGCATCACCATCTTGCAACATCTTGGCGGCCAGACGCCCCAAACCACTCTCCCAATCCGCTGAATTATTCTTGTTTGCTGACAAGAGAGTATTGGGAGATGAATCGCCTTGAATGATGACCGGTTGCTCGCTAGCCTCAGCGACAATATCCGCAGGAAGATCGCTTAAACCAATTACATTGGCTGGCGTCATAACCGTTAACCAGTGACACAAGTTCTCCAATTGTCGAACATTACCTGGGAATGGCATTGCGCTGATCTCTTTTAAAACTTCATCCGATAATTTCTTAGGCTCGACACCCAACGATTTCGCGCAACTGAGCATGAAATGTCTTGCCAACATTGAGATATCTTCGCTACGCTCACGCAAAGAAGGCATGCGTAGGCGAATAACGTTTAAGCGATGCAATAAGTCTTCGCGGAAAAGTCCGGCAGCTACCCTAGCATCCAGGTTTTGATGGGTAGAAGCAATGACGCGTACATTGACCTTGATCGGGTCCTGACCACCAATGCGGTAGAAATGGCCGTCCGATAAGACGCGCAGTAGACGAGTTTGCAGATCAAATGGAAGATCGGCAACTTCACCCAAAAATAAGGTACCTCCATCCGCTTGCTCAAAACGTCCACGACGCAAAGTCAGAGCCCCTGAAAAAGCACCCCGCTCATGACCAAACAATTCCGATTCGAGCAAATCTTTAGGAACCGCAGAAGTGCTTAAAGAAACAAATGGGCCTTTGGCGCATGGACTATGTTTATGCAGGGCATGCGCAACCAACTCCTTACCAGTTCCTGATTCACCTGTAATCAATACGGTTGCATTTGATTGCGACAAACGACCAATAGCGCGGAAGATTTCCTGCATGGCAGGCGCTTGCCCAATGATTTCGGTGGCATCTTGTCGCCACGCGGTCAACTCTTTGGCGCCTGAGTCATTGCGATTGCCTTCTTCGACCGCGCGATGAATCAACTCAACCGCTTTTTCCACATCAAAGGGTTTGGTGAGGTACTCAAAAGCACCACCTTGAAATGAGGATACGGCAGAGTCCAAGTCAGAATACGCAGTCATGATAATAACTGGCAAATGTGGGTGACTTGCCTTTACATGCTGCAAGAGATCCAAGCCATTACCACGGGGCATACGGATGTCCGATATTAATACTTGAGGAGAGTCTTTCTCTAAAGCATTAAGAACATCATTTGGATTGGAAAAGCTTTTGTGCGGGATATTCTCTCGTGACAAGGCTTTTTCTAGGACCCAACGAATTGATTGGTCATCATCGACGATCCAAATTGGTTTCATGATGTTTTCTCCTGCCTACGATACGGGATTTGAATATGAAAATCGGTGCGTCCAGGACGGCTATCGCATGCAATAAAACCCTGGTGCTGCTGAACGAATGTTTGGGCTAAAGTAAGGCCTAGACCACTGCCACCCTCCCTACCCGAAACCAGTGGGAAGAAAATGCGTTCTATCATGTCCTGTGGAATGCCTGGACCGTTATCAATGACATGCAGATCCATTGCCAACTTATAACGATGCTTGGCAATCGTGACCGAACGCGCGACCCTGGTCTTTAATTCAATCTGCGCAACACCACTACGAATCTCTTCCGAAAGCGCCTGGGCTGCATTGTGCACAATATTTAGCACCGCCTGGATCAACTGCTCGCGATCCCCCAAGACATCAGGCAAGCTAGTGTCATAGTTACGAATAATTTTGAGCCCTTTAGGAAACTCCGCTAGTACTAGACTACGAACCCGCTCTAAAGCCTCATGCACATTAAAGGTTTCCATCACATGGGCCTTGCGATGCGGCGCTAATAGTCGATCAACCAAGGTCTGTAGACGATCAGACTCTTTAATAATCACTTGAGTGTATTCACGCAAACCTTTTTCCGGCAACTCAAACTCTAGTAACTGAGCCGCCCCCCGAATTCCGCCAAGAGGATTTTTAATCTCATGCGCTAAGTTGCGCATTAATTGTTTGTTTGCTTCAACTTGCTGCGTGACACGTTCATCGCGCTCGCTTCGCAATTGCTGATCGATCGGAAACCACTCCATCATGATGAGGGTGGGATCTTCCAAGGCCGCCACTACGACATGCGCCGGTATAGTTTCTTGGTGAATACTTCCCGGCAAAGAGTGAAGAACCATTTCTTGGCGCTGAGCATGAATGTGCCCTAACTTCACTTCGCCAATCATGTCGCTTAATGCCGCGCTATGACCGAATAAATGATGCACAGTTTGCCCCTCAAGTGATTTACGTGAAAGATCCAAGGCTGACTCGGCAGCTGGGTTCACATAGACCAATTTTTGGGTCTCAGCCTCAAATACCACGATGGCATTGGGCATCTGATCAAGCAATGTCGGAAAAAAAGGAGCAGCCGAAGCTGCTCCCTTGAACGAATTGCGCAACA
>CAZHWF010000082.1:0-5729 GCA_964536365.1 uncultured Polynucleobacter sp.
TACAGAAGTGCAAATGCAAAAAGGTGCTATCACCACTGTATTGCCAAAAGGCACATTAAAGTCCGCTTAATGCATTGACTTAATTTGTTTGTCAGTTTGTTTGTTTAAAAGTATCTCAATATGAATCGCTACCCTCTCTGGAAGTATTTAGTCATCGCCGTTGCATTACTCATTGGTGGACTATATTCATTACCCAACTTATATGGTGAGGCCCCAGCGGTTCAAGTCTCGTCTGCCAAACCAACCATTAAGGTTGATTTGGCAACGCAGGCACGGGTAGAAAAAATTCTGACTGATGCAAATATTAATAACACTGGCATCTTCTTTGAAGTTGCAGGTAATGTAGGCTCCATTAAAATTCGCTTTAATAACACCGATATTCAGTTGCGCGCTCGCGATCTTCTGCAGCAAAAACTGAATGTTGATCAAAACGAGCCTAATTACACCGTTGCATTAAATCTTTTATCCAATACACCCGGTTGGCTCAACGCAATTAATGCGCTGCCAATGCCATTAGGCCTTGACCTACGTGGCGGCGTGTACTTCCTTCTGCAGGTAGACATGAAGGGCGCGGTACAAAAGAAAGTAACTTCTTTAGCTACTGATATCCGCAGTCAATTACGCGATAAGAATATTCGTCAACAAGGCATTGAGCGTGGTGCTGACTTTATTTCCATCAACTTCGGTAGCACCGCCGATGCTGAAGCAGCGCGATCAGTATTGATGACAGCCCAACCTGAACTAACCTGGCAAGTAAAGCCTACTGGCCTCTCACCAAAATTAGTTGGCGAATTTAAACCAGCGGCCTTGAAAGAAATTCAAGATAACGCCGTTAAACAAAACATCATCACGCTAAACAAGCGTGTAAATGAATTGGCTGTTAAAGAACCAGTGATTCAGCAACAAGGCGCTGAACGGATTGTGGTGCAATTGCCAGGCGTTCAAGATACAGCGCGCGCAAAAGATATCATCGGTCGCACGGCAACCCTTGAGGCGCGTTTAGCAGACCCCTTGGTTTCCACTATTGGATTAGGTGAAACTCCACCTCCAGGTATGGACACATTCCGCTTTGGCGAAAATCGCCTTGGTGTATTTAAAAAGTCAGTGATTTTTAGTGGTGATCGCATTACTGATGCAAGCGCAGGCTTTGACCAAAACCAACGTCCCGCAGTAAATATTTCCCTTGATGCTGCTGGCGGTCGCGTCATGCAAGAAGTAACTCGCGAAAACATTGGCAAGCCCATGGGTATGATCTTGTTTGAAAAAGGTAAAGGTGAAGTCCTCACGATCGCCACCATTCAAAGCGAGTTTGGATCTAAGTTTCAAATAACCGGGCAACCAACTACCGAAAGCGCTAACGACTTAGCCTTATTATTGCGAGCCGGTTCACTGGCGGCACCAATGGAAATCATTGAAGAGCGTACGATTGGACCAAGTCTCGGTGCTGAAAATATTGAAAAAGGCTTTAAATCACTCTTGATCGGTTTTGGTGCCATTGCTATTTTCATGATTGCGTACTACCTGTTGTTTGGTACATTCTCAGTTGTTGCTTTAGCCGTCAACTTGCTTTTACTCATATCCGTACTTTCGATGCTGCAAGCAACCCTCACCTTGCCAGGCATTGCCGCGATGGCCTTGGCTTTAGGTATGGCGATTGACTCAAACGTTTTGATTAATGAGCGTATTCGTGAAGAGCTGCGTAATGGCGCCTCTCCACAAACAGCCATTGCTGTTGGTTTTGATAAAGCTTGGGCAACCATTTTGGACTCTAACGTTACAACCTTGATTGCTGGTCTTGCGTTATTGGCTTTTGGATCGGGTCCAATTAAAGGATTCGCAGTAGTTCACTGCCTAGGCATTCTGACATCAATGTTCTCCGCTGTCTTCTTCTCACGTGGTCTTGTCAACCTCTGGTATGGCAGACATAAGAAGATTCAGAAACTCGCTATCGGCCAAGTTTGGCGCCCACAGGAGAAATAAGTCATGGAATTTTTCCGCATCAAAAAAGATATTCCTTTCATGCGCCATGCATTGGTGCTCAATGCGATTTCTTTAATCACATTTTTAGCAGCAGTCTTTTTCCTTTGGCATAACGGCTTGCATCTATCCATTGAATTTACCGGCGGCACGGTGATGGAGGTAAGCTATCCACAAGCCGCACCACTGTATTCCATTCGTTCTAATGTTGAGAAACTCGGCTATGCCGATACCCAAATTCAGAACTTTGGGAGCTCACGTGATGTCATGATTCGCCTGCCTTTACAAAAGGATGCGCAAGGCAAGTTAATCTCTTCAGCCGATCAAAGCAACGCCGTAATGCAAGCATTAGATCCCGCATCAACTGGGGTGAAACTACAACGTGTTGAGTTTGTTGGCCCTCAGGTTGGTCAAGAGCTCGCAATGGATGGCTTAAAAGCCCTGATTTTTGTGATCATCGGCATTGTCGTTTACCTCTCTTTCCGCTTTGAGTGGAAGTTTGCGGTTGCCGGCATCATCGCGAACTTACATGACGTAGTCATTATCTTGGGCTTCTTTGCATTCTTCCAATGGGAGTTCTCGCTCTCGGTATTGGCGGCAGTGCTTGCTGTACTGGGCTACTCTGTAAACGAATCTGTGGTGATCTTTGACCGTATACGCGAAAACTTCCGCAAATACCGCAAGATGAATACCAGGGAAATTATTGATAACGCCATCACCAGCACCATCAGCCGTACCGTCATCACTCACGGCAGTACTGAAATGATGGTTTTAGCAATGCTCATTTTTGGTGGCCCAACGCTCTTCTACTTCGCATTGGCGCTAACAATCGGTATTTTGTTCGGCATTTACTCTTCCGTCTTCGTTGCGGCAGCTCTAGCAATGTGGCTTGGCGTTACTCGGGAAGATTTGGTGAAGGGCGACAAGAAGCCTGACGATAACGCTCGTCAAGATGATCCCAACTACGGGGCGCGGGTCTAAGAAATAGACAGTTGTTGATCAAGGGCGACCAGGATTCGGTTAGTTGCCCCTTGATGTTCAATTGAGTAGCACTTAGCGGCTGCACTCATCTTTGCGAGCTCAGCAGTATTAAGAAGTAATTCTTTTAAGGCTTGCATTAAGGCTATTGATCCACCTAAAAGCAACTCGCCACCTATGCGTTTCGCTGCACCCACCTCAATTGCATCCAAGGCGGCTTGTTGAAAATTATAGGTATGATCACCAAGCAAAACAGGGCAGCCGGCCGCACAAGCCTCAATCAAATTTTGACCGCCAAATGGCAAAAGACTACCCCCCATGATGACTAAGTCAGAGGCGCTGTAATACATCGGCATCTCACCCATCGAGTCGCCCAAAATTACATCTAGATCACTGCACTGACTTGGGGAATTAACCCACTCACTACGCCGACGAAAACGTAAACCAGCGCCACTAATCTGTTCTGCTACCTCGGTAAAACGCTCTGGATGGCGCGGAACCAAACACAGTAAAGGTAGATTTGCAAAAGCATTGCTTAGGAGCAGATCTTTCCATGCCTTCAGAATGATTGCCTCCTCGCCATCACGCGTACTGGCAGCACAAACCATGAGTCGATTGGTCGCATGCAAATCTCGCTGCCATTGCTTGCCTTGCTGTACCAGAGCTTGATCAAGAGCAACATCAAACTTTACATTGCCAACAATCTCAACATTCTGAGCGCCTAGGCCACGATAACGCTGAGCATCAAACTCGGTTTGCGCAAGAATTCCTGCAAACGCCTGAAACAACGCGCGCCCCGCTTGACCAAAGCGATTAACGCGACGAGCGCTTCTCTCAGATAAACGTGCATTGACCAAAAACAAAGGCAAACCAATTTCCTTGCAACGAAAAACTACCGTTGGCCAAGCTTCGGTTTCCATAAAGAGCCCAAATTTGGGTCTAAACGATTTTAAAAAATGATCTACAGACCACCAAAGGTCATATGGTAAATAGACTTGGCGAACCTTTCTTGAGGCGATTTCTTTTGCAAACAATTGCTTGCCTGTACGCCGCCCATTTAGGGTCATATGCGTTAGAAGAATCGACTCACCTCTGGCTAAATAAGCTTCAATCAAAGGTTGTGCGGCTCGAGTCTCGCCAACAGATACTGCATGAATCCAGATTGCCCCTTGAGTAATAGACTCGTTGTAACCAAAGCCCAGACGCTCAGGGATGTAATGCAAATACGAAATGGAATGATGAGCACGCCATGCCAGGCGAATAAATGCGAATGGCAACAAAAGATGCCAGAGCAGTTGATAAACAGCAAACCAGATCCGAGGACGCGCCCCGTATTCTGAATTCGTAGTCAAACTCACTTTTTGAGACGTTCGGTCAACTCGACCGCCTTGCCTAAATAAGAGGATGGTGTCATCTCTAATAAACGCGCCTTAGCATCGTCAGGAATACTCAAACCACGAATAAAGGTTTGTAAATCCGCCTGATTGATACCCTTACCACGCGTTAATTCTTTTAATTGCTCGTATGGATTCTCAATACCATAACGACGCATTACGGTTTGTACTGGTTCAGCCAATACTTCCCAACAAGCATCCAAATCCGCGGCAATGGCGGGTAAATTCACCTCTAACTTGCCAAGTCCGCGCAAAGCACTGTCATAGGCCAACGCGCTATGCCCAAATGCGGGGCCTAGATTACGCAATACGGTGGAATCGGTAAGGTCGCGTTGCCAACGAGAAATAGGCAACTTTTCAGCAAGATGACGAAGCAAAGCATTGGCTACACCCAAATTACCTTCGGAGTTTTCAAAGTCAATTGGATTCACCTTATGGGGCATCGTAGAAGAGCCAATCTCACCCGCCTTAGTGCGCTGCTTAAAGTAACCAACGGAGATGTAGGCCCAGAAATCACGATCCATATCCAAAAGAATCGTGTTGGCGCGAGCGATCGCATCAAAGAGTTGCGCCATGCCATCATGTGGCTCAATCTGAATGGTGTACGGATTGAAAGTTAAACCCAAGCGCTTTTCAACCACATTCTTGGAAAAATTTTCCCAATCGAAATCAGGGTATGCGGATAAATGTGCATTGTAGTTACCAACAGCGCCATTCATCTTGCCAAGCAGCGGGACAGCCGCAATCGCATCAATGGCGCGCTCTAAACGCTTTGCAATATTGGCAATCTCCTTACCTAGAGTACTTGGAGAAGCTGGTTGACCATGCGTACGTGATAGTAAAGGCACTTTGGCGTGCTCGATCGCTAGGTCAGTCAAGACTGAATGAACTTTTCTGAGTTGCGGCAGTAATACCTCGTCACGCGCCCCGCGCAACATCAAACCATGTGAAGTATTGTTAATGTCTTCTGATGTGCAAGCAAAGTGAATAAACTCGCTCGCCTTTAATAGGTCAGGACGGCCGGCAACCTTCTCTTTTAAAAAATACTCAACCGCCTTCACATCGTGATTGGTTACGGCTTCGATATCTTTAATGCGCTGCGCGTCAGCATCTGAAAAATTCTCTGGCAATGCAAGCAAAAAGGCCTCGTCAGCAGCATTAATTTTTGGAACATCAGGCAGTCCAGCAGCAGCCAAAGCCAAAAGCCAATGAATTTCCACAAAAACCCGTTGGCGCATAAAAGCTGCTTCGGAGAGCCAAGGACGCAAAGCATCCAGTTTTCCGGCATAACGACCGTCTAAAGGAGTAAGAGCATTAACGGTAGAAAGCGGCTGCCTCACGCATATTGCCTTTACATTGAAGATGCCAATAAAAGCTAAT
>CAZHWF010000083.1:0-5588 GCA_964536365.1 uncultured Polynucleobacter sp.
CTCAGAAACTGTATTAAGGCGATGACTAGGAGCGTGCAAAACGCAGCAGCAAGATCATCAACCATAATGCCAAATCCGCGCCAGATGATCTGTGGATAAGTTGATCTCTGTGTGATGTTGCCACCCATATTTTTAAAGTGCCGATCAATTATTCCAATGGGGCCTGGTTTGACAGCATCAAAAAAACGAAAGAGGGCAAATGCAATAGCTTGCATCCAAATTGTTGTTGGCATGATGAAAATGAGCACTAGCCAGAAAGCGACGATTTCATCCCAAACAATTCCGCCAAAATCTTTTTTACCTAATTCTTCGCTGACATAACCGCAGATCCAGCAGCCAAGCAAAATACCGCCACCAATCATCCAGAAAAAATCTTCTGTACTAAAAAAATATTCACCCACTAAGAACGCCGCCCAAGCCCAGAGGGTGCCGGCAGTCCCTGGAGCTATAGGGCTTAAGCCGCTCCCAAAGCCAAAGGCGATAGTTCGGCTGGCGGTTTGAAAGACCCACTTGAATGTTGGTTTCACTTCGGCAGAATGCGAGATATCAGTCATGACGCAAAGTGATCAAAAGATTTTAGAAAAGGCGCCGCTTGAGCGTCGTTTAGTAATTCGCCTGATTCATTAATCAGATGTATTTTTGCTTCAGTATTTTTCTTATCGACTATTTTGCCAATCAATGTGATGGGTAAATTAAGTGATTTGCTGAGGGCTTGAATCTCGATGCGTCGACTTGGGTTCGCAGTAAAGCAAATTTCATAATCGTCGCCGCCGCATGCCGCAAATTGATTTTGAATAGAGGGCTCTTGCTTTTGAAGTGTGGAGGACTTGGGTAATGTGTTTAATTGAATCTGCGCATCAACCTGCGATTGTTGCAATATGTGGTGCAAATCACCTAACAGGCCATCAGATATATCTAGAGCGGAATTGGCGATGTCCCGCAAGTGAACCCCCAGCGCAAGTCTAGGGGTTGGTTGGTGTAAGCGATGCTCAATGAGTTCCAAATCCTCATCAGAAAGAGAAATTTCATGACGCAGTGCAGCAAGAGCGAGTCTTGCATCGCCTACAGTTCCTGATACCCAAATGTCATCGTCTACTCTTGCCCCTGATCTACGTTTGGCTTTTCCAGAAGGCATGGATCCGATGGCGGTAATCGAGATTGTTAGCGGCCCTGCTGTAGTGTCGCCACCAATCAGAGGGCATGCATATTCTTTGGAGATAGCAAAAAGACCTTTAGAGAACTCTTCTAGCCAAGCTTCTTCTAGGTCGGGCAGTGCAATTGCCAATGTGAAGCCCAAGGGCTTTGCGCCCATGGCCGCAAGGTCAGAAAGGTTGACTGCTAGGGCTTTGCGGGCCAATAACTCGGGGTTAGCCCCTTTAAAAAAATGCCTTCCTTCGACCAGCATATCGCTAGTAATGGCGATTTCTTCGTTTGCTGGTGGTTTGATGAGGGCGCAGTCATCGCCAATGCCTAGAGCAATGGATTGATCAGTCTCGGTACGCAAAGAATCAGCGTGCGTTTTAAAAAAACGCTCAATCAGGCCAAATTCACCCAGAGGCTTGGAAAGGGAAGACATGCCCCATTTTATGGCTGTTGAGAACTCAATGCCCGAGAGGAATAGAATTAAGCTCTTAACAGTCTTAGAGTCTTAGGTAGAGAAGACGGAACTTAGTGAGTTAGTGGATGAGCAAAGAAAATAATAAAGAGCAACAAATTGCAGCCTTAAGAAGTGCGGCACTTCAATATCATGAGCTTCCTACTCCGGGCAAAATTGAAATTGCCCCTACAAAACAACTTACCAATCAACGAGACTTAGCGCTTGCTTACACACCAGGTGTTGCCGCGCCATGCGAAGAAATTGTTAAAGATCCAGCGAATGCTTTTAAATACACCGCCAAAGGAAATTTGGTTGGCGTGATTACCAATGGCACTGCTGTTTTAGGATTGGGAAATATTGGACCGCTAGCCAGTAAGCCAGTGATGGAGGGCAAAGCGGTTCTCTTTAAAAAATTCGCTGGCATTGATGTGTTTGATATTGAAGTCAATGAAAACGATCCCGATAAGTTAGTTGAAATTATTGCTGCGTTAGAACCAACCTTTGGCGGTATTAATTTAGAAGACATTAAGGCTCCAGATTGTTTTGTGGTTGAGCGTAAGTTACAAGCGCGCATGAAGATTCCAGTCTTTCATGATGATCAGCACGGTACAGCAATTGTGGTTGCAGCCGCTATCCTCAACGGTTTGAAGGTAGTAGGCAAGAAAGTAGAAGACGTAAAACTCGTTACCTCAGGAGCTGGCGCAGCCGCGTTAGCTTGTTTGGATTTGTTGGTTGATCTTGGTATCCAACGCAAGAACATTTGGGTTACGGACTTAGCTGGTGTTGCATACAAAGGACGTAAAGAGTTGATGGATCCTGAGAAGGAGCCGTTCTGCCAAGAAACAAATTTACGTACTTTGGATGAAGTTATTGCTGGTGCAGATATTTTCTTGGGTCTTTCTGCTGGTGGTGTACTCAAGCAGGACATGGTCAAGAAGATGGCAGATCGTCCTTTGATTTACGCCTTAGCAAATCCGACGCCAGAGATCTTGCCTGAAGAAGTAAAAGCGGTTCGTCCTGATGCCGTAATGGCAACTGGTCGAACTGATTATCCAAATCAAGTCAATAACGTTCTCTGTTTCCCATTCATCTTCCGCGGCGCCTTAGACGTGGGTGCAACCACGATTACTCGTGGCATGGAAGTGGCGGCGGTAAAGGCTGTGGCCGAGCTGGCGCAGGCCGAGCAGAGCGAGGTAGTAGCTTCGGTCTACGGCATTGAAAACCTTTCATTTGGCCCTGAGTATTTAATTCCAAAACCATTTGATCCTCGTTTGATTACGGTGATTGCTCCTGCGGTCGCGAAAGCGGCGATGGATGATGGTGTTGCATCCCGTCCAATTAAAGACTTCGATGCATATCGAAATCAGCTGCAACAATTTGTGTACCACTCCGGTACTTTGATGAAGCCGCTCTTTAGCATTGCTAAGCGCGTGCCCGCAAATCAAAAACGCATTGTGTTTGCCGAAGGAGAGGATGAGCGCGTATTGCGTGCTGTGCAAATCATTATCGATGAGCACCTTGCCACACCAATTTTGATTGGTCGTCCAGCAGTGATTGAGCATCGTATTGTGAAGTTTGGTTTACGCATGAAGTCTGGAGAGGACTTCGAGATTGTCAATCCAGAGAAGGATTCCCGTTTCCGTGATTTCTGGCAAACCTATCTTGGTTTTACCGAGCGTAAGGGTGTCACCCAGTCATTTGCTAAGCTGGAAGTCCGTCGCCGCAATAGCTTGATCGGCAGCTTGA
The DNA here is from genome assembly GCA_964536365.1 of uncultured Polynucleobacter sp. Classification (GTDB taxonomy): domain Bacteria; phylum Pseudomonadota; class Gammaproteobacteria; order Burkholderiales; family Burkholderiaceae; genus Polynucleobacter. Next base: position 3,344 of record CAZHWF010000083.1, read on the forward strand.
TGATTCAAAAAGGTATGGCCGACGGCATGATCTCTGGCACTGTTGGAAATTTAGCTACGCACTTAAAGTATGTTGACGAAGTGATTGGTCGCGAGCCAGGAGCTAATGTTTATGGCGCAATGTCTGGATTAATTTTGCCAGGTCGTCAGGTATTCTTAGTCGATACACATATCAACATTGATCCAAGTGCATGCGAATTAGCGGAGCTTACTTTGATGGCCGCTAGCGAAATGAGAAAACTTGGATTAGTTCCTAAAGTTGCTTTGCTTTCTCATTCCAATTTTGGTTCTAGTAATGCACCTTCCGCAGTCAAAATGCGTGAAGTGTTGGCATTGCTCCAAAAAGCGGATCCAACTTTAGAGGTTGATGGTGAGATGCATGGCGATAGCGCTTTAGATGAAACGATTCGTGCGACCACAGTAACTTCATCCCCATTAAAAGGCGATGCGAATTTGTTGGTTCTGCCAAATATCGATGCAGCTAATATTTCTTATAACTTGTTAAAAACTGCGGCGGGTAATGGAATTGCTATCGGTCCATTGTTATTAGGTGTTGCGAAACCAATCCACATTCTGACTCCGGCAGCTACCGTTCGCCGCATTGTGAATGTGACTACTTTGGCCGTTGTAGAGGCTGCAAGCAACGCAAGAGGCATCTCTTAAGGTGTCTGTAGGGGTCTATAGGGGGCTGTAGGGCCCTGTAATTTATGTAAGTTAGCAATAACTTACATAAATTATTTCTATATAAATCAGTGCTTTACATAAAATGCACTGTATTTGGGCTTGATTTGATGGCGTGTTACGGGTAACCTAGCACCCATCATGAATAATCGCTCTGAAAACAGCAATACAGCCAGCTTCGAAGAACATAGCCGCGCTGAAAGTTGGGATAGCAATGATCGACTTGAAACTGAGTCATCCGCTGCCAATATTTATGCTGAAGGCGGTTTATCTCGTTTACAAACCTATGCAGCTAATCAAGTTTCGGGGAAAAAAGTGACAGCTTCTTGGCGTGCCGCTTTGGCCGTTCGCGATGCCGGACCGCCGGCAATGTTCCGCAGTGTGCGCCCTAATATCGTGCAATCGATTCGTGCTTTCCGCACTCCTGATTTACAGGAAGCGGCTACAGAGTTGGGTCAACACTTCATTTATGCTAATTGCGCCAATGCAATGACTAAGGGTGAGGTTTTGGAATCTATTGCGATTGCTTACACGTTTACTAAGCAGCAGGCAAAAAACTACGATCCTTTGTTGGATGCTTTGACTACTACGGTTGACAAGTCTGGCCCACAGCCTGGCTTTGTTGTAGTGCTTGAAGGCTTGCCTTGTACTCAGAAGTTCGACAAAGAAGCGCGTGAAACACTTTTAGACGTTTTCCGTGATGCAGTTGATTTCTGGGCTGAGCGCCGCACCCCATATCGCGTCTTCTATTCTTTCGCCTAACAGCAAAAGTCTTAGAAGTTACGTAAATCGCCTCTACTTGAGGCGATTTTGCATTTCAGGGTTCCACACGCTGTGAACCGCTGTAATACCCACCACACCAGCCGTTTCTGTTCTCAGCACGCGCTCACCCAAGGAAACCAATTGATAGCCCGCAGCCTCTGCCTGAGCCTCTTCTTCTGGAGAGTGACCACCTTCGGGACCAATCATTAGTACAACATCCTGAGGTTCATTCTCTATGAGCACTGAATACAAGCTTTTGGTGGCATCGGGACTTAACAGGAGCTTGAGGGCTGGTTTTGGAGTCGCCTTTAAATAGCCCTCAAAAGTTTGGATAGGCTCCAGGCTGGCCAAGACAGTGCGATCGCATTGTTCACAGGCCGCTTGAATAATGCCTTCCCAGTGAGCAAGCCGTTTTTGGGCACGCTCAGCATCACTTGAACGAGTGAGTTTGAGAATAGAGCGCTCACATTGCATTGGGGCAATATTTTGGGCGCCAGTCTCAACCGCTTTTTCGACAATCCAGTCCATTTTGTCGCCGCCAGCTAGTCCTTGGGCCAGGGTAATGGCGTAAGAGGTCTCGCGGTGGGTATCTTTGCGGATGTCGGTTAGCTGAACTTGACCTGTTTTTCCGCTCAAAGAGAGGAGTTCCCCCTTGGCAACCTGGCCTTTTCCATCAAATACTGGGAAGAATTCCCCGGTCTGGATGCGTCGAACACGCAAATGGTGGGCAACCTCGGGTGTGAGGGTGGTTGGCTTTTGGGATTCCCATGGTCCGGGAAGATAAAATTGAGGCATTACTGAAA
>CAZHWF010000084.1:0-5548 GCA_964536365.1 uncultured Polynucleobacter sp.
ATGGGTGTAAACAAGCAATTTTCCACATAATGATAATATTTCTCATAATGTGGTATTTTATTGCGCTGCAATTAAACACTTAGTCAAGGATTAAAAATCACATTAATCTGCAATCAAGTAAGGCAAAATGCTTTGTATTCATGAAATTGACGCCCTTTTCCAGCCTAATCCTGAGCCCATTTAGATGGTTGCGCAAAATACGGGGATTTAGGCTCGTTTACACCCCGCTTCTAGCGATTGTTCTTTTCACTGCAGTGATGGGAATTATTTTGGGGACCCTGCATTTGCAGGAAAAGAACCAACAAGAAGCCGCTCTATTTCGAGAGCTCTCATTTGCAAAGCAACGAATTCAAACTCGTTTTGCAAATAATTACGAAGCTCTTAGCACCATTAATCGAGAAATGGCAGCAAGTGAAGACCAGATCAAGCTAAGGCAAATAGCCAAAGAACAAGCGGAAGATCTGGTTACAAATAATCATGAAATCATCAAAATCATTTGGCTTGATGATAAAAATCAACGTCAATGGGTGGCGCCCGCTGACAGCGGAAAAACGGATTGGATTAACAAGACGCGGAATGAGCAGATTATTAATGACAGTCTTGCTTCTACCACTGAACTTAGTAGAGTTACGAGTCGCGCTGCATTTAGTCAATTCCTCTCATTAAATCTTCCGCCAGACCAAGCGATCTCCACAGAGAGAAGGGTTGTTTTTTGGCAAGTCGTGCCAAATGTCGTTGGTGGTGAAGTGGTTGGATTTTTGGCTGCGCTGTATACAGCACAGGGTGTATTGGATGTGATTCCAGTAGAGCTAATGTCACAGTACCGTTTCACCCTACTCACGGATAGCGAAAAAGTGCTGGCTATTTCTTCGGATAGAAATACACCTAAAAGGGCCTTTAGCAATCAAACGAGCTTAGATATCGGCGTTCTTAGCCCAAATATCACCTTACGAATTGATACTTATCCTCCGCCCACCAATTTAACTTTCAGAATGCTAATTGGTGTTGTGCTTGGCTTATCTGTATTTGTGATCTGGAGCTTGTGGTCAGTTTTAAAACAGATGCAAGTTCGCCAAGAGGCTGAGGCTAGCTTGCGCACAGAAACCAGTTTCCGAAATGCAATGGAGAACTCGACACCCGTTGGTATTCGGGCGCACGATATGGAAAAGCGCATTACCTACGTCAATCGTGCCTTTTGCGAAATGACGGGCTGGAGCTCTGAGGATCTAATAGGACTTACCCCGCCCTTCCCCTTCTGGCCCGACAACCGTAGAGATGAGTTAGTGGAAAAAATGAATCGGGCTCTTAAGTCTGATATCAGCGGCAGCATGAAGATAGGCATCGAGGGTGTGATCGTCCGGCGCGACGGCACTTTAATTCAGACACGCACTTTTATTGCCCCATTAATAAATGAAAAAGGTAAACAGACTGGTTGGGTCACCTCTTTAATTGACATCTCTGAGCCGAAAAAGATTCGTGAAGAATTAGCTGCATCCCAGGAACGCTTCACTACCGTTCTAGAGAGTTTGGATGCCTCCGTCTCGGTAATCTCCTTGGAAACCAATAAATTGCTCTTTGCCAATCGCTTTTATCGCGATCGTTTTGGAGACGATTCCAAGGGTCACTTTCAATTGGCTGGGGGGCAATCCAATAGCATCATGCGCGATATCGCTACTGATTTAGAAGATTCCCCGCCTGGAATACCAACTTCTTTCCTGTATCAAGAATCCGAGTCAGAAGAAATTCAATTAAGTGATGACAGCAATCAATGGTTTGAAGTGAGACGACGCTTCATTCCGTGGGTCGATGGACATGCCGCGCAGCTATTGATCGCAACCGATATCACCGCTCGCAAAGAGGCGGATGAACTTGTACAGCAACAACAAGAGCGCATGCAATTTACAAGTCGACTCACGACCATGGGTGAAATGGCTTCATCATTGGCGCACGAATTAAATCAACCACTCTCGGCAATATCAAACTATTGCATGGGCGTTGTCAAACGTTTAGACGGCAATCTCGACCCTAGCCTCACCAAAGAAATTTTGCCGGCACTAGAAAAAGCATCGGAGCAAGCGCATCGTGCTGGCACCATCATTCAACGTATTCGAGGATTTGTGAAACGCAGCGAGCCTCAACGCAAGGCGGCCAGCATTACTGAAATTATTAATGACGCGGTCGGCCTAGTTGAAATCGAGGCGCATCGCCATCGTTTAAGCATTCAATCTGAGATTGCTGAAAATTTGCCAGTTGTTAACCTTGATCCGGTTCTTATTTTGCAGGTGGTAGTAAATCTACTCAAAAATGCTCTAGATAGCGTGCGCGAGGCATACCCCCTCTCCTCACGCTGGTCAGCACCCCCCGTCAAAATTAAGGTGGATTTGGACACCAATATATTCCCCGCCATGCTTAGAATTCAGGTCACCGATTCTGGAGGCGGAATACCGGAAAACGTCTTAGAACGCATGTTTGAGCCGTTTTTTAGCACCAAATCGGATGGCATGGGTATGGGACTCAATATTTGCCGCTCCATTATTGAATCCCATCATGGCAGGCTTTGGGCCACCAACACCCAAGATTCAGAACAGACCAAGCTGGTGGGCTGCACCTTTACAATACTTCTACCCTTGGATTCCCCTGAGTCCAAGGGCAATGTTTAACATCGAATTTTAAGAATTACCTCGCGAGAACTGATATGAACATAAGCGCTGCTGCAAAACCAAATCAAGCTGAAGTTGTCTACGTCGTCGATGACGACGAAGCAGTTAGAGACTCACTTACCTGGCTTCTAGAGAGCAATGGTTATGTGGTTCGCTGTCACGCTAGCGCCGAGCGTTTCTTGCAGTCTTTACAAAGCACGGATAAATCTACAATCTCTTGCGCCATTCTCGATGTGCGCATGCCTGGCATGTCTGGCCTGGAATTACAGGAACGCTTAACTAGCGAAAATTTACCAATGCCAGTAGCCTTCATTACTGGTCATGGCGATGTATCAATGGCGGTATCCACAATGAAACGTGGCGCCGTGGATTTTATTGAAAAGCCATTTAAAGAAAATGATCTTTGCGGCCTAGTAGATCGCATGCTTGCTAAAGCACGCATTGACTATTCACAAGCGAGTCAGCGCAAGATCACACAAAGCTTACTCAGTAAACTCACTGGTCGTGAACGTCAAGTGCTTGAGCGCATTGTTGCTGGTCGCTTAAATAAACAAATTGCAGATGATCTTGGTATCTCCATTAAAACGGTTGAAGCTCATCGCGCCAATATCATGGAAAAGCTCAACGTGAATACCGTAGCAGACCTCCTCCGCCTGGCTTTGTCCGATCCACAGCCAAATTAAATACTAGGGTTCTGAATGCCAGCTCAACTATTGGATGGAAACGCTCTTTCCAAAAAACTACGTACTGAAATTGCCGCTCGTGGCGCTATCGTTACCGCAAAAGGCACAAGACCTGGTTTAGCAGTCATCGTGGTTGGCGACAATCCCGCCAGTCAGGTATACGTCCGCAATAAAGTCAAAGCTTGCGAGGATGTTGGTTTTCATTCTGTTTTAGAACGATACTCGGCTGACCTTGGTGAAGAAGAATTGCTCGCTCGCATTGCAACGCTAAATGCTGACCCATCCATACATGGCGTCTTGGTACAACTACCATTACCAGAACATATTGCTTCTGAGCGCGTGCTTGAAGCGATCGCTCCTGAAAAAGATGTGGATGGCTTTCACGTTGCCAATGCTGGCGCTTTAATGGTTGGCCAACCAGAATTCAAACCATGCACTCCCTATGGTTGCATGAAGATTTTAGAAAGCATTGAATATCCAACTCGTGGCGCACGTGCTGTGATTGTGGGTGCATCCAATATTGTAGGCAAACCAATGGCCATGTTGCTATTACAAGCTGGTGCAACTGTCACTATCTGCAACAGCAAAACACGTGACCTAGCACACCACACTAAAGATGCCGATATCTTGGTAGTTGCTACCGGCAAACCCAAGATGATCTCTGGTGATATGGTTAAAAATGGTGCCGTAGTCATAGATGTAGGTATTAATCGACTGCCAGATGGCAAGTTGTGTGGTGATGTGGATTTCGACACAGCCAAATACGTTGCTGGCTGGATTACCCCCGTTCCAGGCGGCGTTGGCCCTATGACCATCACAATGCTGCTGATGAATACATTGGAAGCAGCCGAAAAGGCAGCCAAGCATTAACTAAGTCCGCACTAAGGATTTGACTGGGACTTTTGGCAAAATTGCTCCCAGTCCATTAAGCTAGAGGGATGACTACATCCCCTACCAAGACCCTACCTCAAGCCTTACAAAATAATCCTCTTGTTACTTTCGGAAGAGGCATTGCCGCCTACTCTGAAGTAAAACCCGAGCACATTGCACCTGCAATTGAGTATCTATTAAAGCATGCACAGGACGCAGTGGATTTTGCAGTAAATCCAAATACAACGGCATCTTGGGATGCATTAGCTGAGCCACTAGAAGACGCTACCGAATCTTTAGGTAGGTCTTGGGGCGTGATCTCTCACCTTAACAGCGTTGCCGATACACCAGAATTACGAGCCGCCTATGGCGCAATGTTGCCCAAGGTGACCGCATTCTTTTCGAGTCTTGGACAGAATTTAGACCTTTATAAGAAATTTAAAGAACTCAGCAAATCTCCTGACTTTGCAAAGCTAAGTTCAGCTCAAAAGAAAGTCATTGAAAACTCCTTACGCGATTTTCGCTTGGGTGGCGCAGAGCTGAGCGATGCGGACAAACCTCGTTTTGCCCAAATTCAGGATGAACAGGCAACTTTAAGCAAAGCTTTTTCTGATCATGTTTTAGATGCTACCGATAGCTTTGTTCATCTTGTAACGGATAAGGCTGATCTAGTGGGTCTACCCGAGGATGTTGTTGCAGCCGCCGCAGATACCGCTCAGCAAAAGAATTTGCAAGGATGGGCATTCACATTGCACTTCCCTTCTTACTACCCAGTCATGCAGTACTCAGAAAATCGTGCGTTGCGCCGCTTGATGTACGAGGCCTATGTCACCCGCGCTTCAGAGCTGGCACCTCAGTACGCTAAGGGCAAGCTAGAGTGGGATAACACAGACAATATGCTCGAGCAGCTCAGACTGCGCGATGAAAAAGCGCGGATGCTAGGCTTTAAAAACTATGCGGCTCTCAGCTTAGCACCAAAGATGGCCAATAGCGTTGAGGAGGTAGATTCCTTTTTAACCAATTTTGCCCAGAAAGCAAAACCATTTGCGCTCAAGGATTGGCAAGAACTTTCCGAGTTTGCCAAAAATGAACTATCAATTGTAGATGGCTTGGAGCCATGGGATGTTGCATTTGCTTCTGAGCGACTGAAGCAAGAGCGTTACTCCTTCTCAGAAAATGAATTAAAGCAATATTTTCCTTTACCCAAAGTTTTGGACGGACTCTTCCAGGTGATCCAAACTTTGTTTGGCGTCAAGATTGAATCAGCTAACTTGCCTACATGGCTGCGGACGTAGTTGCTGTCCGTCTCGCCGTGGCGGCGCTGCAGATTCGGGA
>CAZHWF010000085.1:0-5432 GCA_964536365.1 uncultured Polynucleobacter sp.
CGATAAGTCATACCCTTATGTCATGCTAACAGGTCACCAATTCCCAAGACTGGCTTCTTATCGAGGGAAGGTCGATAAGCGCAATCATTACTTTGGGCCATTCCCCAATAGTTGGGCAGTTCGTAATAGCGTGCAAATCTTGCAAAAAGTATTTCGCCTGAGGACTTGTGAGGATTCAGTTTTTAAGAATCGCAGTCGCCCTTGTTTGCTCCATCAAATTCATCGCTGTAGCGCTCCTTGTGTAGGGCGTTTAAGCGTGGAGCAGTATGGTCAAGATGTAGCGCAGGCCACTCGATTCTTGGAGGGTGATCACAGCCAGGTCTTATCTGAGCTTGAGAAAGAGATGCATAAGCACAGCGAGGCAATGGAGTTTGAGATGGCTGCCGTATTGCGTGATCGCATCGCAGACTTGTCTAGTGTTCTGCAGCAGCAAGCAATGGATGCTGTCGCAGAGGGCGAGGGGGATGTAGACATCATTGCCGTGGCTCAAATGGAAGGTATGGTTTGCGTGAATTTGGCAATGGTCAGAGGAGGTCGGCACTTGGGGGATAGGGCATACTTCCCCAAAGGTTTGCGCACTACATCAGGTGAATTGCCGTCACCTGCAGAGATTCTCGAAGCTTTTATTACCCAGCATTATTTGGAGGAGCATGAAGATGAGGCAAGGACAAATTTAATTCCACCAGTATTGGTTTTGAATCATCCGCTACAAACAGCAAATGATGATCAGACTTTATTGAATGAATCCCCCCCAGAGGATTTGCATGAGTTATTGAATGCTCAGGCTGGTAGAAAAATTACATTCTTGCATCAACCCCAGGGGCAGAGACGTCATTGGTTGGCAATGGCCGAGGGCAATGCCAAGATTGCTCTGGCTAAGCGTCTGGTGGAGACAGGCGGACAGCTAGCAAGAGCACGTGCTTTGGCTGATGTTTTAGGCTTAGAGCTAGAAAGTCTTGAGCAACTGCGAATTGAGTGTTTTGATATTAGCCACACATCTGGAGAGGCGACTCAAGCATCTTGTGTGGTGTATGCCAAGAATGCGATGCAGTCGGGTGAGTATCGACGTTTTAATATCAACGACATTACACCAGGCGATGATTACGCGGCTATGCGTCAAGTGCTGCAAAGGCGCTATGCTAATTTCCAAGAGTTGCCTATAGAAAAAATTCCGCAAGTGATTTTGATTGATGGCGGTAAAGGTCAGGTCGAAATGGCTCGCCAAGTCCTTTCAGAATTTGGCATGGATATCGGATTGATTGTTGGCGTTGCTAAGGGAGAGGGGCGTAAAGTAGGGTTAGAGACTTTAATCTTTGCTGATGGACGTCCCGCATTGGACTTAGGTATCGATAGTGCAGCTTTACTTTTGGTGGCTCAGATACGAGATGAGGCACATCGCTTTGCGATCACTGGCATGCGCGCAAAACGCGCTAAAGCAAGAACCATCTCGCGCCTTGAGGAGATTGAAGGTATTGGTGCCAAGCGTCGCCAGAAACTGCTAGCCCGGTTTGGAGGCCTCAAGGGGGTTGCTAATGCCAGTATTGAGGAGATTGCTAGCGTTGAGGGCGTCTCTTTAACGCTAGCAGAGCAGATTTATCGTCAGCTGCACTAGGAGTATCGATACCACTTGGTTTATGCTTATCGAATGCCATTCAATCTACCTATTGCTTTAACCTGGTTGCGTGTTGCGGCAATTCCGCTGCTTGTGGCGGTTTTTTATCTGCCAAACTCTTGGTTGACCCCGTTTGAGAAAAATTTAATTGCGGCAATTATTTTTGTTTCCGCTGCTATTACCGATTGGTTGGATGGGTTTTTGGCGCGTCGCTTAAAACAAGAATCCGCATTTGGCCAGTTCTTAGACCCCGTTGCCGATAAGTTGATTGTTGCTGCCGCGCTTTTGGTTTTGTTGAATATGGATCGTGTACAGGTTTGGGTAGCGCTCATCATTATTGGCCGTGAGATTACGATCTCCGCTTTGCGCGAATGGATGGCTTTGCTTGGCGCAGGAAAGAGCGTGGCAGTGCATATGGTTGGTAAGCTTAAAACGACCGCTCAACTAGTCGCGATTCCCTTTTTGCTGATTAATGACACCTTGTTTGCTTGGTTAAATTGCGCGCAAATGGGTACTTGGTTAATTTGGGTAGCCTCATTTTTAACGCTTTGGTCTATGTTCTACTACATGAAAAAAGCTTTGCCGCAGTTGGCAGGAAAAGTTGACTAAAGACTCAATAGGCTCAAAAAAGCCCAGCCAGTTAAGCTTTTTGGGGTATTTCAGCTTCCTCAGTTTTTGGGGTTTACAAGGAAAAATGCTTTCTTGGTGATTGTTTGTTAAACTATCGCCCTGTTATGCGGGAATAGCTCAGCTGGTAGAGCGATACCTTGCCAAGGTATAGGTCGGGAGTTCGAACCTCCTTTCCCGCTCCAAGTTCGATGGGAAGCCCTAAAAAGCTTCCCATTTTTGATTCGAGGATTTGGCGCGTTGGCCGAGTGGTTAGGCAGGAGCCTGCAAAGCTTCGTACGGGGGTTCGATTCCCTCACGCGCCTCCAGTGATTTCGCTTGACGAAATGGGTGTAGCACCTAAAATACTTTCAGGATGTATAAGAAAGTTGTATCAATTCTTTAAAGCGAAAAATGATCACCACTCACTCTCTTAAGCTTAGTGTTTCTATCTTGTTTTTATCGGCTCTGCTTGGTGCATGCGCGAGCTCTGGTGATGCGCCTACTGGTACTCCACAAGAAATTCAAGAAACTCAAGCGCAGTTGTTGGGCGATATGCCTTTGCCAGCAGCTTCAAAAATCATCGGATCAGACTCTTTGATTATTGGTCGTGGCGATAACTGGGTTGGTCGCGTCGTTCTTGCTGGCGTTCAAACACCAACAGATATTTACGCATTCTTTCAGTCGGAGTATCCACGTGCTGGATGGACAACAGTGAGCGCGGTAAAAACAAAAACCAGTATCTTGGTATTTACCAAAGGTGATCGTACAGCCACTGTTGAATTAAACGAAGGCTCGATGACAGGACCAAAAACATTGATTACGATTATTTCTTCGCCAAAGAATGCAAACGTGGTTGCGCCAAGCAAGAAATAATTGAATAACAGAAAATCTTCCTCAAGTACCTAAGCAAAAGGCCTCCGCATGGAGGCCTTTTAACTAGCTCAGTGAGAAATTAAAGCCCTTCAGCTCTGATTAATCCGACCGCTTGACCTTCAATTGCAAAGTTAGGTTGGCGATCATCAACCAAGATATTTTTAAAGTCCGGGTTTTCTGCTTGCAGTTCAATGACGATGCCATCTGCAGTTTTCTTTTTTTGCCAACGCTTGACAGTGACTTCATCATCAAGGCGCGCAACAACAATATCGCCATTACGAACTTCAGTCGTTTTTCTGACGGCCAAATAATCGCCATCTAAAATTCCAGCATCGCGCATGCTCATACCTTTTACTTTTAGTAAGTAATCCGCGCCTTTGCTAAATAAACTCGGATCGATTGGTACTTGCTTTTCGATATGTTCAACTGCCATGATTGGCGAGCCAGCAGCAACTCGACCAATTAGTGGAAGTGTGAGTTGCTGTAGTGCACCCGAAGGTAGTGACAGTTGTCGAAATTTATTGCTGTTGTGTGATTGATTAAATCGCTGTGGAATTCGAATACCGCGCGAAGTGCCTGGCGTTAACTCGATATAACCTTTTTTTGCTAAGGCGCGAAGGTGTTCTTCAGCGGCATTAGCGGAGGCAAACCCCAATTCCGCAGCAATTTCTGCGCGCGTGGGTGGTAAGCCGCTCTCATCGATGGCCTTGGTGATCAACTCCAAAATCTCATTCTGACGTGGAGTGAGTTTAGGGAGGGCAGTCAGCTCCTCAGGAAAATCGACTGTGTTTATGTCCATACTGGGATTGTATACAGCATTATTTGATATATCAAGCAATTTAAGGGGGATAATGGGGTATGAGCTCACAACAAGTTAATCCTGAAACTACACCCCATATCTTGATTTTGGGTATGGGTGGCACGATTGCTGGTCTAGCCCCCAGTCCAGCTGATAAACCGATGCAATATGAGGCTGGCCAAGTGGAGGTTGCTTCATTGCTTGCGCATGTTCATTCGGCTATCCCCGAGGGAATAGAGCTGGCCTCAAGGCAGCTTGCAAATATCAATAGCCGCAACTTAACGGAGTCCTTGATGACCCTTTTGGGTAGGACTGTGAGGGAGGCCCTTGCTAATTCATTGGTTAAAGGGTTAGTAATTACTCACGGAACTGACACCATCGAAGAAACCGGCATCTTTTTACAGCTCACTTGCGGCAAATATGCCCAAAATTTAGGCAAAAGAGTCATTCTTACAGGCGCAATGTTGCCTGCTAATGCTCCAAAGGCGGATGGTCCATCCAATTTGCTCGATGCCATTCGCTGGGCCTCCACTCCGATTGACGATTGTCCCGGAGGTATTTATGCGGTGATGGACGGTAGGGGTTGTTTGGCTATGGATCTATCAAAGCGCCATGGCAGCGCCTTAAATGCACCCATTCAGTCCTCACCTAGCAGCTCAGTGAGCTTGATTAATCCATCCTGGTTATCTGGTGTTAAGGCGGTTCAAGCCCTCTGGGATGAGGATTTGCCCATCCCCAAAGAAAGTGAATGGCCCTGGGTGGAGATATTGACAAGTCATGCTGGTGCCCGCTCTGAAACGATTACACATTGGCTCAATTCGAAGGTAAAAGGCCTGGTTTTGGCTGGTACTGGGATGGGTGGATTTCATGATGCCTGGCAGGAAGCCTTAGTTGCTGCCGTGAAACATGGCATTGCTCTGGTTAGGACTAGTCGCACTGGCGCAGGTGAAACCTTGCAGGATTTGCCAGAAAAGGACATTACGGGATGTTTGGCTTCAGGCAGTCTTTCCGCTCCCCGAGCCAGAATTGCGCTCCAGCTTGCCTTAAATGCAGAAAAACAGGCTCAAGCCGATGGTAAATCCCTGACTTGGCAGGATTTTTTTGCTAGAATAGCGGTCTTGCCAGCAATTCGGTAAGCACTGAAAAGTGGCTGTAAAAGTGTTGTAAGCAGTACCTACAATTTGTTACTACCTTGTCACACTGGCGCTAAGTTCGCAACCATCAGAACTTAGCAAGACGCCCAGGTGACTTTATCCTTAAGGAGTGTTTGATGCGTCATTATGAAATCGTCTTTATCGTCCATCCGGACCAAAGCGAGCAAGTGCCAGCGATGATCGATCGCTACAAAGCTACATTAGCAGCTGCGGGCGGCAAAATTCATCGTATGGAAGACTGGGGTCGTCGTCAGATGGCTTACATGATCGACAAGCTTGCTAAAGCCCATTACGTTTGCATGAACATTGAGTGCGACCAGAAAACTCTGGAAGAGCTCGAGCATGCGTTCAAATTTAACGATGCTGTTTTGCGTCACCTCATCAT
>CAZHWF010000086.1:0-5165 GCA_964536365.1 uncultured Polynucleobacter sp.
TATTGAAGGGCATGTGCCAGCAAGAGAAATCAAACGCTTGTTGGCAGAAAAACCCAAAGCGGTCGGAATTGCCGTTCCTGCAATGCCAATGGGTTCGCCAGGGATGGATGGCCCTGAATATGGCTCTAGAAAAGATCCATATGACGTATTGCTTATTTCAAAAAATGGCCAATCCCAGGTTTATCAATCTTATCGTTAGGAGTTCATATGAGTAAATTTAAACAATATTTGAGTGTTCTTTTCTTATTTGCAGGTGTAATCTTGACTCATCAAGTTAGCGCACAAGTAGATGGAGCTTATACCACTGGACAAGTTCGCAAGGTAGATTTGGAGCAGGCAAAAATCACTATTCGTCATGAGGAAATTAAGAATTTAGATATGCCGCCAATGACCATGATTTTTAATGTAAAAAATAAATCTATGCTCAGCGGTCTAAAGACAGGTGATTCTGTGAAGTTTGTTGCGGCTAGCGAAGGTGGAAAGCTCTATGTGACGGAAATTAAAAAGGGAAATGAGAATGAGTCAAATTAATTTAAATGTAGGCGGGATGACTTGTGGATCCTGTGTAAAGCATGGCGGCTATGTGATTATGTCCACCTTTGGTCCCGAAGGGCCTGAGAAGTGTAGCGGCCTAGAGGTGGTGTGTTATGACGCAGAGCGTTTGCACGATGAGTTTGGCAAAACCTTCAAATTAATACAAAGTTCGACAGAGCTACACAAAACACCCATGGGAAGCACCCAACAGTTCCTCTACTGTTTTTGCAGAATGGAGTGATTCTACCGTTGCACCAAAATAATTTACCTGTGGTTTAATAACTATGTGAAAAAAGTTTTTGTCATAATCTTTATGTTATTCATAGGGCTGCAAACCTCGTTTGCAGCTGTGGCAAGCTATTGCCAGCATGAGCAGTCTTCTACTTCTCACCCAGGGCACCATGAGCATGAGCATAAATCAGACTCAGAAATAACTGGATCAAATTCTGCAAATGATTCTGATTGCGGAACATGCCATTTAGCGCATTCGCCTTTTTTCGCTGAATCTGGCGTTAGTTATATTCATCCGTTTAGCGCAGATTACGTAGTAGCAATTAATCTATATTTCTCCGATCTAAGCATCCCTCCGCCATACAAGCCTAATTGGATCCATCTCGCTTAAGTTGGCGAGAACTATCCCTAAATCTATTTCAATTCTCGTCAACTCTAAATTGTTAAATCAAATGGAGTTGTTATGTTTCAAGAGAAAAAGCCTTTGTGGCGAAATTTTTCTGTTTGGATGCTCTGTATTTCATCGGTATTCTGGCATGCATTTGTCTATGCTGATAATTCAAGGGTTGAGAAACACGAATTAAAGTCCCTGTATGAAATAGCTTGGGAGCGTCAGCCCGAGTCAAAATCCTATCAATTCAAAGTGGATGCTGCGCTTGCAAAACAAAAGATTGCAAGCAGTTTCTTGGCCAGTCCGGCATCTATTGAGGTTGCTCAAAAAACCGATAGAGCTAATAGCAATCAAGGCGCAAGTGAAACTATTGCTGGTTTAGGAATCCCGCTTTGGTTATGGGGTGAGCGTAGTAATTCAATAGGATTAGCCGATGCTGAATACAAAAAATTACTTTCCCAGTATCTGTTAATTCAACTCAGGGTTGCAGCTGAAGTGCGCGATGCTTACTGGTCTTATAAGCGATTTGGCGTAGAGCTGGATTTGGCTAATAGTAGACTTCAAAATGCAAAGGCACTAAGTGTAGATGTTGAAAAAAGATTTAGGGCTGGTGACTTATCCCGTGCAGACTTGCACCAAGCTGATGGTGCATTGGCCAATGCGGAGGCAAGTTTGGCCGAAGCCCAAGCGAACTTCATTAATGCCGAGCAAAGGGTCCGCTCGTTGCTTGGTAATGGAGCAACGGGAAAATCTATCAAGACTAGATTATCAAATCAACTGGCTGAGCCAATTCCAAAAGTTCCTGAAAATTTATCGAGTCTAGATTTCAATTTGCCAGTAGTGACGGCATTGCTTGATCAGCTTGAGGTGGCCAAGAAAGCAGTTTTGCTAGCTAAAACACAAACCCGATCAACTCCTGAATTACAACTATTAACAACAAGAGGGCGGGAGGTATATGGCGTTCCATTCCAGCAATCTATCACCCTAGGAATACGTATTCCATTTGGTTCAGATGCACGCTATCAAAATAAATTGGCGACGACAACTGCTGAAATGGTAGAGGCTGAATCACAGTTGGTGTTTGAAAGAGAGCGGGCTCTCTCCAATATTGAATCAAGTGCTTTACTAGTAAAAACTGCCCGATTAAAGGCGGATTCATCTGAAAGAAGGGCCATCTTAGCCAATGAAACACGATCTTTTTTCGAGAAGTCATTTCGATTTGGTGAGACGGATTTACCTACGAGATTACGTATTGAGCTAGAGGCTTCAGATGCAAGTCGACAGGCTGCAGTTGCAAAAATAAATTATGCAGTAGCTATTTCAAATCTACGCCAAGCCCTTGGGCTCTTACCGGAATAAGGATTTATCAATGAATTATTCAAAACTCAAACTCATTCTAAGTTCCGCCGCACTTCTCTTCGCAACTGCATCTGTGAACCTGGCAATTGCTGGCCCTGGCCATGATTATGATTCGGGGCAAGCAGGCAATTCTGCTGGGGCGGCCTTACCTCGTTTTTATGCAGAATCGGATTTATATGAGGTTGTTGGCGTTTTCGATGGAAAACTAATTCGGCTCTATTTAGATCATTTTTTAACCAACAAGCCTGTGAAAGCTGCACAAGTCAATATTGACCTAGATGGTCAAAAATTTGAATTAAAGGAGTCTCCTGACAATATCTACGAAGGAATCCTTCCTAAAAATTTACAGAGTGATCCTATGCCTGTAACTGTAACCATCATAGATGGTGATGTAAGTGACATTATTGCAACCACTTTTATAAATCAACATACCAACTCAGCAAAATTTAGTTGGGGACTAATCGCTAAGCTGGTGATTATTGCATTAGTTCTACTTGCGATTTCTTGGGTCGCTTACTCCAAACGTCGTCAATTTATCCCGCAAATAAAAAAAATACTTGTGCAAATTAAGGATCGCAAATGATTATCTCTTTCCCATTATTTAAACCTGCCTTAATTGCGGCTGTATTTTTTTTCTCAAGTTTGGCATATGCGGGACCTGGTCACGGAGATGAAAAGGAGTCAGGTGGCTTACTGAGTATTGATGCTCCAAAAAGGCAAGCAAATGGCAATCTTTTCATACCTAAGTTGGCGCAAAGGCAATTGAAGGTTGAGACTGAAATAGCTGAAAGCGGTGATTTTCCTAAAACACTTGATTTAGCAGGTAGGGTCATGATGGATCCAAACTTTGGCGGCAAGGTTCAAGCGGTGGTTGCAGGAAGAATCACGCCAGGACCCAAAGGTTTTCCACTGCCAGGTCAGAGTGTTAAGAAAGGTGATGTGCTGGCTTACGTAACGCCAGAGGCAGGCCCTAGTGGCACTCGCTCTTTGGCCGAAAGCCGTTTAAAGCGGCTGCAAGAGCTAAGCGATACCGTGCCTCGTAAAACGATCGAGGAGGCTCAGGCTGCGGTTGCTAATGAAGAATTGAGGGCGCCTGTTTCGGGAATTATCTCAACGATGGGCATTGTTTCTGGGCAGGTAGTCGAGGCAAGGCAATTAATTTTCGAGGTGGTAAATCCAAGTCGTTTATTGGTTGAGGCATTAGCTTATGACGGCACTATGCTCAAAAATATATCCGGTGGATTCATTGAATATTCTGGAAAAACTATTGAACTTCAGTATTTGGGCGGAGGTCAATCTATGAGAGAGCTCGCACTTCCCATTACTTTTTCTGGGAAAAATGATGATTTGCTAGGAATTCCTATTGGTCAACCGCTTAGAGTGTTTGTTAGTACTGAGACCAAATATAAAGGCTTCAAAATTCCATCCTCGGCAATTGTTAAAAATGGCGCTAATCAAAACATTGTCTGGATTAAGAAGTCGCCAGAAGAGTTTGAGCCAAAAGTAGTCTTATATGAGCCGCTCGATGGAAAGTATGTCGTTGTCACTTCAGGATTGTCTGCGCAAGATAGAGTTGTAAGTAGCGCAGCTTCCTTAATTAATCAAATTCGCTAAGGGCTACTATGTTTACCTGGCTATTAAACTTTAGCTTGAAAAATCGTCTGATTGTCATCTTGATTGGATTAATCATCATGGCATACGGAGCATTTGCGCTCCAGAGCATGCCGGTAGATGTTTTTCCAGACCTCAATAAGCCAACCGTAACTGTAATGACTGAAGCTGGTGGAATGGCCTCTGAGGAGGTTGAGCAATTAATTACATTTCCATTGGAAACGGTAATGAATGGTCTTCCGGGTGTCGAGTCAGTGAGATCAATTTCGAGTGCTGGACTCTCTTTTATCTACATCACCTTTAATTGGAGCACGGATATATATCGAGCCCGTCAAATGGTGAGTGAGCGTTTAAGCACAATGGAAAACACGTTACCCGATAGGGTTGTACCGCGAATGGGACCGATCAGCTCCATCATGGGCGAAATTATGCAAATTGCAATACCAATTGATGAGGCTAAGATTTCTCCAATGCAAGTTCGCGAGTATGCAGACTGGGTTTTAAGACCTCGATTAATGGCGATTCCTGGAGTTGCTCAGGTTATTCCAATCGGAGGTCAGGTCCGTCAATTTCAAGTCCAGCCTAATACGCGGCGAATGTCCGAGCTAGGGGTGACGGTATCGCAGCTGGAGGGGGTTCTTAGGGGGCATTCATCGAATACTTCTGGGGGCTTCATTGAGGTTAATAGCAAGGAATACCTGATTCGTAACATTGGCAGAACTTCTAGCTTGGATGATTTGAGAAACTTGGCAGTCACAACAAAGGGTGGTCAGCAAATTTTGCTAAAGCAAATAGCTGAGGTTACATTTGCGCCAGCAGTTAAGCGAGGTGATGCTGGTTATGAAGGGGGTCCCGCAGTTATCTTGGGAATTCAAAAGCAACCATCGGCCGACACAATCGATTTGAGTTTAAAAATTGAAAATGCACTGAATCAATTAAAGCAAGGCCTTCCTGAAGGGATGAATGCGCCCAGAATGACGTTTAGGCAGGCTACATTTATAGAGGCATCTATCAATACACTTGAGGGAAAACTGATTGG
>CAZHWF010000087.1:0-3951 GCA_964536365.1 uncultured Polynucleobacter sp.
AAAGGACGCAATGGACGGTCAATCAAACGGGAGATCAAAGTCTCACCTTCAGATGGACGACCTTCGCGGCGGAAGAAGCCACCAGGGATCTTGCCTGCTGCGTAAGTTTTTTCTAAGTAATCAACAGTCAATGGGAAAAATGATTGGCCTGGCTTTGCAGACTTAGAAGCAACAACCGTACCCATTACTACTGTGTCATCTACGTTAACGATAACGGCACCACCAGCTTGACGAGCAATCTCGCCAGTTTCCATTGTTACTTGATGATTGCCCCATTGAAAACTTTTTACTGCTTTTTTAAACATTGTCATTCTGATCTTCTCCAAATTGTTCACGCAAGACTCACATGAGCATTGCGCTTGTCGTGGGATAAAGCAGTGTCACGACAACACTGGAGCGATTTAAGATCTCAAGGGATGCCATTCCAGGGAGACTCTGATAAAGAAAATCAGAAGCTCATTGGAATGACACAATCCCCTACACAAATGATCTTGAAGCGCCCAAAAAACATGCCATCTGCTTAAGACTGATTTCGTAAAGAAACAACCTTAAGAAAGATGGCATTGCATACCGATAAGAATTACTTACGGAGACCTAATTTCTCGATCAATGCGCGATAGCGATCCAAATCTTTGCCTTTGAGGTAATCTAAAAGACGGCGGCGGCGTGAAACCATCTTCAACAAACCACGACGGCTGTGATGATCTTTAGCGTTAGCCTTGAAATGGGGTGTTAATTCATTGATGCGGGCTGTAAGCAATGAAACTTGAACTTCAGGACTACCCGTATCGTTTGCGCTGCGCGCGTTTTCTTTGACGATTTCCGCCGTTTTAATATCAGCAACTGCCATTTTTAATACTCCTAACTTGCGAACACCAGAGCTTTCACCCATTCGTGTCGTGCGATTAACAAAAAACAAAAAAGCTTTGAAAATCAAAGCCATCGAATTGTAGCAGAGCTGGTTACAATTTGATTAACAGAAGACAATGAAACTGAGTGCCCAAAGCGTCGCTTCTGGTGACATTTTATAAATTAACCATATAAATCAATAACTTACATAAAATGAGTACAATTTTTCGACTTATCACCACACTAGCTTTTCTAAGTCTCGCGGTCTCACAGTCAGCTCATGCCCAATTTGGCTCCTTTTTTGGACAAGATAAGTCGATTCAAGAGCAGCGCCAAGATATCTTGATTAAAAACCAGGCCATACTCAAGCAACTTTACGATGCGCAACCAAAAGCAAAAGAGCTTATTGAGAAGTCAGTTGGCTATGCGACATTTAGCAACTTCGGTATGAAAATTTTGATTGCAGGCGGCGGCACTGGTACCGGCGTTGTAATCAATAAAGCTACTGATAAGCGCACCTATATGAATATGGCTGAAGTACAAGCTGGGTTAGGTCTTGGAATAAAGTCCTTCCAAAATATTTTTGTATTTCAAACTGAAACCGCCATGAATGACTTTATAAACTCCGGCTGGACATTTGGCGGACAAGTCACTGCCGCCGCTAAATACGAAAAAGATGGCGGCGCATACCAAGATGCAACAGTGGTTGCGCCAGGCGTACTCATGTATCAACTGACAGACTCTGGCCTTGCCGCTGAAATCACTGGCAAGGGTACAAAGTATTACAAGAACACTGATCTAAATAAGTAATGCCTAAATAAAGCAAGCCTGCGCAGTTGAACCCCGCAATTACGGGGTCATCTGCGCATTCAATTTCAGTTGACTGGGGTCATGCAACTTATTCAAAGCCGATAAGTACGCTTTTGCAGAGGCCGCAATAATGTCTGGATCGGTGCCAACACCATTCACAATCCGCCCGCCTTTAGCCAAGCGAACAGTAACCTCACCTTGCGATTGAGTGCCTGAAGTAATAGCATTTACCGAGTAAAGCAACTGCTCTGCCCCACTTTTGGCAATCGATTCAATCGCATTTAAACTCGCATCAACAGGGCCGTTGCCTTCCGCTTCCGAGCTAATCTCTTTATCACCCATCCTAAATGTGACGCGCGATTTAGGACGCTCACCCGTTTCAGAGTGCTGACTTAATGAAACAAATTTGTAGTGCTCACCCTGTTCAGCGGCTGCGGAATCAGACATGATGGCAATAATGTCCTCATCAAAAATATCTGATTTTTGATCCGCCAAGGCTTTGAAGCGAGTAAAAGCTTCATTCAAGTCCGCCTCAGCTTCTACTGCAACTCCCAATTCTTGTAAGCGCTGTTTAAAGGCATTGCGGCCAGATAATTTGCCTAAGACGATCTTATTTGCAGACCAGCCCACATCTTCCGCGCGCATGATTTCATAGGTATCACGATTTTTTAAAATACCATCTTGATGAATGCCAGAGGCGTGAGCGAATGCATTAGCTCCTACCACCGCCTTATTGGGTTGAACTACAAAACCAGTGATCTGCGAGACTAATTTAGAAGCCGGCACAATTTGTGATGCATCAATGCCGCAGACCATATCAAAATAATCTTTGCGGGTGCGCAATGCCATCACAATTTCTTCTAAGGCGGTGTTACCAGCGCGCTCACCTAAACCATTAATGGTGCATTCGATCTGACGCGCACCGCCAATCTTCACGCCAGCCAATGAGTTAGCTACCGCCATGCCTAAGTCGTTATGACAGTGCACCGACCAAATTGCTTTATCCGAATTTGGCACGCGAGTACGCAATGTTTTCATAAATTCACCGTATAACTCTGGCGTCGCATAACCTACCGTATCTGGAATATTAATTGTGGATGCACCCTCATTAATCACAGCCTCCACTACTCTGCACAAGAAATCCATTTCAGAGCGATAGCCGTCTTCCGCTGAAAACTCGATATCCTGCGCCAAGTTTCTAGCAAAGCGTATGGAGCGCTTAGCCTGCTCCAAGACTTCCTCGGGAGACATACGCAATTTCACGGCCATATGTAATGGACTAGTGGCTAAAAAAGCATGGATACGCTTTGCATTAGCCGGTTTTAAAGCATCGGCAGCCCTCGTAATGTCTTTATCGTTAGCGCGAGCAAGCGAGCAGACGATGGAATCCTTTACCGCCGCAGACACAGCAGAGATTGCCTGAAAATCACCCTCAGAGCTTGCAGCAAAACCCGCCTCAATGACGTCAACCTTAAGACGCTCCAGTTGGCGGGCAATACGTACCTTCTCATCTTTAGTCATAGATGCGCCAGGTGACTGCTCGCCATCACGCAAGGTGGTGTCGAAAATGATTACTTTGTCGCTCATTACTGCTCTCCGGTTTAAAGACTGCTTAATATAAATTCGATTCTAAAAACAAAAAACCCCAGCAATTTGCTGGGGCTGGTATTTGGTGGCTAATGATGTATATCTATCTCATTAACTCAGGCCTTACCCGCCCCAAGCTTTAGGCTCAGTGCTAGTAGAAGAAGGCTAGATAAAAGTGAGAAATTCATCAACATGGAATAAATATACCTCAAAAATGGAGGTTTAGCTAAAACGTCTACCGCTGAATCTTTCCCAAGCCCAAATCACGTAACCAGAGATCGAGTAGATAACAAACAAGCCGAATAAGGTTAATGGCGGGTTTGAAGAAATCAACACAAAAGTCAGAATCATCAAAACCATGACGCCAAAAGGGACCCTGTAGCGCACATCCAAGGCCTTGCCACTATAAAAGCGAGCATTTGAAACCATAGTTAAACCGGCATAGACCGCGATAAAGAAAGTCACCCAAGGGATTGCAGTGTCGCGAACGGGAATCTTATTGTCGTCAGCCAACCAAATAAAGCCGGCCATCAAGGCACCAGCAGCAGGACTAGGTAAACCTTGGAAAAATTTCTTGTCAATGACACCCGTATTGACATTAAAACGCGCCAAACGCAAGGCAGCACCTGCACAGTAAGTAAATGCCGCCAGCCAACCCCATTTACCCAAATCTTTAAGAGCCCATTCGTAAGCCACTAATGCGGG
>CAZHWF010000087.1:4051-5121 GCA_964536365.1 uncultured Polynucleobacter sp.
CGCAGACGTGGCTTTTGAGGATGCAACTCCTCTACTTCATAATCAACACCATCATCCAACTCTTCTACCCATTTATCGCTAGAAGATGGCTGTCTATGCAAAATGCGGTTCCGGTTAATACGACCACGGCGGCGAAATGTAGTCAAAGATATTCCTAATGAGTTATGTCTTGAATCAATCTAAACCAGGCAAACGAGCCAATGCAGTATTGGTTGCAAATACTTTATCACCAACGCTTACCAAAGGCTCTGCAGTCAAAGGCAAATAGACATCCACACGAGAACCAAAACGGATAAATCCATAGCGCTCACCCGCTTTGAGACGATCGCCAGCATGGATATAACAAAGAATACGGCGGGCAATTAAGCCAGCAACCTGAACCAAGGTTACTGTTTGACCGTTAGCATCAATGACAACGGCATTACGTTCATTTTCGGTAGAAGCTTTGTCCAAATCAGCATTCACAAACTTACCAGGGAAATACTGCACTTCCTTGACCAAGCCATTGACCGCACTGCGATTCGAGTGAACATTAAATACATTCATGAACACACTGATTTTGAGGGCTTCACGTTCCGCATAAGGATCGTTAACCTTTTCAACCACCACAATACGACCATCAGCCGGGGATAAAACCAGATCGCGGCCCAAAGCAGGAATACGCTGTGGATCGCGGAAGAACTGCAGAACAAAGATAAAAATGATCCAAAGTGGCCAGGACCAAACAATCCCGCCAAGATAGTGGACTAGTAAAGTCACTGCCCCCACTAACGCTAAATACGGCCAACCTTCTTTCGCAATAATGGGGTGTGGATACATCATCTTTGTTCTGAGCCTTTTTATTTACTTCAATTGGTTGGTTGCTTAGTTTTTAGTCTGGTCAACCAACTTGTTCTTAGCAATCCAAGGCATCATAGCGCGTAATTTAGCGCCCACTACTTCGATGTCATGTTCTGCATTCAAACGACGACGAGAAATCAAAGTAGGTGCACCCGCTTTGTTTTCCAAGATGAAGCTCTTAGCGTATTCACCTGTTTGAATATCTTTCAAGCACTGACGCGTTGCATTCT
>CAZHWF010000088.1:0-5024 GCA_964536365.1 uncultured Polynucleobacter sp.
TAAAATAGACCTTCTGTATAAGATTTGCCTTACCCGGATTGCCCATGACTACCTCAACTCCAGCAGCTACCCAAGAAACTTCTCAGAGCCTGAAATTTTGCTCTTCTTGCAGTCGTGAAAAGCGCCTTGAGGGCGGCACATGGATTCCGACAAGTAATCGCAAACAACGCTGGATCTGCGCTAGCTGCTTGTACAACCGCACACATCGCACTGGTTCAGCAAAAACTTAATCTCAATAGCAAAAAAGTTTTTAAGCGCCATCCCCAACATAGGGGTTAGTTTTGCGCTCTTGACCAAAGGTAGACATTGGTCCATGCCCAGGAACAAACTGTACATCGTCCCCTAAGGGCCACAATTTCGTTTTAATCGCATTAATTAAATCTGCGTGATTGCCTCGCGGAAAATCCGTCCTACCAATAGACCCAGCAAACAACACATCGCCAACAATGGCCAAACGATCTGCTTTATCAAAAAACACAACGTGGCCTGGTGTATGGCCTGGACAGTGAAATACCTCTAGGCCAACATTACCAACGCTGACGTGATCACCATCATTGAGCCAACGATCGGGTTCAAAAACTTTGGCGTGTCCAAAACCAAAGCGCACAGTTTGCTCAGGCAATTGATCAATCCAAAAACGCTCCTCTTCTTGTGGCCCCTCGATCGGGACGCCCAATCTATCTGCCAAGTCTTTAGCAGCTGCACAATGGTCAAGATGACCATGCGTTAGCAAAATCTTCTTCACATTACCGCCCATCTGCTTAACGCCCTCCAGAATTTTCTCGATATCGCCGCCTGGATCAACGATGGCGGCATCACCGGTTTCCTGACAAACCAAGATAGAGCAGTTTTGCTCATATGGCGTTACGGGAACAATTCCTAATTTAATTGGCATTTTTGACAAATAAAGATTGGTTTAATAAACGTCTAGTGTATGAGACTCGGCATAAAATATTCCCAAAGGATAAAACAATGAACAGCCAAGAAACATTTAAATTTGCAGAAACCCACGAGTGGGCAGACCAAGAAGGTGATGGGTTGATTTGGGTTGGGATTAGCAACCATGCACAAGAAGCGCTTGGTGATGTGATGTTTTTTCAGGCGCCCAAACTTGGTCAGCAAGTAAAGCAGGGGGAAGCAATTGCAGTCATTGAATCTGTTAAGGCGGCTAGCGATATTCATGCGCCCGTGAGCGGAGAAATTGTTGCGCTCAATGATGAAGTAGACGCATCTCCTGAAGTTGTGAATGAAAATCCTTATGGCACTTGGTTGTTCAAAATTAAACCCTCTTCGAACGACACACTTACATCTGAGTTAAATCAACTTTTGAGTTTGGAAAAATACAGCGCTGGGCCTGGCGCCTAGTACATCAAGCAATTAGATTGAAAGGGGATCGCGCTCAATTAACCAGCGAACGCGCCCCTCTTTGCTGATCCGTCCTTGGGATTTATCCCGCAAATAGCCATCAACAATTTCCAAAATTTCTTGTAAGTTTTTGCGGTCATCCGACTCAATTAACAATTGGGCGCGCTCTAAGCCTGCTACCCGCATTACTGCCTTTGGAACGGGGTCATATGCTCTGAGGCCTTGAGATATATGACCCTGAGCCCTTAAATGATCCTTGAGAGCCTCTAAGAACTGTATGGCCTTTTCCAAACTTTTTGCTTCTGCATGTACCAAGGCTTGATATACAAATGGGGGCAGACCCGCTTCTTTTCTCTCATTTGCCGTAAAAGATAAAAAGCCATCTACATCATGTCTCATTAAGAACTGAAAGATCGCAGACCCAGGAAACTGAGTTTCTATATAAATTGCGCCACCGGTCTCGCCATTCTTGTTTGCGCGCCCAGCACGTCCGGCAACCTGAATCAATTGTGCAAATAATCTTTCCGCGGATCTGAAGTCCTGGGAAAATAGCCTACTGTCTGCGTCTAGCACTGCAACTAATCCAATATTTTGATAATCATGACCCTTGGCAATCATCTGGGTTCCAACCACTATATCGACACTGCCTTCGTGTATCTGCTCAAAAAGCTCTTCAGCCCCTTTGCTCTTTTTGCTAGAGTCCGTATCCACCCGAAGAACTTTAGCTTCAGGCCATATCTCCTCAATAGCATCTTCAATTTTTTGCGTCCCCCGACCTAAAGTTTTTAGGTCTGCATTGCCGCAATCGGGACAATGACTTGGAATATGTTTAACCAGCCCACAGTGGTGACAACTTAGAAGCGACTTTTTGCCCAAAGCACCAGCCTTGTGAAGCACCATGTAAGAGCTACATTGATCACATCTTGACAGCCATGAGCATGCGGAACAACTCAGAACTGGCGCATAACCACGGCGGTTAATGAGTATGAGGCCTTGTTGCTTGTTTTCTAAATTTCTGCTTACTGCAGTAACCAGCGTCTTGCTTACTAGGCTTTTTGTTTGCGGTTTATCAACGTCACCAGGGCTAAATTGTGTCTGCGGATCTCGCGTATTAATCAAATGCACTTGGGGCAAACTTGCGCCTTGAGCGCGTTGGTCTAAGCGGATGTACTCATAACGCTGCGCTTTTGCAGCCATCCAGGTTTCAAGCGATGGGGTTGCAGAGGCAAGCAAAATTGGTATCTTTAAGTCGTGTGCACGCCAAACGGCCAGATCCCTTGCTGAGTAACGAATCCCGTCTTGTTGTTTATATGAGGGATCGTGCTCTTCATCTACAACTATCGCACGTAAATTCGGCATTGGCGTTAACACCGCTAAGCGCGTACCCAAAATAATTTGCGCCTTACTTGTCATCGCATCATGCCATGCGATACCTCGCCGCTTTTCACTCACCCCACTATGTAGCACCACCATTTTCTTTTCAGGAAAATATGCGCGCACCCTTCGCTCTAACTGCGGGGTTAAATTTATTTCTGGCACTAACACCAAAACTTGTGCGCTTGGGTCTTGTAAAAAATCTTTTAACCAATTTAGAAATACCGCCGTCTTTCCACTTCCAGTTTGGCCTTGTAACAATATTGCTTTGAAGTGATTTGCAGGTAAGGCGCGCAATTTCTCCAGTGCATTTTTTTGCCCATCATTGAGATTGCCCTCATCAATAAACCCATCGCTGAATTTAGGCTTGTATACCTGCTTTTTCTTTTCAGTGTCAGCAACTAACTTCTTGGGGATCTTTTCCCAGCCATCTGTCTTTTTCCACATTTGTGGAATCGCTGGAATTATGGTCTCTCCAAGCGCATGAATGTAGTACTGACTAGCAAAATTCATTAAGCGTAAAAGCGCAGGGTCTAAAGGCGGGAGGGGGGCAACCTTATTTACTCTCTTTAACTTATCTATTTCATAATAAGAGTGAGTGCTTACTTTAATTACTAAACCAACAAGCACTGTGCGACCAAACGGGACCTCAACCAGCATGCCCATCTCTGGCAAACAAGCAAGGGCATCTCTATCCCACAAATAGTCGAAGCCCTGCGCAAGAGGCTTGTCGACTACGACCTGCACAACAATTGGTAGCGGCATGGGTTGCTTTAAATATTGATTAGGCTTGTGGATAAGTCTGTGGATATCATTGAAAGATTCTGATTTATAGACTAATTTATCAGCTTTCTACCTTTGCACCTTTTTAAAGCATTTTGCTTATTATTTATATAAATCAGTAACTTACATCGATATTCGAAAGTGAAGTTTCAGATTTAACCGCAATCTCACTGAATTTCGAGTTTTAACGCTAACTGTGCATAACTTTCGTTAAAAATACAGCCAACAAGTTAGCATTCACTTGGCGTTATGTCTTTGCCCTGAGGGATCTAGAACGACTGATTACTGCTTCAGCCAGCGCAGTTACGCTCTCTGGTGGGGTGAACTGAGAAATCCCATGCCCCAAATTAAATACATGGCCATCCAAGGGATGCAACCCCGGCTTAAGCGCCGGAGCGCTCGCCAAATCTTCTAACAAGGCGTTAGCCTGCTCAGCAATTTGCTTTGGCTCAGAAAACAAAATAAGCGGGTCTAAATTGCCCTGCAATACCAATGGCTTGTTAATCGAAAGTAATTGCTTTCTGGCGCGACCAAGTGGCATGGTCCAATCAAGAGCAAGAACATCGGCACCAACTTGAGCCATATCGTTCAACCAAATGGCACCCCCTTTAGTGAACATAATCACTGGAATTTTTTGGCCATTATGTTCCCGCGGTAAGAGCTCAATCACTTTTTGCATCGATGCTAAAGACATTTTTTGATACCAACCGTCTGGCAACATGCCGCCCCAAGTATCAAAAATCATTAACGCTTGCGCGCCTGCTTTTACTTGCTCAGTTAGATAAGCAGCAACCGACTTGGCATTGATATCCAAAATATGTTGCATTAAATCTGGGCGACTAAACATCATTGTTTTGGCATGACGAAAATCATCGGCACTTGAGCCATCAACCATGTAGCAGGCCAATGTCCACGGGCTTCCCGAGAAACCTATCAGCGGCACCCGCTGCTTGCCATCTTGGATTAGCGCTTTGCGTATTTCAGATACAGCATCAAAAACATATTTGAGCTCATCCATATTTGCTGGTCGTAGTTTCTGAACAGCATCTTCGCTGCGAAGTGGATGATCAAAGCTTGGGCCTTCGCCAGCAGTAAATTTAAGACCCAATCCCATTGCATCGGGAATAGTCAAAATATCGGAAAACAAAATCGCGGCATCCAATGGATAGCGATCTAAAGGCTGAAGCGTTACTTCAGTGGCGTAAGCAGGTGTTTTTGCTAACCCAAGAAAGCTGCCGGCTTTTGAACGGGTAGCGTTATATTCTGGGAGATATCGTCCAGCCTGGCGCATGAGCCAAAGCGGTGTTTGATCAACCGCTTCGCCCAGGCAGGCTTTTAAAAACCGATCATTTAACAGCAAGGAGATGACCGGCTATTACTTTTTACGACGGAAACGCGCAATTGCTGCCAATTGTGCGGCAGCCATCGCAAACTCTGATTGGGCCAAAGCCAAATCAAAGTCGGTGCCACGATTTTGCATCGCCTCTTCAGCGCGCTTCTTG
>CAZHWF010000089.1:0-2873 GCA_964536365.1 uncultured Polynucleobacter sp.
CAACTCCCCCGCGAATAAATGAGGTGAAAACCCTCACTTAGTCCTCCTGCTTGGCAAAGCGATCGTTTAACAACACAGCGCCTTCAGCCAATATTTGCCAGCCTTGCTCCACACCCTCGGTGATCGCAAAGCTCTTGCTATTAAGGTCGTAGCCTTTGACCGGCACACGACGGAATGTTTCTGGCCCCACCTTAATAATCGCGTAACGATTTTCACGAATTCTGACAATGGCTGATTGAGGCACCACCACCGCATCAGCTGTACCAGTGGTGAGCAAACCAGAAGCAAACATGTCGGGACGCAATAAATCATCCGTATTTTCTACATCCGCACGAATCAATAAAGCGCGGGTTTGCGGATCAATCGTTGGTGCAATGTAATTGGCGTAAGCAACGAATTCTTTATCGGGATATGCCTCAAGATGTAGAACTATTTTCTGGCCCTGCTTAATTAATCGTAAATCCTGCTCAAATACATTGCCCAAGAACCATAGTTGCTTAGGATCGGCTAAGGTAGCGATCACATCACCAGAATTCACCGCGGATCCAGGCTCCACATTACGCTTAACAACAACACCCTTTAAAGGTGATCGCATAATCAAATTACTGCTTGTTTTACCAGTGGACTCAATACTCTTAATATCGCCCTCACCCGCACCTAAATTGCGCATACGGTTTGCGGCGGCTTGCTGAGTAATGCGAGCATCGCCCAATAGGTCACTCATGGCTTTACTAGACTCGAGCACCTTAGCCGTCTTAGAGGAAAGTAAATACTCTTGCTGGGCTGATAAAAACTCAGGACTATACATTTCTACTATGGGCGAACCTATGTCAACCTGTGCCCCATCAAATGCGTAAATGCGTTCAATACGACCAGGCGCACGGGCTGATAGCACTTTTGATTTTTCAGCATTAAATGCCAGGCGTCCTGGCACTTTAATGTTCACAGGAACTTGTACTTTTTCAGCTGACTGAAATATATATATCGATGGATTGAGAGTTACACCAGGGAGCTTTAACTCTAAAATACCGCTACTCTCTACTTTGAGCGCTTTATCGGAAGCTTCAATCTTTACCGCACGATTAACATTGGTTAAACGACCAACAACGATACCTATCGACAAAATGGCAAAAGCAAAAGCGGCAAGGCGCACACGATAACGATTTTGCGGAGTGAGATTCCAGTACATACCCGCTAAGCCGGCAGCAGCCGCTTTTGTATGGTGGGCGCCATGTTCCGCACTCTTGTGCAGAATCGGCTTTGCCTTATCTGACAAATACTTTAAAAACGAAAGAATTTTGTCTCTCAAAAACTGCTCCTTAGAAGGGCTCTTTGCCCGCTGAAACTAACAGCACTGCTTGCGCTTGCAATAAATTACTCTCAGCCTGAGCCAAAGCAACTTCCAAATTACGCAATTGTGTCTGAGCCGTCAATAAATCATTAAAGCCCTGGCCATTATTTGAATACTGCGTCAAGCCAACTTTATAAGCGGCATCGGCCTGTGGCACTTGGCGCTCTTTTAAAAACTGAGTCTGATTTTTGGTCTGCTCATATGCTGCATAGGCGGTATTTACGGCCAAGACGATTTGTTGGCGATTAGAAATATTGCCAGCTTCCGCTGCCGCTTGATTACGTTGCGCCTGCTCAACCCCATACTTTTCTTTTGTAAAGAAGTACAAAGGAATAATCAGATCCAATTCGAATTGATAAAACAACGCGCCGTTGTTAGCCGAGAATGGTCCACGTGGCGTGTAGGAAGAGCCAATGACTTGGAAGTCAGGTAAGTAGGCTTTCTTAGCCAAATCAACGCCCTTACGTGCGGCATCTAACTGCAAGGCGGAACTCTTTAAAGAAGGATGGCTTGTCTCAGCGTAGTCTTCTAGCTCAATTAGGGTAGGTACGCCATTTATCGCACGACGCACATCACCACGTAAGACTAATTTTTCACGAGAGTGGCGCCCCACTAGGGTATTGATGTTATGCAAGGCGACATTGAGCTGACGCTCTACATTAAATTGGTCCGCTTGCGCGGCGCTTTGCGCTACCTGGGCGTTGAGATATTCAACATAAGCCGCAGCATTATTGGCATAACGCGCCTTAGCCACATTCTTAATCATCTCTAAGCGAACGACAGACTCTTTGAGGACTTGTAATTGCTTTTGCGAAGCTAGAGCACTGTAGTACAGCGTGGATAGCTGTGCACCTAGTTGTAGATAAGTAGATTCTGAGCTGGCTAATAATGCTTCGGCATTGGTATCGGCAATATCCGCCGCAAGACTCTTCTTGCCCGGAAACTGAAAGGGTTGCGCTACAGAAATCGAGTTGTTGCTACTGATGCCGCCAGGGTATTGCTGAGATGGCGCATTAGCGCCACCTAAAGCAAATGGTGAATTGACTGGCATGCCCGACCATACCAACCCCACTTGTGGATTAGCAGGTGCATTAATTTGCGGAACAGTTGCTTTGGCAGATAAATAAGATTCGCGCAGTGAAGACAGTTGCGGATTATTAATCTTGAGTTCATTCCAAAGCTGACGCAAATCCATTTCTGTTGGGCCGGAAGAAACAGGCTTGGAATAAATCTTTGGAGCATTGACCGTAGTGGCCGCACTTGCTTTAGTTACGGGCGAAAACATCTCCGCCGCTTTTGAATCAACCGATTTTGAATCTTGCGCACCCAACTGCGCGCCAATCGATGGCGGCGTCGCCAAAGAAGCATCACCAGATTGAACGGTAACGCTTCCTGGGGCGGTAGACGATGGCTGAGCGATTGCAGAAACAGAAAAAGTCGAGGCGCAAACGACCAAGGCAGCCATTACAAATGGGGTCACGCTTTTAGGTGATGTGCTTTGGTTAATTTTGTGTCTGCCGAG
>CAZHWF010000089.1:2973-4996 GCA_964536365.1 uncultured Polynucleobacter sp.
CAAATGGGGTCACGCTTTTAGGTGATGTGCTTTGGTTAATTTTGTGTCTGCCGAGAATAAACAAATGCGGCTGCCTCTAAATCATTGAAATGCTGTTTTTTTAGCCCCGATTGCGGATTTAGAACCAATCCAGACCCATTTCAGGGGGTTTTATGAATTATAGGGGACAAAAGACAAAGGTCGAAAAATTCAGAATCTCTAAGTTATTGATTATAAAGATAATAATTATGGCTTTAGCAGGTCAATTCCCCGCAAACCCCTTAAAACTCGGCGTGGATCCTAAAAGACAGAATGTTTACTGGGCCGCGAGCCGAGTTGTAGGCGGGATTATTGATGTGCTGAAAGTTCAAGCCTGCCAAGATGTTTTTCACTACCAAGGCGTTGTAATACACCTCACCAATCCGCTCCGGTCTATAGGAAATCGTTTGCCCTGGTCCAGCGTAGTCACCAATGAAGTAAGACACTCCTCCCGCTTGCAAATAATTTTTACGATAGCTCGATAGCCCGTTTTGCATTATCGAGATACCTAATGTATCGCTTGGACGACTCCAACTTGTGCCATTCAAACCCATACCAACCGATATGGAATTATCCGCTTCGGTAAATGACATGGTTTCTGTATGGCCATCAGATGTAAAAGCACGGCCATAGATGCCAAGGTTTTTAGTTAGAGCCTGCTCGCCATTAATACCAATACCAGTTTTATATTGATAGTTGTTGCGCACATTATTAATCGCTTGTGTGCCTTGTGCATTATTGGCAATTACATAATTAGTCGCATCGGCAAAGCGCGCCAAGATCATTTTGTTGCGATATGCAAGCACTGATACCTTGCCCGGTAAGTCAGCAATGTGGTGTTGACGTTCCACTTCAATTTGATCGCCATAAGCATTAAAAATTTGCCAATTGAGATCACGGCCATTGGGAGTCTTGGGCGCAAGCATACGGGAGGCGCGCAATACCCAGTTATCTAGATACCACTCGCCTGCTAATCCAGTGCTGTAGCCGCGTGCATCGGCAGCATAGTCATAGGCTAGATAAGTCATATTGCCCCAATTCATAAACTGAATACGGGGGTCTTTGGCGTACTTACTATCATCAAAAATATCTAAAGTAGAAAATTGTCCAGCCGTAATGACTACACGATTACTGCTTACCGTTTGCGTGATTTGGTTAGCGTCATTCTCAAGGATGACTTTATCGCCTTCTTGATTAAATGTTTGGCGTAAGAATGCTCTAGCAGAATAAAACTTGGCATTAAGTCCAGCTGCTTTTGTCGCTTCACCGTTGGTAAATCCGCCTAGACCAACTAAGTCAGAAAACGGCACCCCAGAAACTACCTCGGGATTGAAATACAAATCCGTATTGGGGGCTAAGCGCGCACCCAAAAACAAAGTTCCTGACCAGGTATAGCTCATCGACTTTAATGCAGACAAACTATTTTCTCCAGAATAGCTGGATGTGAAATTGTTGTAACGCTGATTGATGTATGTGGTTTGTCCGTGAACGTTTACCGGCAAACCAAATAATTCTCCCTCGGTTGGCAACCAAGAGAGGTCATTGGCAAAACTCGCAATTTGATCAGCGCCCGACCCTGCCCTCTGCGCAAAAGCAGAAGCGCCAAAATAGGTGCAAATAATGCTCAGCAGGAGGAGTAGATAAATCTTGCGGGTCATTCACAATTTCTAGTTGGGATGCCAGTGCTACGCATTAGCAACATGCCGATAGGAAAACGAGGCAAACACAGCTTGGGATTGAAGCCCAAGGGTGGCGCAGACCAAATTATCCCTAAAAAGAGGTAATTTACCTAGTCTTTATGTCTTTTTAATGACGAAATGGGGGTGGCTTGCGCAAACGGATCAGCCGGGACAGTAAAAACTATATCCTGGCGTAGGTCAGCAATAAATTTTTCAAGGGTGCTAAATCTAACTCCTAGACCCGCCTCTAATTCATCAATGGCCTTCTCATCTTCTGGCGACAACTCAATCTTCACTTCTGGCGTTGGTCAGCATCAAATGTGGGC
>CAZHWF010000090.1:0-4962 GCA_964536365.1 uncultured Polynucleobacter sp.
GTCAAACCATTATCTTTATCGATGAGATTCATACGATGGTTGGTGCTGGTAAAGGCGATGGCGCGATGGATGCGGGCAATATGCTCAAGCCTGCTTTGGCTCGCGGCGAATTGCATTGTATCGGCGCCACTACTTTGGATGAATATCGCAAATACATCGAAAAAGATCCCGCTTTAGAGCGTCGCTTCCAAAAGGTGATGGTTGAAGAGCCAACTGTTGAGGCAACCATTGCGATCCTGCGTGGTTTGCAAGAGCGCTATGAACTGCATCATGGTATTGAGATTACCGATCCAGCGATTGTGGCTGCTGCTGAGTTATCGCACCGCTACATCACTGATCGTTTCTTGCCGGACAAGGCAATCGATTTAATTGACGAGGCAGGATCACGTATTCGGATGGAGATCGATTCTAAGCCAGAGGTGATGGATAAGCTCGAGCGCCGCTTAATTCAATTAAAGATTGAACGAGAAGCGGTGAAAAAGGAAAAAGATGAGGCCTCACAGAAGCGCCTAGGCTTGATCGAGGAGGAGATTAAGCGTCTTGGCGCTGAGTATGCCGATCTTGAGGAAATCTGGAAGGCTGAGAAAGGTGCTGTTTTGGGCGCTGCCAATCTGAAGGAAGAGATTGAAAAAGTAAAAGCGGAAATTGCAAAGTTGCAACGTGAAGGCAAGCTAGAAAAAGTTGCGGAGTTGCAATATGGAAAACTGCCTGAGCTCGAAGCGAAGTTAAAGTCCGCCGCTGCTGCTGAAGCCAAAGGCGACAAAGATGGTGCTGGGAAGAACAAGCTACTGCGCACTCAGGTTGGCGCAGAAGAAATTGCCGAAGTGGTTTCTCGTGCTACCGGTATTCCTGTTTCCAAGATGATGCAGGGTGAGCGCGATAAGTTGCTTAAAATGGAAGAGCTTTTGCATAAGCGAGTGGTTGGTCAAGAAGAGGCTATCACTGCCGTGTCGGATGCAATCCGTCGCTCCCGTGCTGGCTCAGATGAAGAGACTCGTCCTTATGGCTCATTCTTATTCATCGGACCGACTGGTGTTGGCAAGACTGAGCTTTGTCAGGCGTTGGCTGGCTTCTTATTTGATAGTGAAGATCATCTTATTCGTATCGATATGAGCGAGTTTATGGAAAAGCATAGTGTTGCGCGTTTAATTGGTGCGCCCCCAGGCTATGTTGGCTACGAAGAGGGTGGTTACTTGACCGAACAAGTGCGTCGTCACCCATATAGCGTCATCTTGTTTGACGAAATTGAAAAAGCGCATCCAGACGTATTTAACGTACTCTTGCAGGTGTTGGATGATGGTCGTTTGACGGATGGTCAAGGTCGAACAGTTGACTTTAAGAACACCGTGATTGTGATGACCAGCAATATTGGTTCGCATTTGATCCAATCGATGGCTGATAAGAAGCAAGCGGAAATTAAAGAGGCGGTATTTGAAGAGTTGAAAAACCATTTCCGTCCAGAGTTCTTAAATCGTATTGATGAGATTGTGGTATTCCATGGCTTGGATAAGGGCAATATTGCTAATATCGCGAAGATCTTGCTCAAAAACTTGTCGGAGCGCCTAGCTAAGGTCGATATGCAGCTTGAAGTTAGTGATGCCGCTCTAGATAAGATTGCTGAGGTCGGATTTGATCCAATATTTGGAGCTCGACCACTCAAGCGAGCTATTCAGCAACATATTGAGAACCCAGTCTCTAAGATGATATTGGAAGGCAAATTCGGTCCCAAGGATGTAGTGCCTGTGGATGTGGATAAAAAAGGTGACTTTAGCTTTACCAGACAGGTCCACTAAGCAGGTTTACTTAGCAGTAAGAAGCTTTTTTGCAGGAATATTCCTGCGCTAGTAAACTCGGTACATGACTGTTGCGCTTGATAGGCGTGCCAGTGATGTCCGGGTTATTAGCCTCATTAGCCTAGCTCACGGCAGCTCCCACTTCTTTCATTTAGTCCTTCCTCCCATGTTTCCATGGTTAAAGGATGCGTTTGCGCTCAGCTATGCGGAGCTCGGTTTGCTGATGTCAGTATTTTTTGTTGTTTCATGCCTTGCTCAGGCAGCTTCTGGATTTTTAGTTGATCGCATTGGAGCAAGACCAGTATTGTTCGGTGGCGTCGGTTTGCTGGTGCTGGCAGCTCTTGTCTATTCGCAAAGTAATGGTTATGCAATGCTCGTATTGGGTGCTGTTCTGGCTGGTCTTGGCAATGGTATTTTTCATCCGGTCGATTACACGCTCATCAATCACAAAGTTTCACCGTCGAATTTGCCATATGCGTATTCCATGCATGGGGTTACTGGATACTTAGGGTGGGCGGCAGCACCTGCATTTATGGTGGCTATTGCGCAATTGGCCGACTGGCAAGTAGCCTTCTTATCCGCGGCCTTATTGGAAGCGGCTATTCTGGTAATTCTTTGGCTTAATAAAAAATATCTCATTGACAATGTTAGCGAGCGCCGCGAGCAAAGTCATGCAAATTCTCAGGCCGTCAATTCAGCAGCTGCTCCCGAAAATGCATTTGCTTTTCTAAAGTTGAGTGCGGTTTGGTTATGTTGGATTTTCTTTTTCCTTAGCATGGCCTCCACATCCAGTCTGCAATCATTCGCCCCAAGCGCATTATTTAATATTTATGAAGTACCTCTGAATATAGGTAGCTACTACATTACCTTGCTCGCTCTTGGAAGCGCGGGCGGAGTTTTGTTTGGTGGTTATCTTGCCGCAAAGCTGCAAGCGCCAGAGCGCATTGTCTCTAGTTGTTTGTTCATCACTATTGCATTGTGTTTATTGCTTGGCACAGGATTTATTCCCCTGAGTTTCATTCCAGTTTTATTTATTGGCTTGGGATTTGGATATGGAGTGGTAGCCCCATCACGGGATTTATTGGTTAAGACGGTAACTCCAAAGGGTGTTTCAGGGCGCGTCTATGGCGTTGTCTATTCAGGCATCGACCTTGGTGCTGCAGTTGGTCCTTTCGTATTTGGTTTCTTCATGGATGCTGGCTTACCTAGAGCCCTATTTTTTGGTATCGCAATATTCCAATTGATGATCATTCCAACGGTTTTTAAAGTTTCCTCAGTTTCTGGAATCGGCAAGCAATGATTAAATAATCTATCTTTTAATTAGAGAGTACTTTAGAGCTATTGCACCTATATTTTATTAATCGTGGAGATAATGAATGAAACAATTAATCGATCGAATTGATCATATTGTTTTAACGGTTACTGATATTGAGGTGACTACGCAGTACTATGAAAAAACTTTTGGCTTTGAGAGGGAATTTTTCAAAGGTCCTGAGGGGCAACCTCGCTATGCTTTGCGTTTTGGTCAACTGAAAATCAATTTACAAGATCGTGATACCGATACCCCAACTAAGGCAAGAGTTCCAACGATTGGATCGGGTGATTTCTGTTTAATTTCTGCTGTTCCTTTAGATGAATTCATTGAGCATCTTAAGGTTAATCAAATTCCAATCGATGTTGGTCCTGTTCCACGTAGGGGCGCCCTTGGTCCGATACGCTCGGTATATTTACGCGACCCAGATGGCAACTTAGTTGAAGTAGCTGAGTACGTCTAAATCACTAGCGTGTTTTATTTCACAATATGGAATGTCATTACGCTGCATAAAATGCAGCGTACCTTGCGCCTTACACTTGCATTCCAACCCGTGATTAGATATTCCACATTACAAAATTTAACTATTAAGTTATTGAATTTAAATAACTAAATATTTTTAAAAACATATTCAATTTCCCTTGCTTGCTTTCCTGAAGTCTCTAAACTCTTATATAAGACATAAGACTTCATTTAGTTCATTTGGTCTTAAGTTCCTCAAATTTTTAAATTACTTGTTTAACTTAGGGAGAAAAACATGGCAGATCGCAAAGCAGAAATCGCGGCTTTACAAAAGGATTGGGATACTAATCCACGCTGGAAAGGCATTAAACGTGGCTATACAGCAGAGGACGTAGTACGTCTCCGCGGCTCATTAAAAATTGAGCACACATTAGCTAAGCACGGCGCAGAGCGTCTCTGGGATTTGGTTAATAACGAAGCTTACGTTAACTGTTTAGGCGCTTTGACTGGTGGCCAAGCAATGCAACAGGTTAAGGCTGGCGTTCAGGCAATTTACTTGTCAGGTTGGCAAGTTGCTGCTGACGGCAATTCATATGCTGCTATGTACCCAGATCAATCTCTGTATCCGGTTGATTCAGTTCCAAAGATGGTTGAGCGTATCAATAACTCATTCCAGCGCGCTGACGAAATTCAAACAGCTAAAGGCATCAATAAAGGTGATCCAGGTTATATCGAGTATTTCGCTCCAATCGTTGCTGATGCTGAAGCCGGTTTCGGTGGTGTATTGAATGCATTTGAATTAAGCAAAGCATTGATCAAGCAGGGCGCTGCTGGGGTTCACTTCGAAGACCAACTCTCTTCTGTTAAGAAGTGCGGTCACTTGGGTGGCAAGGTATTGTTGCCAACTACTGAATCTGTTCAGAAATTGATCTCTGCACGTTTAGCTGCTGATGTAATGGGTGTTCCAACTATCATCTTGGCTCGTACTGATGCTGAAGCTGCTGATTTGTTGACATCTGACTACGATGCAAACGACAAACCATTCTTGACAGGCGAGCGCACTGCTGAAGGCTTCTACAAAACACGTAAAGGCTTGGATCAAGCGATCTCACGTGGTTTGGCATACGCTGCATACGCTGATATGGTTTGGTGTGAAACAGGTACGCCTGATCTTGAGTTTGCTCGTCAATTTGCTGAAGCAATTCGTGCGAAGTTCCCAGGCAAGATGTTGGCTTACAACTGCTCACCATCTTTCAACTGGAAGAAAAACTTGGACGACGCAACAATTGCTAAATTCCAACGTGAATTAGGTGCAATGGGTTATAAGTATCAGTTCATCACATTGGCTGGTATCCACTCTATGTGGTACAACATGTTTGATTTGGCACAAGACTA
>CAZHWF010000091.1:0-4658 GCA_964536365.1 uncultured Polynucleobacter sp.
GAAAGGAGGGGTAAATATGAGTGAATCAGCTAATGGACTGATTAAGAGGCCAATTTTGGCTTCAATTCACACTGCCGCCTTTCAGCATAATTTAAACCGAGTTCGAGAATTAGCCCCAGAATCAAAAATTTGGTCCGTGATTAAGGCTCGGGCTTATGGCCATTGTTTTGATGCTGCTTTAAAGGGTTTGGCCTCAACGGATGGATTTGCATTATTGGATATCCAGGATGCGGTTTGGTTGCGTGAGCATGGCTGGCAGGGTCGAATCCTGCTTTTAGAAGGTTTTTTTCATGAAAATGAATTAACCCTTGCTGAGGAGTTGGCTTGTGATTTGGTTGTGCATTGTGATGCGCAGCTTGAGTGGCTAGAGGGATATAAAGCAAAAAACCATAAGCCTTTTAATGTCTTTTTAAAAATGAATACTGGTATGAACCGATTGGGGTTTAAGCCAGAGGCTTACCGTGTTGCATTTCATCGCTTGCATTCCGCTGGGTATCGCATGAATCACATGACGCACTTTGCTAACGCTGATCAGGTGGACCGTTTACCCACTGTTGGCGCTCAACAGGAATTGTTTAATGAAACAATCGCAGGGCTTGGGGGCGATACCTCATTAGCAAATTCAGCCGCTATTTTGTGGCATCGAAATGCTTTAGGCGATTGGGTGCGTCCTGGCATCATGCTCTATGGCGCATCACCAACCGGTTTGCATGCGGATATCGAGCATGCCAACTTACAGGCGGTAATGCAACTTCATAGTGAAATTATTGATATTCAAGATCTTCGAAAGGGCGACCGCGTTGGTTATGGTGGTCGCTTTGTAGCGCCAGAGGATATGCGGATTGGAATTGTTGCATGTGGATATGCTGATGGATATCCTCGTCATGCTAAAGATGGCACTCCTGTTTGGGTTTCTAACGAGGGTCCCGGGGTTATTTGCCCCTTGGTGGGAAGGGTGTCGATGGATATGTTAGCGATTGATTTACGCCAGGCACCAAGCGCAAAGATCGGCAGTATTGTGCAACTGTGGGGTGATAAGGTTGCTGTAGATGATGTTGCTCACATGAGCGATACGATAGGTTACGAGTTGCTTTGTGCGGTTGCGCCTAGAGTGCCAGTAGCCATTGTTTAAAAGTTTTCGTATGCAATTGATATAAAAAATCCTCCGCTAGGGAGGATTTTTATTTATTCGGTGAGAATCTGTAATTATTTATTCCAGAACTGCCACCACCTGCGCTCTT
This sequence comes from uncultured Polynucleobacter sp., assembly GCA_964536365.1. GTDB lineage: Bacteria > Pseudomonadota > Gammaproteobacteria > Burkholderiales > Burkholderiaceae > Polynucleobacter. The sequence continues at coordinate 1,242 of CAZHWF010000091.1, forward strand.
TTTTCACACGTTGACCAGTGATCATCATTTCGCTATCTGGGAAGTTTAGTTTAAAGACGCGCGCAGCATCATTGCTCAGTTGAGTCATGCCTAGTTTCTCATACGACTTGGTAAGAATATAAAGAGCTTCTTCAACTGCGGGTGCGCGGTCATAGTCCCGTATCACGAGTTGCGCGCGATTAGCTGCTGCCAAGTAGGCGCCACGCTGATAGTAAAAGCGCGCAACAATGACATCCGCTTCAGCCAGGGAGTTCACGATGTAGCGCATGCGGTCCAAAGAATCGGGCGCATATTTACTATTAGGGAAGCGTTCTACAACCACTTTAAAAGACTCAAATGCTTCTTTGGCTGCTTTAGGATCACGCTCGCTAAGATCTTGGCCAGTAAATTTACCTAACCAACCCAAGTCATCATTAAAGGTGATGAGGCCTTTGAGGTAGTAAGCGTAATCAAGGTTTGGGCTGCCTTGATGTAATTTAATAAAGCGATCAATGGCAACGAGTGCTTGCGTTTGTTCTTGAGCCTTCCAATAACAATAGGCTGCATTAATTTGCGCTTGCTGTGAATAAGGCCCAAATGGGAAGCGGGCTTCTAGTTTTTCAAAATACTTACCGCACTTAGCAAAGTCAGCATCGTTGAGCTTTTCCGTTGCTTCCGAATAAAGCTTCGCTTCTGACCAGATATCGGTGTCATCTTTAGTTCCATCACTGCCAGCGCAGCCCGCTAAAAGCGCTAGAACCGTTATTAAGCAAAGGAGTAGTGTTAAAGAGCTGTGGACAGGGCTTACCTTTTTTTGTGATACACAATTCCCAGCAAGCCTTAAACTGGCGTCTGAAACTACGTCGGACATAACTGAAAGGCTCTTTAAGCGTGGCATTGCCGCAAACTCCTAATTCGAATCCCATTGATTATATCGATGAAGAGGATTTCATCTCCTTGGAAATTCCATTGGAGATGGCGGGTGAGCGCTTGGATAAGGTGCTAGCGGGGTATTTGCCTGATTATTCCCGCAGCCGCCTTAAAGCCTGGGTTGAGGCGGGGGCGGTTATGGTGGACGGTAAAGTCACGAAAGCCCGCTATTTGCTGCGTGGTGGCGAGAGTATCAAGGTATTCCCACAGGAATTACCAGAGCAATTCGCCTTCAGTCCTGAGGATATCACCTTGGATGTGGTTTATGAAGATGAGGACCTTATTGTTATTAATAAGCCCCCCGGTCTGGTCGTGCATCCCGCGGCTGGGAATTGGTCGGGAACACTCTTAAATGCTCTGTTATTTCGTTTTCCGGAACTCAAAGCATTGCCAAGAGCTGGAATAGTTCATCGACTAGATAAAGATACTTCTGGATTAATGGTGGTTGCCAGAACCTCATTGGCTCAAACGGCCCTGGTCAGACAATTACAAGAGAGATCCGTTGGGCGTCGTTATTTGGCCTGGGTGTGGGGTGAGCCGCCAAGTCAGGGTAAGGTTTTGGCCTCTGTTGGTCGTGATCAGCGAGATCGCCTAAAAATGGCTGCTGGTAGTCCCCAAGGAAAACCTGCCTCTACGATATTCAGGCGCTTAGCCAAGGGTGAGGTTGGGGGGTCACCGGTCGCGCTGTTGGAGTGCCGATTAGAAACAGGGCGCACTCACCAAATTCGGGTTCATTTAGAGTCTTTGGGCTTTCCATTAGTTGGGGATCCTGTGTATCGTAAAAAAACCCCAGGTGCCGCCAAGAATCTCTTGTTTAATCGTCAGGCACTACATGCGTATGCATTGAGCCTGCTGCATCCGGCAAAAAATGAGCTAATGACCTGGTTTCGGTTGCCGCCACAAGATTTAATGGAATTGCTCCCTCAACTTGGAATGACCCAAGAGGCGTTGCCTAAAGAGGTGGCTGTACTCAACATAATTGAAAATCAATTGCGTTCATGAACTTCATCATCCCGGATTGGGAAGCCCCGCACAATGTCAAAGCATTAGTGAGTACTCGTCAAGGGGGTGTTAGTCTTAAACCATTTGATTCTCTCAACCTTGGCGATCACGTGGGTGATTCAACACAAAACGTTGCTGCAAATAGGGCGATCTTTGTTAAAAGTTTGCCGGCAGAGCCTGTTTGGCTCTCTCAAACCCACAGTACTTTAGTGAGTACTCCACAAAGTCGACAAAATTACCATTTAACCCCAGATGTGGAGATTCAGGCGGATGCTTCTGTAACCAATATTCCTGGTGAGGTTTTAGTCATCATGACAGCTGATTGCATGCCAGTTTTATTTACCAATCGAGATGGGAGCGCCATTGGAGTAGCGCATGCAGGCTGGAGGGGTTTGTGTGCTGGTATTTTAGAAAACACAGTTGCTGAACTTTTGAAGATTTCTGATGATGATGAAGATCTAGTCAGTCTCATGGCATGGCTTGGTCCAGCGATTGGGCCAAATGCATTCGAAGTTGGTGAGGATGTAGTCAGCGCATTCGAAAAAAGTGGTGTTGCCACTCCCATTAGTGCATTTAAGCCGATTCCCAATAAAGATGGAAAATATTTAGCGGACATTTATCAATTGGCAAGGGTGCGTCTTCAGGCTTGTGGCATTAAAACAATCTCCGGTGGGCAATACTGCACAGTTACAGATCAAAATCAATTCTTTTCATATCGCCGCGATGGCCAAACCGGAAGATTCGCTTCTGCAATCTGGCTTGCAAAATAGTTATAACTTGTCGATATGAGGGTTATTACTAGCTTAGCCCAAAGGCTAGGGTATTTGCGTATAACTCTATAGTGCCGAAGAGGTGAGAATGTCTCTAATTAATTGAAGAGACTACTATGTTTGCAGGCATGAATACCGGTGCAACGCCTTCTTTGGCGCCGCACCATATGGCGTTAATTCCGCCAGAGCGTTTATCTGAAATTCAAAAAGAATATTTCACTGAGCTAGCGCATATCGCAACCAATCCAGAGGCGATTGAAGTAAAGGATCGTCGTTTTGCTGGTAAAGCATGGCACTCATCCTGGAGTAGGGTCATCGCAGCGACCTACCTGCTTAACTCTAAACACTTAATGGCTTTGGCTAAAGCCGTTGAGACTGATGAAAAGTCAAAGCAAAAAATTCTGTTTACAACAGAGCAGATGATTGATGCGTTATCGCCATCCAACTTTATCGCTACCAATCCTGAGGTATTAGAAAGCATTATTAGCTCTCAAGGCCAGTCCATCCAAAAAGGAATTGTGAACCTATTGGGGGATATGAAAAAGGGTAAGGTCTCTCAAACTGATGAGTCTGCTTTTGAGGTGGGTAAAAATATTGCCACTACCGAGGGGCATGTGGTTTTCCGCAATGAGCTATTCGAACTCATTCAGTACAAACCCCTTACTGAGAAAGTATTTGAGCGTCCTTATTTGATGGTGCCACCATGCATCAATAAATACTACATTTTGGATTTGCA
>CAZHWF010000092.1:0-4619 GCA_964536365.1 uncultured Polynucleobacter sp.
GCCTGACGAATCCACCATGTCGCGTAAGTGGAGAACTTATAGCCACGACGATATTCAAACTTATCAACGGCTTTCATCAAGCCAATATTGCCCTCTTGAATCAAGTCTAAGAACTGCAAACCACGATTGGTGTACTTCTTAGCAATCGAGATCACCAAACGTAAGTTGGCTACTGTCATCTCACGCTTAGCTTCGCGGGCACGCTTCTCGCCAGCGATCATTTGCTTATTTACTTCTTTTAATTCCGGCAAAGGAATCACAACATTCTTCTGAATATCAATCAATTTTTGTTGCAATTCTTGGATTGCAGGAACATTGCGTTGCAAGAGCGCGCTGTAAGGCTTGCCTTCTTTAAGCAACTTATCTGTCCAGCCTAGGTTCATGGACATTTTTGGGAAGTCTTTCAATACTTCGCCACGATTTACACCGACCTTATCCACCAACAAGCTAACAATGCCACGCTCCAACTTCCACACCTGATCTACTTGGGCGCGCATGGTATCGCATAACTTCTCAACACTCTTAGCTGTTAATCGGAATCCAAGCAATTCAGCGCGAATGGCATCTTGTGCTTTTACATAGGCAGGGCAGTTGTATCCATCTTTATCGAACGCACGACGCATTTTTTCAGCTTGGGCGCGAACAATTGCAAACTTCTCTAAGGAAATTTGCTTCAACTCTTCCAACTGCTTGGCATTCGCTGTCGCAGCACCACCTCCGCCACCGCCACCTTCATCTTCGCCATCTTCTTCGGAATCCTCAGCATCTGGATCAACTTCTGGTTCATCAGGGCCAAGCTTGATATCTTCCGCATTTGGATCAACCAAGCCATCCACAAATTGGTCGATCTCCATTTCACCGCTAGCGATCTTGTCTACGTTTGCCAAAATCTCGGCAATCGTTACAGGACAAGCAGCCAACGCCATCACCATATCTTTAAGGCCAGCTTCGATCTTTTTCGCAATTACGATCTCGCCTTCGCGAGTCAAGAGGTCTACAGTACCCATCTCGCGCATATACATACGTACAGGATCAGTAGTGCGTCCGAACTCTGAATCCACTGTAGACAAAGCAGCTTCAGCCTCTTCCTCAGCCTCTTCTTCAGAAGCTGCTGCTGCAGTAGTGTCGGATAGGATTAATGTTTCGGCATCTGGCGCTTGTTCGTAAACAGTAATGCCAATGTCATTGAGCAAGCTGATCAATGTCTCCAATGCATCGGCATCAGACAATTCATCAGACATTACGTCGTTCATTTCTCCATGGGTCAAGTAACCCTTGGACATACCCATCTTGATCAAAGTCTTCAAGCGAGACCGACGCAACTCTTGTTGTTCTTCAGTGCCAAGTTGTTGCGCTGCGAATTCCTTTAAGAGCGCCTTCTCTTTTGCTTTACGCTCACGCGCTTTTTGACGATCCGTTAATACTGGCTCAGCAGCATCAGCAGAAACTTCCTTTGCCTTACGGCCGCGCTTTTTTTCTTCCTCAACTACCGGAACCTCAAGCTCAGCAACCTTTGCTTTTTTGCCTTTGGCGTCTTTTGTTTCTTTGGTTTCTTTGATTGCTTTAGTTTCTTTTGCTTCTTTAGCTGCTTTTGTTACTTTAACTGGCTCAGCTTTAGGAGCAACCGTAGACTTACCTTTTTTTGCTGACTCAACTTTTACCTCAACCTTACTTACTTTTGCTGGCGCTTTGACAATTGGTTTTGCAGCCGCTTTTGGAGCTGGCTTTGCAGCAGCTTTTACTGGCTTAGCTGGTGCTTTTGCTTTAGCCGCTGGCTTTGCAGCAGCTTTTACTGGCTTCGCTGGCGCTTTTGCGCTTGTCTTTGGAGCTGGCTTAGCAGGTGCTTTTGCTTTAGCAGGTGCTTTTGCTTTAGCCGCTGGCTTTGCGGCCTTTACTGGTTTAGCTGGTGCTTTTGCGCTTGTCTTCGGAGCTGGCTTGGTTGGTGCCTTAGCTGGTGCCTTCGCTTTAGCCGCTGGCTTTGCAGCCTTTACTGGTTTAGCTGGTGCTTTTGCGCTTGTCTTCGGAGCTGGCTTTGCAGCTTTTACTGGCTTAGCAGGCGCTTTTGCGCTTGTCTTTGGAGCTGGTTTTTTGGTCTTGGTATTAGGCATTTATTAGCACTTACTCACATTACTGTTGTTGATATCGACTGATTAAACACAGCCCCTGTAACTCAATGTATCCACTTACCCCAAATTTCATCAAAATAAAGCGCAAGTGGCTGAATTAAATCGGTTTTTTCTTGGGAACAGAGGATTATAGTCGATTGCGACTTTTTTGCCCCCTGTTTACCTAAAAATATGGGGTAATTTCAGGGGATTTCTAGGGGTGTTTTCAAAAATTCTTAGGCAGATTTGAGTTTTTCGCCCAACTCTCGATAGCGGGCTCGATCTTGCTCAGATGCCGTGCTATTGGCAATTTTCTGGGCTATTTCAGTCATTTCTTGCTTTAAATGGGCTAACTCTAGCTTTTTTAGCGCTCCCTCTAGGTCAGCGGTAGCGCCTTCTAGATCCAAATCGGAGCCCATTACACGGCTTCTGAGAACCTCATATAAAGGGGCAAACTCACTACGAGAAAGTTGCTCTTGAAACATTGCAAACGCGCCAGCACCAACGCTAGCTGGTTTATTGCCTTCACCTGGAATCAACTCCACTAAATCGCACTGCAATAAAAGATCTTTCATCAGCGCATGCGCTTTTACGGATCTTTGCTCTGCCGCTTTTAATGCGAGAGCGCGTTTATTTGCATCCAGCGCTTTTCCTAAATGCGGAAACTGAATCATGACTCGCAACATTTGCTCCGCTAAATCCGTAGGCGCTTTAGGTGGCTCAATATTTTGTGTTGCCACTCGTTTTGCGGACCCCTTAGATGCTTGCCAGGGAGCACTCTGCCTATTGCTTGAAAATTGATTTTGATTCGCATGATTATTCTGCGAGCGTGCTTGTATAGGCTGATAAGTAGTCTGCTGCGCTGGCGCTGGAGCAACAGTTAAACCACAAAACGCTTCAAGCTCAGCTGGCGTAGTGTTTGTGCGAATCGCCAACTCACGCAACATTTGCGTGCGCAATGCAATAGGTGGCATTGAGAGCAAAAGCGGCTTAGCAGCATGATGCGTTTGGGCTCGTCCCTCGGGGGTTGTTAGTTCATGATCCTCGCTTGCAACCTTAAAGAAGAAGCTGGAGATCGACATAGCCTCTTTAATTGCCTTCTCAAATGCCGGCGCTCCATAAGCGCGGACGTAACTATCGGGATCATGCTCAGTTGGCAAAAACAAGAAACGAATTTCTTTATCGTCAGACATTAAAGGCAAACATGCTTCAAGAGCGCGTTGCGCGGCTCTCTGACCAGCGGAGTCGCCATCAAATGAAAATACAACTTTATCTGTTTGACGCAAGAGCATGCGAACGTGATTAGCTGTGCATGCAGTTCCCAAGGTTGCAACTGCGTTCGGAAATCCTAATTGCGCCAGCGCAACAACATCCATATAACCTTCGCATACCAATACATACTCTTGCGCACGAATGGCTTGTCTTGCCTCAAATAGTCCATAGAGGGTATTGCCCTTGGAGAACAGCGGCGTCTCTGGGGAATTTAAATACTTGGGTTCACCTTGATCCAAAATGCGACCGCCAAAGCCGATCGTTTGACCTTTGGGGTTGCGAATAGGGAACATAATGCGATCGCGAAAACGGTCATAGCGCTTAACCGATGAGCCCTCAGACTGCTCGCCCTGAATGACTAGGCCGCCCTCAACCAAAGTCTTGGCAATCTCTTCGTTGGTATAGGTGCCAAAGACCGCTTCCAAACCTTGCCAACCATCAGGCGCGTAACCCAAGGCATAACGCTTGGCTATCTCACCCGTTAAACCACGACCCTTTAAATACTCAACCGCACGCGCGTTGCCTTTAAGTTGCTGGCGATACCAATCCGCAGCAGAACTCATCACTTCACTGAGTGCCATCGCTTGCTGCTGTCTTGCAATGTCATTCGCAGTACGCTCTTCACGCGGCACATCCAAACCTACAGAACGCGCAAGATCTTCAATTGCATCGACATAACCAAGCCCCGAATACTCCATCAAAAAACTTATGGCCGATCCATGCGCTCCGCAACCAAAGCAGTGATAAAACTGTTTGGTAGGCGATACCGAAAATGATGGAGATTTTTCTGAATGAAATGGGCACAAACCTTGATAGTTCGCACCCGCTTTTTTTAATTTGACGTGCTGCCCAACCACATCAACGATATCAACCCGATTCAATAGATCGGCAATGAAAGATTGTGGGATAAGCGCCATGTGGGCAGTATGAAAGGATTTTTCTTACTTAGCCAGTGCGGCTTTTACCAAACCAGAAACTTTGCCCATATCTGCTTTACCAGCCAATTGACCTTTGAGCACACCAATAACCTTGCCCATATCCTGAGGTCCAGAAGCACCAGTTGAAGCAACGGCGGCAGCGACAGCAGCCTCGACTTCCGCATCAGACAATTGCGCCGGCAAATAGGTTTGCAAAATAGACATCTCAGCTGCTTCTACAGCAACCAAATCATCGCGCCCAGCTTTTTCAAATTGAGAGATGGAGTCCTTGCGTTGCTTGATCATTTTTTCAACCGTGGCGATA
>CAZHWF010000093.1:0-4572 GCA_964536365.1 uncultured Polynucleobacter sp.
CTTTATCATTTATTAAAAGTATGACTTTCTTTTCTATTCTCTTCGCCCTCATTGCCGAGCAATACCGCCCGGTAACATCAAGCCATTGGATTGCGCGTACTTGTGCTCGCTGGTTGGATTGGGTAGCCGCGGAGTTCGGTGGTAAATCTGAAGAAGGCGCAAGCCCAGTAGGCGCGCGTATGGCTTGCTTAGTGGCATTTATCCTGCCAACTTTTTTAGTTTTTATTGTGTATGTCGTTTGTATGGTGACTTACCCCATTCTGGGCTTCTTGTGGAACATCATCATTGCCTATTTGTTTTTTGGCTTTCGTCAGTTCAGTCACTCCTTTACGGCTGTTCATGAGGCGATTGAGGCGCATGATTTGCCAGCTGCTCGGGCTGCACTCAGTGACTGGTATGGCCCTGAATTAGATACTTCTAATTTGACAGAGACAGAAGTGATTTCTTTGGCGCTTGAGCGCGCCATTATTGGCTCGCATCACCATGTGTTTGGCGTACTCTTCTGGTTCATGATGCCAATGGGTCCTGCGGGCGTGGTGCTCTATCGCTTGGCGGACATTGCCGCCAAACGCTGGTCAGAGCGTGGCGACTATAACCTTAGTGAATCTGCTCGCCATTTCTTCTACGTTCTCGATTGGGTTCCTGCGCGTATTACTGCGATGGGCTTTGCGATTGTTGGTAACTTCGAAGGCGCAGTCTATGGCTGGCGTTATTTAACGCAAAAATGGGCTGACTCTCTTTCAGCCGTAATTTTGGCCGCAGGCAGTGGTGCTCTTGGCGTGCGCCTGGGAGAGCCAATGAGCGAGCCTGATAGTGATGAGGCTTTGCGTATGGCTGAAGCTGGCGAACCAGTGGTTTACGAGGTTGGTCTTGAGCCTACTGAGCGTACGATGCGCTCGGCAGTGGGCTTGGTATGGCGCCTAGTTATCGCTTGGATGGCTTTGTTGCTAATGCTGACCATCGCTCTTTGGCTTGGCTAATCCCTTGAATTTGGATATCAGCAGTTTTTGAATCCGAGTGAAGTTGTCTAAATAGCGCCAGTCTTTCTGGCGCTATTTCATTTCTGTCTACCGCGGCGCGTACAGCACAATCTGGTTCGGACTGATGCGCGCAATTATGAAAGCGACACTTACCCAGCAAGTCTTTGAATTCTCTAAAAGCATGTTGCAATTCGCTAACAGACATGTGCGCCAAACCAAACTCTTGAAAGCCTGGCGAATCGATTAGCGCTCCCAACTTGCCCGTTTCGTCTCTGCCCCACTCTTGGGGTAATTCAAAGTAACGACAAGCGGTAGTAGTGTGTTTACCCGTATCTAAGCGCACTGAATATTCTTGGGTTAATGCAGCGGCATTCGGAATCCATGCATTTAATAGGCTGGATTTGCCCATGCCAGATTGACCAACAAATACTGAGACTTTGCCTTTTAGGGTAACGCGCAGCGCATCAATGGATGCCGGATCAAATTTGGCTGACACTTCGCTCACTTGATACCCCATGCGCGCATATGGAGCAATGATTTTGCGGGCTTGCTCTAGGTTATCTTTGAGATCGCATTTATTGAGCAAAATATGCAAACCAATTTGATTGGCTTCAGCCGCCACAACCGCTCTTCCTAACAGATCAGGTGAGAAAGCGGGCTGTGTTGCGAGTACTACCAAGATTTGATCCACATTGGACGCTATCAACTTACTCTTAAAAGCATCTGATCGATACAGTAGATTTTCGCGAGGCTCAATCTGGAGAATACGCGCTTGATCAACTGAAGTCATCTCTAGCAGCATGCGATCACCTACTGCGCCAATATGTTGCTTAGCGGGGGTGCTCACCTGAATTAGCGGGCCTTGAGGTGATTCATGGCCGCTATCATCGGTTACCAAGCGCTGCGCTAAATAATGCCTACCGTAAGAGGCAATGAGTAGCGCATGCAATTGCTCCATTCTTATGAACTAAACCGCTGAAGGTTGGCAATACGCAACGGCGCTGGTGGATGCGAGCTATAGAAGGCGGTATAAATCGGATCCGGCGTTAATGTTGAGGCATTGTCTTGGTATAACTTTACTAACGCGCTAATTAGGTCTTTTGCGGAAGATTTTTCTGCGGCAAAGCCATCGGCTTCGTATTCATGTTTACGAGAAGCTAAGCTTGACAGGGGGGTAAAGAAAAAGCTGAATACGGGTGATACCAACATAAAGAGTGCTAAAGCCAAACCACCGTTATAGCCATTGAGGTTAGGCATTACACCTAAATCTGTATAGAACCAAACTCTAGTGCTGATCCACCCTAAGAGCGCGAACATACCAAAACTCAGGACAAATGAAACTAGAAGACGTTTGCGAATATGTTTGCATTTGAAATGACCAAGCTCATGCGCAAGTACTGCCTCGACTTCGCCTGGATTGAGTTTTTCAATTAAGGTATCGAAAAACACAATGCGCTTAGCCTTCCCCATGCCGGCAAAGAAGGCGTTGCCGTGAGCGCTACGCTTGCTACCGTCCATGACAAATAAGCCTTGGCTAGCAAAGTCACAGCGATTTAGGAGTGCTTCGATCTGGGCTTTTAGTGGACCATCTTCTAAGGCTTCAAATTTATTAAAGAGCGGGGCTATGAAGGTGGGGAAGATCCATTGCATGAGTAAGCTAAATGCGGTCAACACGGCCCATGCCCATAACCACCATAAATCCCCCGCTTTGGACATTAAGGTCAAAATGACCCAGAGTAGTGGAATACCAATGGCACCTCCTACGGCCATGCCTTTAAACATATCGGAGAAGAATAATTTCTTATTCATGCGGTTAAAGCCAAAACGCTCTTCTAAGTGGAACTGCTTGTACCAGGAGAAGGGAATGTCGAGAATTCCGGAAATAAGGACAATTGAAACAAGCAAAGCGATTTGCTGGGCGATACCTTCGCCTAACAGTTGAAGTAATGCCATATTGAGGATTTGCAGGCCGCCTAGTAAGGTGAAGCCAATTAAAATGATTGCGCTAAAGCCGTTCTCTAAAATACCGAGACGTAATTTCGCGATGGTGTAGTCAGCAGCTTTTTGATGTTCTGCCAAGCTCACTTTTTGCGCGAATTCAGGAGGGACGGCATTGCGGTGTGCGGCCACATAGCGAATTTGACGTTGGGATAGCCAGTGGCGTAGGCCAAAACTAGCAATAAAGGCAATTAGGAAAATAATAGTAAAGGTCATGAGATCATTATAGATATGAGCGATCAAATTAACATAGCAGCACCCCAGATAACCAAGGCAGCGCCGGCTAGCGAACACCTGATTTGGGTGGATATGGAGATGTCCGGCTTAAACCCAGAAACTGAGCGCATTCTTGAAATTGCCATCATTGTCACCGATGCCCATCTCAACACGATTGCCACCGCTCCGGTTTGGGTTGTGCATCAAGAAGATGCGCTTTTAGATGGAATGGATGCTTGGAACAAGGGTACCCATGGCCGTTCAGGTTTGATTGACAAAGTAAAGGCTTCGACTTTGGATGAGGCAAGCGTTGAGGCCGAGTGCATTGCCTTTCTAAAAAAATATATTAAGCCTGGAATTGCGCCAATGTGTGGCAATACGATTGGACAGGATCGACGCTTCATGGCGAAGTACATGCCTAAATTAGAGGCCTACTTCCACTACCGCAACATAGATGTATCAACCCTAAAAGAGTTATGTAAGCGTTGGCATCCAGAGCTAGTAAAGGGTTTTACTAAAAAGCAGGCGCACACTGCTTTAGCGGATATTGAAGAATCCATTGAGGAGTTAAAGTATTACCGCGAGAAATTTATTGTGCCTTTACCGCAGTAAACAAATAGATAAATAGAGCGAAGCAAAAATAAAAAATAAAGATTAAGAATTAAAAAAGGTCCAATGCGGACCTTTTGTTTTGCAAATAAATAAAAATTAAGATTTCTTAATTGCGCTCTTTGGTCTAAATACTTTAATCACAGCCTCGTCAGTTTCGATGTAAGGTCCACCAATAAGGTCAATGCAATAAGGTACTGCAGCAAAAATGCCAGGGACAATAGACTTCCCATTTTCGTCCTTCAGTCCCTCGAGAGTTTCGGCAATAGCCTTGGGCTGTCCTGGAAGGTTAATGATCAGCGCCGCATGACTATCAATTTCTCGAAGAACGGCAGTTTGCCTAGAGAGGATGGCTGTGGGTACAAAGTTCAGGCTAATCTGACGCATCTGTTCGCCAAATCCAGGCATTTCCCGGGTGCCAGCCTCGCGTGTTGCCTCAGGGGTCACGTCCCTTCTGGAGGGGCCTGTTCCGCCTGTTGTGAGTACTAGATCGCATCCCAACTCATCTACTAGCTCAACGATGGTCTCGGTGATGACTTCAGATTCGTCAGCAATCAGGCGCTCATGAAAAATATAAGGACTGGTGATTGCTTTCGTGAGCCAGTTTTGTAAGGCGGGGATACCTTCATCTTGATAAGCGCCTTTGCTGGCGCGATCGGAGATGGAAATAAGGCCGATTTTGGCCTCATTGGGGCTATTTCGTTTTAGGGCTTCGGTATGCTTCATGTTTCTATTCTAGCTATTATTAGGGTATGTTTACATACACATC
>CAZHWF010000094.1:0-4539 GCA_964536365.1 uncultured Polynucleobacter sp.
CGATCAGCATCGCTCTGATGCTGATCGATTTTCGTTTCAAAGCACTCGATCCCATTCGTAACAATGTCAATTGGATTTTGCGTCCGCTTGAATATGTCATGATGGCGCCAAGGAGCGCATTCGAAGCTACGTCAGAATATTTCACAACTCGCGCTACGCTTGATCAAGAAAATCAAGTCATGAAGGTTCGCCAAGCTGAACTCTCATTGCTGGCAAATCAATCTGAATTTTTGATGGTGGAAAATCAAAATTTGCGTGAGCTCATGGCACTTCAAAAGCAAGTGCCATTCAAAACCTTGCCTGTAGAAATTCTCTTCAACCCTCCAAACCCGATTTCTCAGCGCATTGTCATCAATCGCGGCAGCGATGATGGTCTAAAACTTGGCAACCCGATTGCCAATGATTCGGGCATTTTGGGTCAGGTAGTCCGCTTATATGAGCGCTCCGCAGAGGTTTCTTTGCTGGAAGACCGCGATTTTGCGGTTCCCGTTCAAGTTGCTCGCAATGGCCTGCGTGCCGCTGTTTTTGGGGCTGGGCGCGGCAACCCCCTAGAACTTCGTTATTTACCCGTAGCCAGCGATTTAGAAGTGGGCGACATCCTACTGACCTCAGGAATTGATGGCGTCTATCCGCCTGGATTCGCGGTGGCCGTCATCAGCAAAATTGAACGCAATATTGACAAGAATTCATCTAATGTATTTTGCGTGCCCGTTGCCGCAGTCAATCGATATCGACAGGCACTCGCGCTTTTATACGATCCACAGTTTGATGCTAAAGCTCCAAACGTAAACAATAAATCTACTTCAGGCGCACCTGTAACCAATACGCCTGGCAGACGCCAAACTCGCGCGCGAGGAATGCAATGATCGATTTCCAGAGCGGCTACATTTTGCGCCCGGTAAATCCGGTCTTTATTTATTTCAGTTTATTTTGCGCGCTGCTGCTAAATCTTTTACCAATTGGTAATTATGGTTGGGTACCCGATTGGTTAATTCTGTGCATTGTGTTTTGGAACATTCATCAGCACCGTTATGTAAGCGTCATTACCGCATTCATTCTCGGACTCATGATGGATGTACACAATTCAGATTTATTGGGATTGCACGCTTTTAGTTATTCACTGGTTGCCTATGTAGCGATCTCATGGCATCGGCGCATAGTGGCCTTAACTGTGCTCTCTCAGGCTTTGCATTTGCTACCCATTTTCTTATTGGTGTCCTTGTTTCCCGTGCTGGCGCATTGGCTATTAAGCGGCGAGCTTTATTGGTGGGCTTTAACGGGCGCAATCCAAGCGCTAATCGAAGCGATGCTTTGGCCATTGGCCACACGCGTCTTACTTGCGCCACAACGCCGCCCGATAGATGTTGATCACAATCGACCGCTCTAAGAAGCAGCATGGTTTCTTTTAAAAAACCGGACCTCGACTCATTTCAAGAGCGCATTCATATTGCGACGCTATTTGTCACGTTTTGCCTTTTGTTGCTAGTGACACGCTTAGTATGGCTTCAACTAGTTAGCCATGGAAAATATGCACTGCTCGCGGAAAGCAATCGCATCGCATTGGTACCAGCGCCAGCGAACCGCGGCCTTCTCATTGATCGAAATGGTATTGTTATTGGGCGAAACTATTCAGCCCTGACTTTAGATGTTAATGCTGCAGAAGTTAAGGGAAATGTTGACCAACTAATCAATGATCTTTCCGAAATTATTGATATCTCACCTCGAGATCGTCGTAATTTCAAGCGCTCATTGGAAGATTCCCGCAATATGGGCACCTTTCCCTTGCGCTCCATGCTTAATGAGACTGAAACAGCGAGATTTATGGCCAATCGCTACCGCTTCCCTGGGGTAGAAATCCGTGCCAGAAGCTTCAGAGAGTACCCCTATAACGAATTAGCCTCTCATCTGATCGGCTACATCGGCCGAGTTTCCCAAAAAGACAAAGAGCGCATGCAAGCCGAAATTGAGGGTGCAAAAGCCGATGATCCAGATGCCCTACAAGCGTCTTTTTTGCCTGGGATTCAATATGTCGGCAAGATTGGGCTGGAGCAAAGCTATGAAAATGTTTTGCGCGGTGTGCCAGGATACGATCAAGTGGAAATTACTGCGGGTGGCAAGCCTGTGCGCACGCTTTCTAGCTCGCCATCAATTCCGGGGAAAAACATTGTTCTCTCGGTTGATATCAAGTTGCAATATTTAGTTGAACAACTTTATGGAAATTTCCGTGGCGCATTTGTAGCAATCGAACCTGAGACAGGCGATGTTTTGGCATTCGTTTCCAAGCCAAACTTCAATCCAAACGACTTTGTTGAAGGCATCGATTCGGTTACCTGGAAAGAACTTAATGACTCTCCACAAAAACCGCTTTATAACCGCCCGCTGAAAGGCATCTATCCTCCCGGCTCAACTTACAAGCCCTTCATGGCGTTAGCAGCACTCGAATATAAAAAACGTACGCCGTCACAAACCATCTCCGATCCAGGTTACTTTGACTTTGGTAACCATACTTTCCGTGATGATAAAAAAGGTGGTCACGGTATTGTCGACATGCAAAAGTCGATTGTTGAATCGTGCGACACCTACTACTACCTGTTGGCGCGCGATATGGGCGTGAATATGATTGCAGACTTTATGAAGCCACTAGGTTTTGGTCAGATCACTGGAATTGATTTGCAAGGCGAAGCGAAAGGTGTTTTACCGTCAACTGAGTGGAAGAAAAATACCTTCAAGAAACCTGAACAACAAAAATGGTACGAAGGTGAGACTATCTCTTTAGGAATTGGCCAGGGATATAACGCGTTCACTATTTTGCAGTTGGCTCACGCTATGGCTAACGTTGCCAATAATGGCGTCGTCATGAAGCCGCACCTAGTTAAAGCAATCGAAGATCCATTTACACGTAACAGGGTATTAACTACACCTAAAGAAAGCTATCGCATCGATCTGAATGCTGAAAACATTGAGGTTATAAAAAAAGCGATGCTCGAAGTAAATATCTCAGGCACTTCTGCCGCAGCCTTTAAAGGAACTGGATATCAGGTTGGCGGAAAAACAGGAACTGCACAAGTGTTTAGCCTGAATTCAAAAGAATATAAACACAGCGCTACAGCAGAATTCTTGCGGGACCATGCGCTCTATATTGCGTTTGCGCCAATAGATAAACCAACGATTGTGATTGCAATGGTTGTTGAGAACGCGGGCTTTGGTGCGCAATATGCAGCGCCGATTGCACGTAAAGCGCTTGACTATTACATTGAGGGCAAGTGGCCTAAGGAGATTCCTGAATGGAAAAGAGCCCCCTAATAAAAGTAAAAGGTTTTTTCTTTAGCATTTTTTCTGGGCTTGATCGCCAGCTTGGCCTTATTTTGCTTGGCTTAGCGGCCGTTGGGTTTTTTACTTTTTTATCCGCCAGTCAAAACACTCCTGTACAAATCGGCGATGAATTGCGCAATCTTGCGCTGTCATTTTTGGTGATGTGGGCAGTATCACGTATTCCACCTAAGTGGTTAGAAATGGGAGCCGTCTGGATTTATGGATTGGGAGTTGCGCTTCTCATTGCAGTGGCTGCATTCGGTTTAATTAAAAAAGGCGCGCGTCGTTGGTTAAATATTGGAATAGTCATTCAGCCATCAGAGGTAATGAAAATTGCCATGCCACTCATGCTTGCCTGGTATTTTCAGAAACGAGAAGGCATTCAAAAATCTTGGGACTATGGCATGGCTGCAATTATTTTGGCGATCCCTGTTTTTCTGATTGCTCGACAACCCGACCTGGGTACGGCGCTTCTCGTTTTTGCGGCAGGTCTTTATGTAATCATCCTTGCAGGCCTTCCCTGGAAATGGATACTACCTTTTGTAGGGCTTGGTGCGTTCGGAATTTTGCTGATCATTATTTTTGGTAGCACTATTTGCGCCCATGATGTTGTCTGGCCACTTGTCCACAACTATCAAAAGCACCGCGTCTGCACTTTACTAGATCCCACCAGCGACCCGCTCGGAAAAGGCTTTCACACCATTCAATCGATGATTGCGATTGGCTCTGGCGGCTTCTTTGGCAAAGGGTGGTTTCAAGGAACACAAGCGCATTTGGAGTTTATTCCTGAAAAGCACACTGACTTTGTGTTTGCAGTTTTTTCCGAGGAGTTTGGCTTATTGGGTAATCTTGTTTTGATTGGACTCTTCTTTGCGCTCATCAAGAGAGGGCTTGCTATTTCTGCAAGCGCGCCAAATTTATTTACGCGCTTACTTGGCGCCGCAGTCACACTTATTTTCTTTACCTATGCGTTTGTAAACATTGGCATGGTGAGCGGTTTACTTCCGGTTGTCGGTGTGCCACTTCCCTTCATCAGCTACGGCGGTACTGCGCTCGTAACGTTGGGTTTCGGGGCCGGAATACTCATGAGCATTCATCGTCATCGTCGCCTAGTGCAAAGTTAAATTAAAACCTTTAAATAAAATTAGTAAATCTCAAAATTTTGAGGAAATAAAAAAGCCCGACATGCCGGGCGTTTTTATCAACAAGGGAAGAATTACTTCTTAC
>CAZHWF010000095.1:0-4499 GCA_964536365.1 uncultured Polynucleobacter sp.
AGATTCAGGCTAAACCTCAGTGGTCCATTCGGGCCATTTTTTTATTTAAATTCTGTAGATCATGATTCAGATAGCTACCGCCTGGTTATTGCTACTGCCAGTCATGTTTGGTATTGGTTGGTTGGCTGCACGCTGGGACTTACGTCTTGAAAATCGTATGGATGAGCGTGAACGTATGCGTCAACAGCGTTCTACTTTTAAGGGCTTAAGTCTTTTGCTGAATGAACAACCTGATCAGGCAATTGAAACACTGGTCAAAATTGCCCAGTTAGATCCCGAGACAGTTGAGTTGCATTTCTCATTGGGTAATTTATTCCGTCGTCGTGGAGAGACTGAGCGCGCGATTCGAGTGCATCAACACTTGGCGAACCGTGAAGATTTAAAGCCCAGAGATCGTGATCATGCTGCTTATGAACTGGGTCGAGATTTCTTGCGCGCTGGTTTGCTTGATCGAGCGGAGGCTTCTCTAAATCGTGTTGGTAGCGGCAAGTATGCCGAGCCCGCCAAAGAGAGCTTGCTGGAGATGTATCAAATTGAGCGTGACTGGAAAAAAGCCATCATCGCCGCAAACGAACTTGAAAGCCTACAGGGCAAATCCCATCACACCGAGATTGCTCAATTTCATTGTGAGCTCGCGCAAGAGGCTTTGCGTCGTAAAGACTTGGTTGAGGCGGAGCAGGCTATTCAACGCGCATTGGAAGCTGTTCCAAATCATGCTCGCGCCTTAATTTTGCAAGGTGATTATCTGATTGCAATGGAGAGGCCAACTCAGGCTATCGAAGCTTGGAGTGCTATCGCTCATTCTCACCCTGCGTATATGCATTTGTTGGCAGATCGTTGGATGTTGGCTCATGCCGCAATTAGCAAAGAAGATGAAGGTTTGGATCGGCTTTGTGAGCTGCTAAAGACTCAGGCTAATGGTGAGTTATTAGATGTTGTCCATAAGCATTTGATGAAAATCCGTGGTCCTCAGGCAGCAAATGCGATGTTATCTGATGTGATGCAATATTCGCCAACATTAATAGCTCTATCGAAGATGGCTGAAACCCGTCTTGCTTTGGAGGAGGGCAATGCTAGTCCCGAAAGACTTTTAGAACTTCAGTCGATACTGAATTTGCTGCGGCAGCGAACCACGAGCTTGGCTCGTTATACCTGCGGTAACTGTGGCTTTAGAGCCAGAAGATTTTATTGGCAATGTCCAGGATGCAATCATTGGGAGGCTTACTCCCCAAGGCGTAGCGAGGGTGCCGCTCCCAGTGGCCCTTCCATGTAATCTCATAATTGGTAGTTATTAGGAGTTCATTTGAAAGTCACCATCATCGGTAGCGGTTACGTAGGTTTAGTTACAGGCGCTTGTCTTGCTGAGCAGGGCAATAATGTTTTTTGCGTCGATGTAGATCCGAAAAAAATTGAGATTCTCAACTCTGGTGGCGTTCCTATCTATGAGCCAGGCTTAAAAGAAATGATTGAGCGCAACAGAGCTGCTGGTCGTTTGCAGTTCTCTACGGATATTGCAGCGTCGGTTGATCATGGCGATACCCAGTTTCTTGCAGTAGGCACCCCTCCCGATGAAGCTGGATCTGCAGATTTGCAATACGTAGTTGCTGCAGCGCGCAACATTGGTCGCCACATGACGACTCCTAAAGTCATTGTGGATAAATCGACTGTGCCAGTCGGTACTGCCGATAAGGTCAAGGCAGCCATTACCGAAGAATTGGAAAAAAGAGATTTATCTCCAGAACTGTGTTCAGTTGTTTCTAATCCGGAGTTCCTTAAAGAAGGCGCCGCAGTTGAAGACTTTATGCGTCCCGATCGCATTGTGATTGGTACGGAAAATACGCCTGCTGGCCAAAGAGCTAAAGAGCAAATGCGCAAACTCTATGCGCCTTTTAATCGACACCATGAGCGCACCTATTACATGGATGTCAAAAGCGCGGAGCTCACCAAATACGCTGCTAATGCGATGTTGGCGACCCGCATTTCCTTTATGAACGAGTTGGCCAACTTAGCCGATTTGGTAGGTGCCGATATTGAAGCGGTGCGCCAAGGCATAGGTTCAGACTCACGTATTGGTTACGGCTTTTTGTACTCTGGTACTGGTTACGGCGGCTCCTGTTTTCCAAAAGACGTCTCCGCCTTATCCAAGACCGCTAAAGAGCACGGACGAGATCTTAAGATTCTTGACGCTGTAGAAGCGGTCAATGAACTGCAAAAGTACATCTTGGTTGAAAAGATCGAAAAGCGTTTTGGCAAAGATCTCAAGGGAATGAAGTTCGCACTTTGGGGTCTGGCGTTTAAGCCCAATACTGACGATATGCGCGAAGCGCCTAGCCGGGTGATTATCCAAGAACTTGTTAAGCGTGGCGCTCAGGTAGTGGCGCACGATCCAGTAGCTATGCCAGAGGCTAAGCATGCATTAGAATTAGACTTCAAAGACAATGCTGCAGCCCTCAAGCAAGTGGCGATGGTCGATAATCCAATGGCTGCTCTAGATGACGCTGATGCCTTGGTGATTGTGACTGAGTGGAAAGCTTTTAGAAGTCCAGACTTTGATCAAGTGCTGCAAAAACTCAAGCATCCCATCATCTTCGATGGCCGTAACTTGTATGAGCCGTCTTCTATGCAAGAATTAGGTATTGAGTATCACGGCATTGGACGACATAATTAAGCTAACTTAAGTTACTTAAGTTAAATAAAAAACAAAAATAGCCATATGGAAAAAGCCAATCGCGAACAATTTTCTAAGGCCCGCCTGTTGGTGGTGGGAGATGTCATGCTCGATCGCTATTGGTTTGGTGACACCAATCGCATTTCACCCGAAGCTCCTGTGCCAGTGGTGCAGGTAGGCAAAATTGATGAACGTCTTGGTGGTGCTGCCAACGTTGCTCGCAACGTTGCTGCCTTGGATGCCAAAGCCACTATTTTGGGGATTGTTGGCAATGACGAACCAGGCAAGCGTGTAGTGGAATTGTTAAAAGCTGGTGGCGTGGATAGTCAGTTGGAAGTTGATGCTGATGTTCCAACTATTGTGAAGTTACGTGTTATTGCGCGTCAGCAGCAGTTAATACGTCTAGACTTTGAAGAGACACCCAGTGAAAAGGCTTTAGCCCATAAATTGGAGCGTTTTGAAAAGTTGGTTGGTGCAGCCGATGTTGTGATTCTTTCGGACTATGGCAAAGGCGCTTTGGGGCAAGTGGCTCATATGATTGGGCAGGCAAAAAAACAAAACAAAATGATCTTGGTTGACCCTAAAGGCGAAGATTATGAGAAGTATCGCGGGGCCACTGTTTTAACGCCAAATCGTAGTGAATTGCGTCAAGTGGTTGGCAAGTGGACGAGCGAAGAGGATTTAACGAATAAGGCGCAGGCACTTAGGAAGTCTTTGGATCTTCAGGCATTGCTTTTAACCCGCTCTGAAGAAGGTATGAGTTTGTATACCGATGCTGGCGTAAGTCATGTCAAAGCGCAGGCGCGGGAAGTATTTGATGTATCCGGTGCTGGTGATACGGTAATTGCTACATTGGCCGTTGCCTTGGCGGCTAAATGGCCACTAGAAAAAGCAATGGCACTCGCAAATCGTGCGGGTGGCATCGTAGTTGGTAAGTTGGGAACCGCAACCGTTACTTCAGAGGAATTACAGTGACTATTATCGTAACCGGAGCCGCTGGTTTTATTGGTGCGAATATTGTTCAAGCGCTCAATGCACGTGGCGAGAAAAATATTATCGCGGTTGATGATCTTCGACCTGCTGACAAGTATCGCAATCTAGCTGATTTAGACATTATTGATTATCTTGATAAAGGTGAGTTTTTGGAGGCCTTTAGAAGTGGTCGTTTTGGTAAGATTCAAGCAGTTTTTCATGAAGGCGCATGTTCCGACACTATGGAAACGGATGGCATTTTCATGATGGCGAATAACTATCGCTACACCATGGATTTATTAGATATCTGTACTGAGCAAAAAGTGCAACTTCTGTATGCCTCATCAGCTGCGACTTATGGCGGTTCTGATGTATTTGTTGAGAGTCGTGAGCACGAAAAGCCGCTCAATATCTACGGTTACTCTAAGTTTTTATTTGACCAAGTGATGCGTAAGCGTTTTGCTGAAAAGACCAATACAGCTCAAGTGGTTGGCTTTCGCTACTTTAATGTCTATGGTCCGCGTGAGTCCCATAAAGGGCGTATGGCTTCCGTTGCCTTTCATCAATACCACCAATACAAGGCAAATGGCCATGTAAAGCTTTTTGGCGAGTACGGTGGTTATGGCCCTGGGGAGCAAAGCCGTGACTTTGTCTCAGTAGAAGATGTGGTGAAGGTAAACCTCTTTTTCTTGGATCACCCAGAAATTAGTGGCATCTTTAATCTAGGCAGCGGTCGCGCTCAACCATTTAATGATGTTGCTCACGCAGTAGCCAATGCCATGCGCAAATTAGATAAAGCGCAACCAGCAACTCTTCAAGAGTTAGTAAAAGAAAAGGCTATTGAGTACATCCCATTTCC
>CAZHWF010000096.1:0-4440 GCA_964536365.1 uncultured Polynucleobacter sp.
GTCCTTATTTGATGGTGCCACCATGCATCAATAAATACTACATTTTGGATTTGCAGCCTGATAATTCCGTAGTGCGTCACATGGTAAGTCAAGGACATACTGTTTTCTTGGTATCTTGGAAAAATCCAGATGCTTCTATGGCTCAGGTAAGTTGGGATGACTACGTTGGCAAAGGCGTTATCAAGGCGATTGATGTGGTTAAAGAGATTGGTGAAGTAGACCAAATCAACATCTTGGGATTCTGTGTTGGCGGCACTTTAACGGCATCAGCTTTGGCGGTATTGGCTGCTCGTGACCAGCACCCAGTAGCTAGCTTGACCCTTTTCACCACTTTATTGGATTTCACGAACACCGGAATTCTGGACGTCTTTATAGATGAAGGCATGGTCGAGATGCGTGAGAACACCATTGGCGGCAAGGGTGGGAAGTACGGCATGATGTCTGGTCTTGATTTGGGAAATACATTTTCATTCTTGCGTCCCAATGACTTAGTCTGGAACTATGTAGTTGAGAACTACCTTAAAGGTAATTCACCGCCGCCATTTGATTTGCTTTATTGGAATGGAGATTCCACGAATCTTCCGGGCGCGATGTATTGCTGGTATCTACGTCACACCTATTTGCAAAATGATTTAGTGAAGCCAGGCAAGGTGAAAATATGTGGTGAGAGCATTGACCTTGGGAAGATTAAATGCCCTGCATATTTATATGCATCCCATGAGGATCACATTGTTCCTTGGCAATCCGCATATGAATCCACTCATATTCTTAAAGGCGAAAATCGCTTTGTGCTTGGTGCCTCAGGGCATATTGCTGGTGTTATTAATCCTCCAGCAAAAAATAAGCGCTATTACTATGAAAACAACAAGATTGCGCCAACTGCGCAGGAGTGGTTGGATGGCGCAACACAAATTCCGGGTAGTTGGTGGCCTAACTATACAAAGTGGTTAGAGCAATTTGGCGGCGAACTAAAACCTGCAAGCAGCACTTATGGCAATGCTAAATACAAAAAGATGGAAGCGGCTCCTGGTGTGTATGTAAAAGAAAAAACAACACCAGAGCTGAAATAACAATTAACGAAGGTTTTTAAAAGGGGAAAGTAATGTCTCAAAAAGTCGCATATGTAACTGGTGGTATGGGTGGTATTGGTACCGCTATTTGTCAACGTCTATCTAAAGACGGTTTTAAGGTCATTGCAGGATGTGGTCCTAATTCACCACGTAAGGATCGCTGGCTTGCTGAGCAAAAAGCCCTAGGCTATGACTTCATTGCTTCTGAAGGTAACGTCTCCGACTGGGATAGCACTGTCGCGGCTTTTGACAAAGTCAAAGCGGAAGTTGGTCGCGTCGATGTATTGGTCAATAATGCCGGTATTACCCGCGATAGCGTATTCCGCAAAATGACCCCAGATGCTTGGAAAGCTGTTATTGATACTAACTTGAACTCTTTGTTTAATGTAACTAAACAAGTCATTGATGGAATGGTTGATAACAACTGGGGGCGCATTATCAATATTTCTTCAGTAAACGGACAAAAGGGTCAGTTCGGTCAGGCTAACTATTCAACAGCAAAAGCTGGCTTGCATGGCTTTACGATGGCTCTGGCTCAAGAGGTAGCAACTAAGGGCGTCACTGTGAACACTGTTTCCCCTGGTTATATCGGAACGGATATGGTCAAAGCAATTCGTGAAGATGTTTTGGAGAAGATTGTTGCCGGTATTCCTGTGAAGCGCTTAGGCACCCCAGAAGAGATTGCTTCAATCTGCTGCTGGATAGCTTCAGATGATGGTGGCTATGCAACTGGTGCTGACTTCTCGTTAAATGGCGGTATTCATACTGGTTAATATTGCATTGCAGCAATTTATGCAGTATTTGTAGAGCGCAACTCAGTGTATTTACCTTTGGGTCAAACTAAGGCTAAACTACACTGATGTTGCGTTGCAGTAAAGAGTAAGGAAAAAAATGGTTACCCGCGCTAAAAGAGCAGGCGAAGATCGGCTCATTAAGAAATACCCCAATCGTCGTCTCTATGACACCCAAACAAGTACCTATGTCACTTTGTCAGACATTAAGAGTTTGGTGATGGGCAATGAAGTCTTCAAAGTGGTTGATGCAAAAACTGAAGAAGACTTGACTCGCAACATCTTGTTGCAAATCATTCTTGAGGAGGAGGCTGGCGGCGCGCCAGTATTCTCCACTCAAATGCTTTCACAAATTATCCGTTTCTATGGAAACTCCATGCAGGGCTTGATGGGTAATTACTTAGAAAAGACGATGCAGTCGTTTGTTGATATTCATAACAAACTTGGAGATCAAACTAAAGGACTTGGTGCCGGTAGCACTCCGGAAGCTTGGTCGCAAATGATGAATCTCCAAAATCCGCTCATGCAAGGTCTGATGGGTAATTACATGGAACAGAGCAAAGATCTCTTCATTAAAATGCAAGAGCAATTACAAGGCTCTCAAAATATTTTTGGGAACTTCCCATTTACGCCTCAGCCTAACAAAACTGAAAAAGAATAGTTGTGGCAGGAAAAATTGGTTTTGTTTCTTTGGGATGCCCTAAGGCGCTCGTTGATTCCGAGCTCATCCTGACCCAACTGAGCGCAGAAGGGTATGAGACTGCCAAAGAATATTCTGGTGCAGATCTGGTAGTTGTAAATACCTGTGGGTTTATCGATTCCGCTGTTCAAGAGAGTCTCTCGGCTATTGGTGAGGCTTTGGCGGAAAACGGTAAGGTGATTGTTACTGGATGTTTAGGCGCCAGAAAAAATTCTGACGGCAGCGATCTGATTTCTAGCATTCATCCCAAGGTACTGGCTGTAACGGGTCCGCATGCCACCGATGAGGTAATGCAGGCCATTCATATGCATTTACCAAAGCCTCACGATCCCTTTACTGATTTAGTTCCCCCGACGGGCATTAAGCTCACACCTAAGCATTACGCTTACCTCAAGATAAGCGAAGGTTGCAATCATCGCTGCACTTTTTGCATCATTCCGAATTTGCGTGGTGATTTGGTATCTCGTCCGATTGGCGAAGTATTACTTGAGGCTAAACGCTTATTTGAATCAGGCGTTAAAGAACTCCTAGTGGTGTCTCAAGACACCAGTGCGTACGGCGTAGACATTCAATATCGCACCGGCTTTTGGGAGGGCAAGCCAGTTAAAACCAAAATGTTTGATTTGGTGAATGCTTTAAATCAAATCGCTCGCGAGCATCAGGCATGGGTAAGGCTTCATTATGTTTACCCATACCCACATGTAGATGATGTCTTGCCGCTAATGGCTGAATTTTCGGAGCACGGTTATGGTGTGCTGCCGTACTTAGATATTCCTTTGCAACATGCCCATCCAGATGTTCTCAAGCGCATGAAACGTCCCGCAAGCGGAGAAAGAAATCTAGAGCGCATCTTGGCATGGCGCCAAGCTTGCCCTAATTTAGTCATTCGTAGCACGTTTATCGCAGGTTTTCCTGGTGAAACTGAAGAAGAGTTCGAATACCTTCTCAATTTCTTGGATGAGGCTCAAATCGATCGAGCGGGCTGTTTTGCGTATTCACCTGTTGAGGGTGCAAGCGCTAATCAGCTGGATAACCCAGTGCCAGATCTAATTCGTGAAGAGCGCCGTGCCAGATTCATGGCTAAAGCAGAAGAAATCTCTGTTAAACGACTTGCTAAAAAAATAGGCAAGCGCATACAGGTGATGGTTGATAGGGTTGATGAGCAGGGCGGAGTCGGCAGAAGCATTGGCGATGCCCCTGAAATCGATGGTTTAGTAAGGGTTTTACCGCCCAGCAAGCTTTCTAAGCGCTATCGCGTTGGCGACATCATTAGGGCAACGGTCATTAGCGCCCAAGGGCATGACCTAATAGCCGAAACTTGACTATTGCAATAAAACTGATAGTTGGATTGGTTCATTAGTTATTTCGTACACAGATGGCCTATAACGGGGCCTAGCAAAGGGGATTGATATGAGTCGTGATGTCGTTGTCTTAAGTGCAGTACGTTCTGCAATCGGAAGTTTTAATGGTTCACTGTCCAGTTTCGAGCCATCAGAGCTTGGCGGAATCGTGATGAAAGAAGCGGTTGCACGCTCTGGAGTAGATCCCGCGTTGATTAATTATGTGACGGTTGGTAACACCATTCCAACCGATAGTCGATATGCCTACGTAGCTCGAGTTGCAGCCATTCAAGCGGGCTTGCCAATGGAATCTGTGGCTATGGCGTTGAACCGTTTATGCAGCTCAGGTTTGCAAGCCATCGTAACCACTGCTCAGCAAATTATGTTGGGCGATTGTGATTACGGCATTGGTGGTGGTATAGAAGTGATGTCGCGCGGTATGTATGGCTCTCCTGCGATGCGCAGTGGTGCACGCATGGGCGATACCAAGTGCTCGATTTGATGGTTACTGTATTGACAGGCCCATTTGGTATGGGTCA
>CAZHWF010000097.1:0-4400 GCA_964536365.1 uncultured Polynucleobacter sp.
GTCAGTTATTTCAATTCAGCAAAAATAGAAGCAGTAATGTCTTCAACGCTACCTGTGCCGCTAACTTTGCGATAGGCGGGAGCCTTCACCTTGTCAGCTGAATTAGCTTGTGCAGCCCATGAAGAGTAGTACTCAACCAATGGGCGAGTCTGATCGTCATAAACCTGCAAACGCTTGCGAACAGTTTCTTCTTTGTCGTCATCACGTTGAATCAGGTCTTCACCGGTGACATCATCTTTGCCAGCCACTTTTGGTGGGTTGTATTTGATGTGATAAGTGCGGCCAGAAGCTGGATGAACGCGACGGCCGCTCATACGATCAATGATGGCATCAAATGGCACATCGATTTCTAAAACGTAATCAATTGGCACGCCAGCATCTTTCATGGCTTGTGCTTGCGGGATCGTTCTTGGGAAACCATCAAACAAATAACCTTTGCTGCAATCAGGTTGAGTAAGACGATCTTTTACGAGCCCAATGATGATGTCATCAGAAACGAGACCACCCGCATCCATAATTTTTTTAGCAGCAACGCCAAGTTCGGTCCCAGCTTTCACGGCAGCGCGCAACATATCGCCCGTAGAGATTTGTGGAATAGCGAACTTTTCGCAAATAAACTGAGCTTGTGTGCCTTTTCCAGCACCTGGTGCACCGAGCAGAATCAACCGCATTGTTTTCCCCTTAGAAGAGCTGACATTGTCCCGTATTTTGTTGGGATCTTAGAAACCTATTGCCTAGGATTATCCCCGAGAACCTGTAAGCGCTTGAGGTATCGCCTTATTCGCCTAGGAGCGAGCTAGTAACTGACGCACTCTCTCGAGGTCTTCAGGGGTATCTACCCCTGCTGGCGGTGCCTCTGGGGCGGTATAGACGGCTATGCGATAGCCATTCCAGAGGGCGCGCAATTGCTCTAGGGCTTCGGCTTGCTCTGGTGGAGCAGGATCTAGGCGCGTATAGGCTTGTAAAAATTCTGCCCTATAGGCATAAATGCCCAAATGGCGTAAATGCGCAATTTTTTGGTCGTTTTGCGCATCCCTGACAAACGGTATGGCTGCTCTTGAAAAATACAGTGCTTCACCTGAACGGTTCAGAACGACTTTTACAACATTGGGGTTGTTAATCTCGGCGACATCGATGATCGGCACTGCAACTGTGGAGATGGCGCACTGCGTATGCTCTGCCAAAGTATGGGCAACTTGATTGATGAGCCCTGGTGGAATAAGTGGCTCATCACCTTGCACATTAACTACCAATGCATTGCCGGGGAGTTTGAGTAATTGTGCAACCTCTGCGATGCGATCAGTGCCAGTAGGGTGGTCTGCGCTAGTCAGTAAACACTCAATGCGATGCTCATCACAAGCAGCTTGAATTTCGGGTGAATCGGTTGCCACTACGACGCTATGAGCGAGCGATTGCTTAGCTCGCTGAGCAACCCGAATGACCATGGGTTTACCGCCAATATCCGCCAGTGGTTTGCGTGGCAAACGAGTCGACCCCAGCCTTGCTGGAATCACCACCAAAAAATCAGGAGCCTGAGAGTTGGCGTTCATAAAGGTGGCTTAGCAAATGAATGATTCAATAAATTCGTAATTGAGGAGACGGCGCCAGAAATTAGATGATTTCATCTGCGCTCAAGCTGCGAGCTTCATCTACTAGCATGACTGGAACATCGTCCCGAATGGGGTAAGCCAGACGATCTGCTTTGCAAATCAACTCCTGTTTATTGGTATCTAAATGGAGTTGGCTTTTGCACAAGGGGCATACCAAAATATCGAGCAGTCTTTTGTCCATGATTTCTTGAGGGAGGATTTCTAATGGTGATGACACAGTGTAGTGCCATCTATAGTTAATCTACAAGGTATAGCGATAGGGATTGGGTCTTTGTAGGATAGATTGCAGCCAGTCGGCTAAGCTGTCTGGGAGCGCCAGCGAAAGCGGAACTACCCAAATACGATCATCCTGAATGCTTGAGCATTTCACAGCATCTTTTTCTGTGATCAGAATGCATTGTGCATCAATCTTGCCAAAAAACTCAGCGGTGTAGGTTGCATGATCCGCTAGTGAAATCGTTTTGCAGGCAATGCCATTTTTGAGTAAATCATCAAAAAAACGTTGTGGATTGCCCAGGGCTGCCACAGCAGTAATTTTGTTCGGTAAATAGTGATCGGCTATTTGAGCAAGTGTTTGGGTATTGTCTGGCCGATTTAGCTGATAAGCATTGCCTACATGACTGAGGAGAGCAAAAGCACGGCGTCCTAAGAAGTACTCATCCTGCAATCCAATTTGATTGTCACCTTCCTTGAGTTTTCCAGTAAACAGCGTGGCATCACGCTCTCGCGTAGCGGGTTCGCGTAATGGCCCAGCAGGTAGTAAAAAGCGATTACCTTCTCCGCGTCCATCGCGGACGACGAATTCGATATCACGACCACCCTCGCGGGCAGGCCAGCGCGCTAAGCCACTGTGTTGCAAGCCATCATCACTAATAATGACGTTAACGTTTGGAGCATGTTTGAGTAATGCTTGAATACTCTGTTGGCGCTTTGGAAAAACCCAGATTGGAAATTGATCGTGCGTGCGTTTGGCGATTAATACAGGCTCATCACCAACTAACGCAGGGTCAGATGTGCTGCTTACTTGTAGTGGACTCGTTTGAGTAGATGAGCCATAGCCTCTGCTGATGATTCCAGGATACCAACCAAGTTGCTGCAATCGTTGTGCTAAAGCAATCACAATAGGTGTCTTGCCGGTGCCACCCACACGAATATTGCCAACGATGATGACTGGTACAGGTGCGGGCCGAGGTTTGATCAGCCCAATATCTTGCACCAGTTTGCGAATGCGCAAAACAAAACCATAAACCCAAGATAGTGGCCATAGCAACAGGCTAGTTGGACCTCGCCTTTCCCAGAACTGAGGTGCTTTACGGAAGAAAGAAAAAGACATAATTGTTTTATGAGTCCGTAATTTATTTCTTAGCTTGGTTGTTGAGTTGACTACTAAATACAATATTGGAGAGATTGGCGTCTCGCGCAGCCTCAAGCGCACTCATTACGGCTTGGTGAGGTGCTCTCGCATCAGCATCAATATTGACTTGCAGAGAGCTTGCACCATTTTTCTGTGAGCTGTTGGTACTAAGCTGTGTTAATGCGTTACTTAACTGTGAACGATCTGTCACTTTGCCATTAATGGCAAAGCGCCCATCGCGACTGACAGCAATGTGTATTTGTTTTGTTTCCGCTTGGCTTTCATTGCCGTTGGCAGTTGGCAATGTAATCGCGAGCTCTTGATAGCGCGTGAAGGTGGTGGAGATCATCAAAAAAATCAACACCACTAAGAGCACATCAATAAAAGGAATGAGATTGATCTCAGGCTCCACCGGAGCAGAGTTGCTCCCTAAAGAAAACTTTCTTTTTGCCAGGGAGTGTGTTTCTAACCAACTCATTTTGTAGAGCTATTTACGTCGTTTGGGTAAAGCTTCTTGAAGAGTTGACGTGTGAATTCTTCACACTCGCGCTGACGCTGATTTGCCATAGCGCGCAGACCGCGCCAAGCAGCAAGTGCTGGAATGGCAATTAACAAGCCAAAGGCAGTGTTGTAGAGTGCCACAGAAATTCCGTGCGCCAGTTGTTGAGGGCTACCAGTTACACCATTGACCCCGCCTTGACTACCAAAGATTTCTATCATGCCCACAACTGTTCCAAACAATCCGAGCAGAGGAGCAACAGTCGCAATCGTAGCCAATGCAGCCAAGTAACGATCCAGTTTGAGCCAAGTGGTTTGCGCTGTAGCTTGCAGTTCCTCTAGAGCGGATGCGGCGTTGCTACCCTGACCTTTTTCATTGAGTACTTTGGCAAATAGCGGGCTCACTGGTGATAACTGGGCAAGGCTTTGAATGTGCTCTTGAGCAAGGGGTTTTTGTGCGGTCAATTGATTTGCTAGCGCAAAAGCGGTTTCTAGGCAGTCTTTGGGAAAAATATGCACTTGTCGCAAATACCAACTGCGCTCAATCACAATGGCTAGGCCGATAATGGAGATGACTAAAAGAGGCCAAATAGGCCAACCTGCGGATAGTAAGATGGAGTACATAAGCTCAGTACTTTAGCTGAATTAAAAAGCGTGTTTGAGAAAGCTAGGCTGTGGATAACTCTGTGTAAAACTTTCGATCTATGCGTCTGTAAGTCCTTGATTGATGGTCAATCAGGGTTTTTGTTAGGCATTAGCTGTTAAAGTGTTGCATCATTTTATTTATATAAATCAATAGCTTATAGGATACCTGTTGGATTTATGAGACGTTTTGGGTCAGTAATTACTTACTTTTCAGCTTGAGATCAAGAGTGCGTATGCTTCTGTGGATATTTATGGGCTTCTAGACCTGATTGGCTCGTTAACAAAGAAAAAAA
>CAZHWF010000098.1:0-4379 GCA_964536365.1 uncultured Polynucleobacter sp.
TCATCATCATGGTGTTTGCAAGCTTTTTTGTGCCACTCATCATTATTTTGTTGCTCATGGTATTTGTTAACAATGGCAAACGCGGTGACTCCACTGCGACTACTGAGCAATTGATTAAGCCGGTTGCCCAGCTGAACTTTAAGGATGCTAGTGGCCCTAAGGAGCCTCAAACTGGCGAACAAGTTTATAAAGCGGTTTGTGCGGCTTGTCATGCGAGTGGCGCCGCTGGTGCGCCTAAGTTTGGCGACGCTGGTGCTTGGGCAGCTCGTTTAGGTAAAGGCTACGATGGCCTGCTGACTTCTGTTATCAAGGGCAAAGGCGCAATGCCAGCTCGTGGTGGAGCAGCTCCTGCTGATGTAAGCGATTATGAGTTGGGCCGTGCTGTTGTGTACCTGGCGAACTCTGCTGGTGGAAAGTTGCCAGAGCCAAAAGCGCCTGCTGCTCCAGCCGCAAAATAAATTTTCTAGCGCTGATTTAAAAGCTGGCCATGAGCCAGCTTTTTTATTTTTTGCTCACTCTTTTTTTGCATCAAGGGCTATTTGATAGGCCTCTTTTTTTGTAAGCCCTAAAGTTTGCGAAAGAACGGCAGCAATTTCCTTGCTACCTAAATAGGGGCTTAATGCATGGGCCCATAGCAAGAGTGATACATGCTCTGGAGCCACATCTTTATTGCTTGAGCGCCCTGCGACAATAATGACAAACTCACCTTTCAGGCTATCGTTCTTTTCTAGCCACGCAATGAGATTTTCTGCTTGAAGTGCAACAATCTGCTCAAATTTTTTAGTGAGTTCGCGACAAATTAAAAGTTGGCGATCAGACTCTAATTGACCGGCAAGGAATGAAAGCGTTTCTTTAATGTGATGCGGAGATTCAAAGAAAACGCTCGCTTTATTGCTGCTAGCAATCTCTCGAATGAAGGACTCGCGCTCTTTCGCTTTGTTCGGCCAAAAACCTAAAAATTGAAAGCGCCCATCTGAGTGATTCATGACGGAGCCCGCCACTGAAATAGCGCTAGATACTGCGCTTGCTCCAGGGATTGGTATTACTCTCAAGCCCGCTGTCTGAACCTCGGCAATCAGTTTTGAGCCAGGGTCAGATACTCCTGGGGTACCCGCATCCGAGATATAGGCCCACCGTTGATTGTTTGAGAGATGCTCAATGATGGTTTGAGCACCACTTCTCTCGTTATGTTCGTGCAACGCTAAACATTTTTTATGAATACCAAATTGTTGAAGCAATGCGGCGCTATGCCTAGTGTCTTCACAAGCAATGCCATCAACAGCATTTAAAACATGCAATGCGCGCAAGGTAATGTCGCCTAAGTTGCCAATGGGTGTGGCAACCATGTAAAGGGCTCCGGCAGGGAGGTCTTGCTGTTTTAAAAAATCAATTGAGCTAAGCTCCATGGAAACGCCTACAAAAGTTAAATAATTACCAAGAGAATACGTTGGTTTTGAGAAGGGCCTATTGCTCCTGAAACAAGGATATCTTTGGCGCATAATATTGCTATGGAAAAAGATATTAATGAACGATTGCGCCAGCGCGCTTCCCAGCATTTTCTCGATAGCATTGCGGTAAAGCAAGAGGCTGAAAAGGTGTTGCCTGACGCCGTTGTTCGTGGCGTATTGGCAATGGTTGAGTGCTTGCGCTCTGGCGGCAAGATTATGGCCTGTGGGAACGGCGGTTCCGCAGCTGATGCCCAGCACTTTGCAGCAGAGTTAGTTGGTCGATTTGAGAGAGAGCGACAAGAGTTGGCAGCAATTGCATTAACAACCGATACCTCCATTCTGACTGCCATCGGCAATGACTATAGTTACGACGATATTTTTAGCAAGCAAGTTCGTGGGCTCGGAAAAAAAGGCGATATCTTGTTAGGAATTTCTACCTCAGGAAATTCTAAGAACGTTATTAAAGCGATTGAAGCGGCAAAAAAAATCGGCATGAAAATTATTGCCTTTACTGGTAATGGTGGTGGCAAGATCGCAGGCTTGTTAGACAAAGACGATATCCATTTGTGCGCACCATCAAACCGAACTGCTCGCATTCAGGAAACACACTTAGTATTACTTCATGCTTTGTGTGATGGCGTTGATCATGTTTTGCTTGATTAAGTAGTTCAAATTTATTTTTAGAAAATACTCATATGCGAATTCAGATCATTGGTAAATATCTTGCTTTAGTTTTAGCGCTCTCACAGATTTCTGCATGCGCAGTAGTCGCAGTGGGAGCCGCTTCTACGGGAGTGGTTGGTGGCATTGCGATCATGGCTGATCGCCGCACTCCAGCCGTTCAGGCAATTGATAAAGGCATTGAGTTGGAGGTGGGCAATGCTCTTGCCAAGCGCTATGGTGATGATGCGCATATCAACGTAACATCATTCAATCAAAAGGTTCTTTTAACTGGTGAAGTAAAAGATGCTGAGATTAAAACTCAGGCAGAACTCTATGTGAAGGCAAATAAAAATGTTCGCTCTGTATTTAATGAGTTGGTTATTGGCCCCAATAGCAGCTTTACCTCGCGCGCAAACGATTCTTATTTAGAATCTAAGATAAAAACACAAATGATTTTTACCGATCAATTGCCGTCAAATTCCATGGCGATAGTTGCTGAAGGAAGCAGCGTATATCTCATGGGAATTCTGACTCAAAATGAAGCGGCAATTGCCAAGAAGGTGGCTAGTAACACCAATGGTGTGAAAGATGTTTATGCCTACTTTGACATCATTTCTGAGGCCGAAAAAGTGCGCCTAGAAAAAGAGGGCAAGGCCGACCAAAGTCAACCAAGCAGCCCTCCAGCATCCTAATAATTTTTTAAATATTAGTAATGCTAAGCCGTCGAGGGTTTGTAAAAATTATTTTTTTGTACGCAACATTTGTTGGTGCCGCCCATGCAAATGTTGAAGATGAAAAAGCGTTTGCAATTGCAAAACAAAATGCTTGTTTAGGTTGTCATGCAATTAATAAAAAAATAGTTGGACCCAGTTTTCAAGCGGTTGCAGAAAAATATAAGAGTGATCCGAGTGCCCAAACATTTCTTAAAAACAAAATTGTTAAAGGTGGCGCTGGATCTTGGGGCGTGGTCCCTATGCCCGCGAATGCGAAGTTAAGTGATGCAGATTTATCTGCTTTAACTACTTGGATATTGCGCGGTGCGCCTAATAGAAATTAACGCAAAAAATTAAGCAAGTTGTCAGCGTACAAGACCTGGCCTACCTAAGAACCACCACCACGCTTCGTTAGAACGCTTTAAGTTTTCTTTCAGTGCGTAATCTAAATCTGCCCACTGCTCATTGGCAGCCTCTTCCACAATGGTCGCAGGGTTTGCGGGCGGTAATTTCAGGTAAGCATCAGCATCGCCGTAAGTGTATTCAACAGACATTCCAGCCTTTTGCGCTAGATGCATCATGGCCTTATTATTCGCGAGGCAATGTACATAAAGGGTTTGAACGCGCGTATTACGCGAATGCACTGCCGAGCGTTGTAGTAATGCGGTGCCTAGCCCTTGTCCGCGGCCTTCTGGTAGGACGGATACTCCAAACTCGGCAGCCCTTTCGTGGCCTTTTTGCTCTGGCAAATAGGCTAAGTGGGCCATTCCAATTAGTTTCAAATCTAAGTCGAATACACCAAAAACAGCATCTTTATTGAAGTCAAGGTGCTTTACGTAGTGGTGAATGACTTCATCAGGCGTCTGTGTGCCAAAGCGCAACCGTCTATCTTCATCATTTAGTTGAAGTAAATGGTTCAAAATCGCTTCTCTATATCCAGCATGCAATTCACGAACGGGCACAGCCTGCCCTGCCGTATATAGGCTCGCAGGTAAGTGATTGTTCGCTAAGTTATTGTGCATAGCAATATTTTAGCAGGAAAGGCAAAAAATTACAGGGTTTTCCCTTAGATGTGTGGGTTCTACACCATAAAAACAGCGAAAAAAGTTTAGAAATTGCAGATGTTGGCAAATAATTTCTAAAAAAATTAGAAATTTCGAAAAAAAGTTTAAAAATTTTTCAAAATCTAAGCCATTGTTTTTAAATGATTAATTTTGAAAGTAGGAAAAAACCCTGTCTTTTTTCAGAAAAAGACTACGAAAGGTGTTGACGACCCTAAAAAAGTGGGATATAGTCTCATCTCTCTGCTGAATGTTTTTTGAAACAAGAAACAAATCAGCCCTCTTTAAAAATTAGTCAACCGATAATTGTGGGTACTAAGTGAAAGCATCCAGTCCTTCGGGACAGATGTAAATAAATAGTACTCATAGACAGTAAAGATTTGGTTTTTTACCAAGTCGATTTCTTGAATGAGTGCGACGATCCGCAAGGATCACAGGAATTGAACTGAAGAGTTTGATCCTGGCTCAGATTGAACGCTGGCGGCATGCCTTAC
>CAZHWF010000099.1:0-4379 GCA_964536365.1 uncultured Polynucleobacter sp.
TAATTGACGTTAAATTCAGTTTAATTGTCGGTTTTTGAGGCCAGAATCAACTATTTCCTAAGAAAAACGGCAAAATCATTGTTTGTACAAAATTCTCTGTGAAGAAATATCACAGGTGAAATGATAGCCGAGATGCCCCCTAAGTTACCGAAAACTGGATCAAATTCTGCAGTCAAAGTGGACGATAAAAGTCCAGCAGCTGATCCTATGGGTGGGGTGGGGCACGACCTTGATCCAGCCAAGTTTGTCAGCTTTCCCGATTCCCCATATCAGCTTTATCAACCATTTCCACCCGCGGGGGACCAGCCTCAGGCCATAAATGCCCTGGTGGAGGGTATTCAGGATGGTTTGACCTTTCAGACGTTGTTGGGGGTTACAGGCTCGGGAAAGACCTTCACGATGGCCAATGTCATTGCCCGAACAGGGCGCCCAGCCATCATTTTTGCCCCAAATAAGACCTTAGCAGCGCAACTATATAGTGAATTTAGGGAGTTTTTCCCCAAAAACGCCGTTGAGTATTTTGTTAGTTACTACGACTATTACCAGCCAGAAGCTTATGTTCCTCAAAGAGATCTTTTTATTGAAAAAGACTCCTCAATTAATGAACATATTGAGCAGATGCGCTTATCGGCAACCAAGAGTCTTTTAGAGCGCCGCGATGTCATTATTGTTGCGACTGTTTCTGCTATTTACGGCATCGGCAATCCCGGCGACTATCACAGCATGGTGATGACGCTGCGTCCTGGTGACAAGATGAGCCAGCGCGATATTTTGGCGCGCCTGATCGCAATGCAGTATGACCGCAATGAAACGGATTTTAAGCGTGGCGTATTTAGGGTGCGTGGCGATACCATCGACATCTTCCCTGCTGAGCATAATGAGTTAGCGGTGAGGGTCGAGCTATTTGATGATGAAGTAGAGAGTCTGCAATTCTTTGATCCGCTTACTGGAAAGATTCGTCAAAAGATTCCACGTTTCACTGTGTACCCAAGTTCGCATTACGTCACTCCGCGCGATACTGTATTAAAAGCAATTGAAGCGATTAAGGCTGAGTTGCGTGCGCGCTTAGACGAGTTCGTGAAAGATGGCAAATTGGTTGAAGCGCAACGGCTTGAGCAACGCACCCGTTTTGATTTGGAAATGCTCAATGAGTTGGGTTTTTGTAAGGGTATTGAGAACTACTCGCGCCACCTCTCTGGCGCAGCTCCCGGCGAAGCTCCGCCTACCTTGGTGGACTATCTGCCTAATGATGCTTTGATGTTCTTAGATGAAAGTCATGTACTAATTGGACAGCTCAATGCCATGTACAACGGCGATAAATCACGCAAACATACCTTGGTGGAATTTGGTTTTCGTTTGCCTTCGGCCATGGATAATCGCCCGCTGAAATTTACTGAGTTTGAAGCCAAGATGCGACAAACTATTTTTGTTTCCGCTACACCAGCTGAGTATGAAAGCGCACATCAAGGTCAAGTTGTGGAGCAGGTTGCTAGGCCAACAGGGTTGGTTGATCCGGAGATAGAAGTTCTACCAGCGAGCACTCAAGTTGATGATTTGCTAGATCAAATTCATGAGCGCGTGAAGGTGGGTGAGCGTGTCTTGGTAACGGTTTTGACTAAACGCATGGCAGAACAACTAACCGACTTTCTTTCTGATAATGGCGTGAAAGTGCGCTATGTTCATTCGGATATAGATACGGTTGAGCGCGTGGAAATTTTGCGGGATTTACGTTTGGGTGTATTCGATGTTTTAGTGGGTATTAACTTATTGCGTGAAGGTTTGGATATTCCGGAGGTTTCTTTGGTTGCCATTCTGGATGCGGATAAAGAAGGTTTCTTGCGCTCTGAGCGCAGTTTGATTCAGACAATTGGTCGCGCAGCGCGCAATGTCCGAGGCAAAGCCATCTTGTATGCAGATAAGGTGACGGATTCCATGCGCAGAGCCATGGGTGAGACTGAAAGGCGTCGAAGCAAACAGATTGCTTTTAATAAAGAGCATGGCATTGAGCCAAAAGGGGTTCAAAAGCGTATTAAGGACATTATTGATGGCGTCTATGACGTCAAAGAGAAGCGTCAGGAGATGCAGGTTGAGCAAGAAAGAGCACGCTACGAGGATATGAGCGAGAAAGACCTTTCTAATGAAATCAAGCGCTTAGAGAAACAAATGAACGCTGAGGCCAAAAATCTAGAGTTTGAAAAGGCTGCTAGCACCCGAGATATGCTCACCAAGATCAAAGAAATGGCTTTTGGAGCCCGTTCTAGGGACTTGATCTAAAGTCAGGGGATTAATTCCTCGTTTTCTGCGAGGTTTTTTGGGATAATTCCTGAGCAAATTTCTAGGTTATATGCTAAAGTTGAGCGGAATGGTCGGGTATTACCCGCCCGACTGTTAGCTGTCCATAACAATCCATTACCAAGGTGACATATGAGACTTACAACTACAGGTCGTTTTGCAGTAACCGCAATGATTGATTTAGCCCTCCGTGAAGCGCACGGCCCGGTAACTTTAGCCGGGATTAGCCAGAGGCAAAAAATCTCTCTTTCTTATCTCGAGCAGTTATTCGGCAAATTACGCCGTTTCAATATCGTGGAAAGCACGCGTGGCCCTGGCGGAGGCTACACTCTTGCGCGTCCATCCACTGAAGTCAGTGTTGCCGACATTATTGTGGCTGTTGATGAGCCTTTGGATGCTACTCAATGTGGCGGTAAAGGTAACTGTCACAGTGATGAAGAAAGTCATGGCCGCTGCATGACACATGATCTTTGGAGTAATTTAAATGCCAAGATGGTTGAGTACTTAAGCTCAGTCAGTTTGCGTGATCTTGTGCAGCAACAAGAAGGGCGCGGGATTGTTATCCAAGATATGCGTCAAAAGAAAATCAAAGTTGAAAGCGCTAAAGCAGAAAAGCCTGCTCCAGTGCTCGCAGCTAAAAAAGAAGTTGCTTCAAAAGTGCCATTGGTGAATTCCGTATTCAACCTGGCCCGTCAAAGTTAATAACGTATTACACACCAATAGATAAA
This sequence comes from uncultured Polynucleobacter sp., assembly GCA_964536365.1. Lineage (GTDB taxonomy): Bacteria > Pseudomonadota > Gammaproteobacteria > Burkholderiales > Burkholderiaceae > Polynucleobacter. The sequence goes on from CAZHWF010000099.1 coordinate 3,021, forward strand.
CTATGAATGCCCCAAAAGACCTGCCACAGCAACCGGTTCCGATGCTTAGTCCTAAACACTTTCCTGTGTATATGGACTATTCAGCCACCACTCCGATTGATCCGCGTGTGGTCGATAAAATGTTGCCTTATTTGCGCGAGCAATTTGGTAATGCGGCATCGCGCAGCCATGCTTATGGCTGGGCCGCGGAAGAAGCGGTCGAATGGGCGCGTTCAGAAGTTGCTCAATTGGTGCATGCCGATCCAAGAGAAATTGTGTTCACCAGTGGTGCCACTGAAAGTATTAATTTGGCATTAAAAGGGGCGGCGCACTTTTATAAGGATCGCGGCAATCACATCATCACTGTAAAAACTGAGCACAAAGCCACTTTAGATACTTGCCGTGAGTTAGAGCGCGAAGGCTATGAAGTTACCTATTTAGATGTATTACCAAATGGCTTAATTGATTTTGCCCAGCTTGAAGCGGCGATGAAGCCGGGCACCATCTTGGCATCCGTAATGTATGTCAATAATGAGATTGGTGTTGTACAAGATATTCCTGCCATTGGTGATTTGTGTCGTTCACGTGGCGTGATTTTTCATGTGGATGCCGCTCAGGCAACAGGTAAAGTCGAAATTGATTTGGAGAAGATCAAAGTAGATCTGATGAGCTTTTCTGCTCATAAGACTTATGGCCCTAAAGGTATTGGCGCTTTGTTTGTGCGCCGTAAGCCCCGCATTCGCATTGAGGCGCAGATTCATGGTGGCGGTCATGAGCGTGGTATGCGCTCAGGTACTCTGGCTGTGCATCAGATTGTTGGTATGGGCGAGGCCTTCCGAATTGCCCGTGTTGAAATGGCAGAAGAAAGTAAGCGTATCCGTACTTTGCGTGATCGCTTATTAAATGGCCTTAAAGATATTGAAGAAGTTTATGTTAATGGTGATATGGACAAACGCGTTCCCCATAACTTGAACATTAGCTTTAACTATGTTGAGGGCGAGTCGATGTTGATGGCCTTGAAAGATTTAGCGATTTCTTCCGGCTCAGCTTGCACATCTGCTTCTTTAGAGCCTTCTTACGTATTGCGTGCTTTAGGTCGTAATGATGAATTAGCGCATAGTTCAATTCGTTTTACCTTGGGTCGCTTTACAACGGAAGAAGAGGTTGATTTCACAATTAAGTTGGTGAAAGAAAAGATTGCCAAGTTGCGTGAGTTATCCCCTTTATGGGAAATGTATAAAGATGGAATCGACTTAAACACGATTCAATGGGCAGCACATTAATAGAGTAAAGAGATAAAAGAGAGTAAAGAGGAAACACCATGGCATATAGCGAAAAGGTCATTGACCACTACGAAAATCCCCGTAACGTTGGCTCTTT
>CAZHWF010000100.1:0-4354 GCA_964536365.1 uncultured Polynucleobacter sp.
GTTCTCGACAAACACTAATAAAATCGAAGGGTGAACTCTTCAACAAACAATATCTTTCTGATCGGCCTCATGGGTGCCGGGAAGTCGACTGTCGGAAAAGTATTGGCGAAAAAATTGGGGCGCCGATTTTTGGATGCGGACCACGTCATTGAAGAGCGTTGCGGCGTAAAAATCCCCGTGATTTTTGAGATGGAAGGCGAAGAAGGTTTTCGCAAAAGAGAGGCTCAAGCCATTCGTGAAATTACTGCTGAGCAAGGAATTATTTTGGCGACTGGTGGTGGCGCAGTTCTGCTGCCCGAAAATCGTCAGGCCTTAAGTGAGCGCGGCACAGTAATTTATTTGCATGCCAATCCAATCGAGCTATGGCATCGCACCAAAGGTAGCGAAGGACGGCCCTTGCTTAAAAATGGGGATGCAAAAAAAATTCTAGAAAATTTATACGCAGTTCGCGACCCTCTTTACCGGGAAATAGCCGATCATATTATTGAGACCGGCAAACCTAGTGTTAATCAATTAGTTAACACCTTAATCATGCAGCTTGAACTATCTGCTTAAATACATTGACGCTATGATGAAAACACTTGAAGTTGATTTGGGCAATCGCAGTTACCCCATCTATATTGGTACAGACCTGATTGATCGGCCTGATTTATTTAAGGCTTGTGAAAAAGCGACTTCTATTTACATCGTTAGCAATACTACTGTTGCCCCGCTTTATGCTGAACGCGTAACGAAGACGCTAAGCACATTTGGCAAACCTGTTAGAACCATAGTGCTCCCCGATGGCGAGTCTTATAAAGATTGGAAAAATCTCCAATTCATTTTTGATGATCTTTTAAAGTTTGGAGCTGATCGTCAAACCATGTTGATTGCATTGGGTGGCGGTGTTATCGGCGATATGACGGGCTTTGCCGCCGCCAGCTTTATGCGTGGCGTTCGGTTTATCCAGGTGCCGACTACGCTCTTAGCTCAAGTAGACTCTTCTGTTGGCGGCAAGACTGGCATCAATCATCCGCTGGGCAAGAACATGATCGGGTCGTTTCATCAACCAGCAGCCGTAATTGCCGACCTCAATACCTTAAAGACTTTGCCTCCCAGAGAGCTTTCCGCAGGACTTGCTGAGGTGGTTAAGCATGGCGCTATTGCAGACGCGCAATTTCTTGATTGGATCGAAGCTAATGCGGCTGCTCTATTGGCTTGCGATACAGATGCGTTGGCTCACGCTGTTTTGCGTTCTTGTGAAATTAAATCCGCAGTTGTTTCCGCTGATGAAAGAGAAGGGGGTATTCGCGCAACTCTCAATTTTGGTCACACCTTTGGTCACGCAATTGAAGCGGGCATGGGCTATGGCGAATGGCTCCATGGAGAAGCTGTTGGTTGCGGCATGGTACTTGGCGCCGATTTATCTTGTCGCCTCAATTTAATTTCTCAAACAGATGTTGAACGCCTCACCAAAATTATCAAATCCATGAATCTTCCAATCGTGCCACCAAAGTTTGGCACGCAACGCTATATGGAGCTCATGCAGGTTGATAAAAAAACTGAAGGCGGGCAAATTCGCTATGTGGTTTTAGAAAAGATCGGGAAAGCTCAGATTAAGAGCGCGCCCGATGCCCAAGTGATTGAAACTTTGATGGCTACTGGCGCAGCCTAAACCAACTTGATTTTGACCGCTTGCCCTGCTTGTGCAGAAGCAAACTCAGAGAGATCACTTAAAAGTTCTTTTCCGGTTTTGGTATCAAGCCACAGTGGTTTAGCCATATTGCCAGCCCAGCGGTAGTGGTAACCGCCAGACTTTGCCGCTACCCAAATCTCATGTAAGGGCGGCTGGGTATTGACCACAATCACGCTTTTATCCTTAAAACGAATATTGATTACATTTCCACCTTGGCGCTCAATATCTAAATCCAGATCCAAAGCATCATCCGCAGCTTCTAAGGCCACCTCAATAGACTGCAATAAATTGCTGCCCAGCTGATGGAACTGCTTGTCATCAATGGTTTCTATTTCTGAATTATTTGGATTCATCCTGGAGTCCTGCATGCTATATTCAATTATTCGTTTTAGAGACATTCATGATAGCGATTCTTCATAGAACCTTCTGCCTTAGCCTTCTAATATCCCTAGTAGGGTGTGGGGTTAGAGGTCCGCTGTTCATGCCCAATGTGCCGCCAGTTCCTCCAGCCCCTACTGAAGCTGAACCTAAAGGCAAGCTCTATCCACCGCAAACTCCCGCTAGCCCAAGCAATTCTTCATCGACCAAGCAATGACAAGCAAAGCAATCCCCCTCCCTCAATTATCTGGATTTACCGAGCGTGCTGGCAATTGGTATGCTGAAGAAGTTCCGCTAGCCGACCTAGCCAAAGAATTTGGTACACCGCTATACGTATATAGCAAAAAAGCGCTCACTGAGGCTTATCAGGCTTATGACAAAGCTTGTGTTGATAAACAAGGCAAGCGTCGTGCACGCGTGCATTACGCCATGAAGGCCAATAGCAACTTAGCGGTAATTGATTGCTTTAAAAAGCTTGGTGCTGGTTTTGATTTGGTTAGCGGCGGTGAATTAGCACGTGCGCTGGCAATTGGCGCCGATCCGAAAAGTTTAGTGTTTGCCGGAGTAGGCAAATCTGCCACGGAAATTGCAGCAGCCTTACAAGCTGGGGTGAAGTGCATCAATGTGGAGTCCATTGCAGAGCTTCACCAAATCAATCGTGTAGCCACTAAATTAAACTGCCGCGCCCCAATTTCTTTACGCGTTAACCCAGATGTTGATGCACAAACACACCCCTATATTTCAACTGGACTCAAGGGCAATAAGTTCGGCATTGCGTATCACGAGGTTTTAAAAACTTACCGCGAGGCATCACAACTTTCTCAAATTGATGTGGTGGGCATTGATTGTCATATTGGCTCGCAAATTACTACTACTGCGCCCTATTTAGATGCGTTAGATAAAGTATTGGATTTAGTCGCTCAATTAAAGAAAGAGGGTATTGCGATTCACCATCTCGATCTCGGTGGTGGTCTTGGAATTTCTTATAGCGATGAAACGCCGCCCGACATTACGGAGTTCACAAATACTTTATTAAATAGAGTGGCTGAACGGGGTTTTGGACATCTCGATGTCGTTCTGGAGCCCGGTCGATCACTAGTCGGTAATGCCGGAGTTTTACTTACAACCGTTGAGTATCTAAAACCAGGCGCCGAAAAGAACTTTTGTATTGTTGATGCCGCTATGACTGAGCTGATGCGCCCGGCTCTTTATGAAGCCCACCACGGCATAGTGCCAGTACAAAAAAAGGATGCAAAAGCACTTACTTATGACATCGTTGGGCCTGTTTGTGAGTCTGGCGACTGGCTTGGAAGGGATCGCCATCTTGCTGTTGAAGAAGGCGATCTTCTCGCAATATTGTCAGCAGGCGCCTATGGTTTTGTGATGGCGTCGAATTACAACACACGTCCAAAACCAGCAGAAATTATGGTTGACGGTAAAAATGCTTATGTCATTCGCGCCCGAGAAAAAACAGCGGACTTATTTGCAAGTGAAACTGTTTTACCTAATTAAAAATAAACAATCTTTTATTTAAAAATTGTAGGCAATAAAAAACCCCGCTAATGCAGCGGGGTTTTAATTTAAATCTCAGTTAACGCAACAGATTAACGCAAACCAGCGATGTAATCAGCTACCGCCTTCATTTCGAGATCTGACATCTTGCTAGCAATCGTAGTCATCATTGGACCGTTCTTGCGAGTGCCGTTACTAAACGCAACCAGTTGTGCGTATGAGTAGTCAGCCCACTGACCATTTAAACGTGGGTATTGGGAAGGAATGCCTGCACCAGTTGGGCTATGGCAAGCCGCACACGCTGGAACACCCTTAGATGCTATGCCACCACGATAGATGCTTTGACCTAACTCAATCGTTGCCTTATCTTGAGCAACACCCAATGAAACAGGCTGTTTTACCAAATAAGCGGCGATATTTTGCATATCTTGTTCGGTTAAGGTGGCTGCCATACCCATCATGACTGGATTAGGGCGAGTGCCATCTTTAAAGTTTTTTAACTGCTTCGCTGTGTAAGCAGCATGCTGAGCAGAAAGCTTAGGCCATGTACCAACTGCGCTTTGCCCTTTAGGACCATGGCAAGTCAAGCAAGCTGTAACACCACGTGACGCATCACCATTCGAATATAGAGCTTCACCAACTGCCGCATCAACCTTTGGCTTACCTGGCACAGCAGGCTTAGCTTCAGCCGCAGCAGCTGGGGCTGCATCAGATGCGAAAGCCGCACCAGAAATGCCAATCAAGGCGAAAATAGAGAGAGCCGCAAAACCAGCACGTAAGCTAGTTAAT
>CAZHWF010000101.1:0-4265 GCA_964536365.1 uncultured Polynucleobacter sp.
GAGAAAGTGCGCTGCCTGATTGTGGGTAGCGGTCCTGCTGGCTATACAGCCGCAGTCTATGCCGCCCGCGCCAATTTGAACCCCACTTTGATCACTGGCTTAGCTCAAGGCGGCCAACTCATGACCACCACCGATGTGGAAAACTGGCCAGCAGACGCTGATGGTGTTCAAGGTCCTGAGCTCATGGATCGCTTTTTAAAGCATGCCGAACGCTTTAATACTGAAATTATTTTTGACCACATTCATACTGCCGCCCTGAAAGAAAAACCAATTCGTTTAGTTGGCGATGCCGGAACATATACCTGTGATGCTTTGATTATTTGCACTGGCGCTTCCGCTCAATACATTGGCCTACCAAGTGAAGAAGCTTTTATGGGTCGTGGTGTTTCTGGCTGCGCTACCTGCGATGGTTTTTTCTACCGCAATCAAGATGTGTGCGTAGTGGGTGGTGGTAATACTGCTGTTGAAGAAGCACTCTACCTTACTGGTATCGCTAAAAAAGTTACGGTTATTCATCGTCGCGATAAATTCCGCGCTGAACCCATTCTGAATGACCGCCTAATGGCAAAAGTTGCTGAAGGCAAGGTTGAGCTCAAACTGAACTCCACTCTTGATGAAGTATTGGGTGATGAAAAAGGTGTTACTGGTGTGCGCATCAAAAAACAAGATGGCAGCACTGAAGAAATCGCTGTGACTGGCGCCTTTATTGCAATCGGCCACAAACCAAATACCGAACTCTTTGTTGGTCAGCTTGATATGAACAATGGTTACCTCAAGACCCACTCAGGCTTAGAGGGCAATGCAACTGCCACTAATATTCCAGGCGTTTTTGCCGCAGGCGATGTGCAAGATCACATTTATCGTCAAGCCATTACCAGCGCCGGTACAGGCTGTATGGCTGCACTAGATGCGCAGCGTTACTTGGAAACCTTGGAATAATAATTTCTAGCTACATATAGCTTTAAATGGAAAACGCCTAGCATTGCTAGGCGTTTTTGCTTACGGAATATTTAGATCCAGTTTTCCAGCGCGAGATTTGGAACTCTTTTGAATTCAGATAAGTTATTGGTAACTAAAGTTAATCCGCGGCTTCTTGCATGAGCTGCGATATGAATATCATTTACCCCAATAGGCTTTCCACCACGCTCTAAAAATGCTTTGATCTGTCCATAATGCTGCGTGGCATTAGCGTCATAAGGCAACACCTCCAAATGACTCACAAAGTCTTCAACGGCATTAAGGTTTTGTTCAACTCGTTTACTTTTTTCAGCACCATAAATTAATTCGGCCAATGTTATTGTTGAAATTGCCAAGCGATTGGCATTTTTATTAAACGCTTGGAGCACCTCTAAAGGTCTTCGCTTCATGACATAAATCACAATATTGGTATCAAGCAGATATTTCAACATCAAAGTGACTCTCTATCACCCTGATCTTGAGACCCTCTTTCCTGCATAAAGTCATCACTCACGCCCGCTTCGCCCAGAAAGAAGTTGTCCCACATATTTTCAACAGGAGCAATAATGCGCTCATGTCCCTTAACGCGAACATTAACTTTATGCACATTGTCTGGCAATCGCATTTCAGCAGGCAATCTCACCGCCTGAGTCCGGTTATTGGTAAACACGGTTGATATAGCCATATCTAGTCTCCTTGTGTATATAGCAATTGTATATAGCAAATGATCTTATTTCAACCCCTTTTACGAAAGCTGGAATTAATCCAAAGATTCATCAACTCCAGATCATCTTCCTTTTCTTGCTCCAGGATTTGCCTCTCGGTAACCTGATTTAATACCTCTTTATCAACATAAAAACTAATCATTTGAGTTTTTTTCATAGATCACATGATAAGTAAGGCAATGTCCGCAATGATCAAGTGGCATTAAAAATTGGTGTAAATAAAACGCCTAGCATTGCTAGGCGTATTTGCTGTTGTTACTTCAGTAACTTAACTAATTTTATTAACGGCCAATCACTGGCAACAGCGGCACGATGAGCAACGCCACGATGTTGATGATTTTGATCAACGGATTTACCGCAGGACCGGCTGTGTCTTTATAGGGATCGCCCACTGTGTCGCCAGTTACTGCGGCTTTATGCGCTTCAGAACCTTTGCCGCCGAAGTTTCCTTCTTCGATATATTTCTTGGCATTATCCCAAGCACCACCACCAGTACACATCGAGATCGCTACAAATAAACCGGTCACAATCGTGCCCATCAATAAGCCACCTAAAGCAGCGGGCCCTAAGATCAGACCAACAATGATTGGAACAATCACCGGCAAGAGCGATGGAACAATCATTTCTTTAATGGCGGCTGAAGTGAGCATATCTACGGCTTTGCCGTATTCAGGCTTAGCAGTTCCTTGCATAATTCCAGGGATGTCACGGAACTGACGGCGCACCTCTTCCACCACAGCTCCAGCGCAGCGACCTACTGCCTCCATGGCCATAGCGCCAAACAAGTAAGGGATCATGCCGCCGATAAACAAACCAATGATCACCATATGATTGGATAGATCAAAAGACACTTGTTGACCAATACTCTCAAGCGCATGGGTGTAGTCAGCAAACAATACGAGCGATGCCAAGCCAGCAGAACCAATCGCAGAACCTTTAGTCACGGCTTTAGTGGTGTTGCCTACCGCATCCAATGGATCAGTAATGTCACGCACTGCTTGTGGCAAACCAGCCATCTCAGCAATACCGCCCGCGTTGTCGGTGATTGGACCATACGCATCGAGAGCAACCACAATGCCGGCCATCGACAACATGGCAGTTGCGGCAATCGCGATACCGTACAAACCAGCCAACCAGTAGGCCGCAAAAATTGCTGCGCACACAAATAGCACTGGATAAGCAGTCGACTTCATTGATATACCCAAGCCGGCAATGATGTTGGTGCCATGACCTTTAGTGGATGCTTCTGCAATATGCTGTACTGGCTTGAACTGAGTGCCGGTGTAGTACTCGGTAATCCAAACCAGAGAGGCCGTAAGCAAGAGACCAACTACAGTCGAACCAAACAAGCGCCACTGACTACCTGTGATACCTAAGGCATCATCAGGCATGATGAAGTTGGTCACAAAGTAGAAAGCGACTAGAGACAAGCCGCCAGCAATGATGAGTCCTTTATAGAGCGCAGGCATCACATTCTTCATGCCCGGACTGGCTTTAACAAAAGAACAGCCCACAATAGAGGCAATAATTGAAACTCCGCCCAACACTAAAGGGTAAATAATGGCCGCTACTGGCGCCCCAGCAACCATCAGAGATCCAAGCACCATGGTTGCGATCAATGTCACCGCATAAGTTTCAAATAAGTCGGCCGCCATACCAGCACAGTCACCAACGTTATCGCCAACGTTATCAGCAATTACCGCGGGATTGCGTGGATCATCTTCTGGAATGCCTGCCTCTACTTTACCCACTAAATCTGCGCCAACGTCTGCACCTTTGGTAAAGATGCCACCGCCTAAACGCGCGAAGATAGAAATCAAGGAAGAACCAAATGCCAAACCAATGAGTGGATGCAATACCGAAGAGAGGTCTTGTCCTGCACCAATAGAAACGAGGAACATAAAGAATAAGCCGACACCTAAGAGGCCAAGCCCTACTACCAACATCCCAGTTATAGCGCCACCTTTGAATGCCACATTGAGAGCTTCATTCATGCCCTTGGTGGCAGCTTCGGCCGTACGGACGTTTGCGCGCACTGAAACATTCATGCCGATGAAGCCGCAGGCGCCCGATAACACCGCACCCACCACAAATCCAATCGCCGTTGCAAAATCTAGAAAGAGTGCCATGAGGATGGTTAAAACCACCCCAACAATCGCGATCGTTTTGTATTGGCGCGATAAATATGCGGCCGCCCCCTGTTGAATGGCCTCCGCAATCTCCTGCATCTTGGGATTACCCGTGCTTTGCTTTAAGATCCAGCCGCGCATCACAAAGCCGTAAATCACAGCCAGAACACCGCACGCCAAGGCAAAATATAAGCCTAAAGTGACATTACTCATGCTCGAACTCCCTAAAGTTAATCATTTGTTAATCTTTATTGTTTCGCATACCCTGCACTTAGCTAGACCTGGTTCCCGAAAGCTTTAAACTATGGTCTTTAAGCAGTTCCAGTATGTAGCAGAATGACCCCTGCGCCCCCTTGCTTGGATCAGGGTATTTACTAATCATTATTCGGAGTATTTATGAGTCTCGACAAAGTTAAGCCAGGTAAAAAGATCCCTGAAAGCTTCAACGTCATTA
>CAZHWF010000102.1:0-4195 GCA_964536365.1 uncultured Polynucleobacter sp.
GAATATTTGGCTTGGGGAAGGGGATCATCATTGACTTCGGTCAATTTTCTCCCTAAATCCTGTAATTACAGGAAAGTTTTCTACTTAAACAAAAAGCTCTTTATGTTTTGTTTTAAGGCGACTTAAAGTCTCTGGGGAGAGATTAAGGTAAGCGGCTAGCTCTTTTTTGGGCAGGAGCTCAAACAAGTCCTCATATTTGCGCAAGAAGCGCTCTACCCGGCCTGGGGCATCAAGCATATGCAAGGTAATGGTGTGAGCCATGATTTCACTCATAAGGCACATGTCCTCACACTCGCAACACTATTTAACAACTCTATGTTGCTCAAGAAATTCAGCCCATTTTTTTAGGGGCATACGAGCTACACGGGCCTTTGTGACACAAGCAATACTGTATGGGGCAGCCGTTTTTAAGCGCCAAGCCGCATAGCTAGTTTCAATGTCTTTTTCGATGGCAAAACGCAAAATCATCTCTTTTGCATCCGCGCTTGAAACAATACGCTTAAGAATTCCATCAAGCACAAAGTACTGCTCCATTTGCTGATCACCCTGATGCAACAAAATTTCAGACTTTTTCAGATCTGCAATTTCCAAATGGCGCTCCAATTCAGCCATTGCTGCCGGATCTAAGCTTTTTAAGACCGAGTTTTGACTCAGCTGAAGGCGAATTAAGTTTTTTTCGGGGTGCTTGTCTAATGCGGTCATAAATCTTTGCTCCTAAGCCTTACATTGTAGGCTTTTTTGCCCTAAAAGCGGGATTATCGGGACTATCGTTGAGCAAATCCCTTAGAATAGTGGGGTCGTGGTGCTTTATTGCAGTGCAATAAGGTTAAACGGGAAACACTAAACGTGTGCTGCCCCCGCAACGGTAGGTAAATGCGCCTTTATCAGCAGTCAAAGGCGTCAGGAATCTGACAAAGCCACTGTGCGCGTCAATCGCATGGGAAGGCCAGATTCTGATATTTACTAGCCCGGATACCGGCCAAGACAGGTGGAATTTTGCGGACGGGGATCTTCGCGCGCCAAAAGAGCGCCCCGCGCCCAATTGACGCCTGAAATCCTGCACGTGAAATTCTGTTCGACCCAGCTAACGGGGAAGTTAGCTAGGCAATCGATAACAGAAAGTTCATTATGAAATCGCAGTTTAATAAGAAAAAAATTGCGCTACTACTATGTGGCGCTTCCTTCACCACGCTTACTCCATTAATTGCATCGGCACAAAGCACTCAAAACACAGTGATTGTTTCAGGATCACGCTTTGAGGAAAACCTCAATGAAGTGCCGGCGAATGTGCAGGTCATTACTCGCGAAGAAATTGCCGAGTCAACATCAAGCAATATTCCAGATATCCTTTCTCAGATAGGCGGCCTGAATGTAAGAAGTTCTAATGGCGGTCAATTAAATCTTGGTGCATCTATTGATATGGGTGGGTATGGCGTAACGTCAAACAGCGCAACCTTGGTTTTAGTTGACGGCCAGAAAATTAATCCGATTGACTCTTCTTCGGTTTCATGGGAATCCATTCCCTTGGACTCTATAAATCGCATTGAAATTCTGCATGGAGGTGCCAGCGTTCAATACGGCAACGGTGCAGTTGGCGGTGTAATCAACATCATTACCAATGGCGGTAAGAAAAACCTAAACCAAGCCTCAACAAGTTATGGCAGCTTCAACACTTTTGTTAACAACGCCATTTTTAGAAACACAATCGACCAAACTACCGTTCAACTTAGTGCGAACACTTCAAACTCTGGTGGCTGGAGGCAAAACTCTGCGGCCAATGCATACTCATTCGATGCAAAGGTGACGCAGGGCTTAGGTGGTACGGACAATGTATACGCAGATGTCTTCTATAGCTACTCTAACCAACAAAATCCCGGTGGAACTGTTGGACAAGTAGGACAAGGAAATCCCCAGTCGGCTAAATTCAATAATATTGGATCTGGAACTAGCGCTAACAATACTGGCATACGCGCTGGGTTAGCAAAATCTCTTGGCTCTCAATTTAATTTAGAGGTTGACGGTTTCTACAGCAACAAAACCACGTTTTTTACTCAGCCCTATTACTCCACTGAGGCAGCCGGCATTGGTGATCCAGCCAATAACCAGTATCAATACATCAGCCCCTCATTTACCAAGTTTCAGGGATGGCAAGGCAATTTCTCGCCGCGTATTAAAGGAGACTTTGGTGCGCTTGGGACAAGCATCTTAGGCTATGAATTTAATAAAGCCAGTCAGTCATCAAACAATGATTTCAGTACAGTAATGAATCAAACTGCTGCCGCTGTCTATCCGCCAGGACCATGGGGTGTGTCCAGTCTTCCATTACAAAGTGGCGCGAACGCAAGCCTCTACAACCAATCGGTCTACTTCATTCAAAAACTACCCATTACTAGCAGCGTTGAATTGAATGGTGGATATCGCTACCAAACACAAAGCGCTACGGCAAATGGTACGGATATTTGGACTGGAGCGAAAAATGATAATCAAACTTACTCGGCAAACGCTGGTGATGTAGCACTGAACTTTAAATATCTTGAGGGCCAAAGAATTTATATCAAATGGAATCAGTCTTATCGCTTCCCTAATATTGATGAATTCTGGGGTTGGTCAAAAAATGGTGGGGGCTCCACGTTTGGTGGAATTCTTAGACCACAAACCGCCCAAACATATGAGCTAGGCGGTAACTGGCAAGTTCTTAACAGCAACCTAACCGCATCCGTTTACACATCGGTTTCTCAAAATGAAATCATGTACAACCCTGCTACCTACATTAACTCCAACTCTCCATACAACATTAATAGAAATGGGCTGTTATTTAACGGCTTGACTGCCCTCACCTCAAATTTGTCGGTTGGTGTCGGCGGAACAGTACAGCATGCTTTTTATGCCAATGGACCATATCAGAATCAATCGATACCCCAAGTTCCAAACTTACTCTTAAACGCAAGAGCCACATACATGCTTACGAGCAACTGGTCTATTGGAGGCGTCATTAATTACGTAGGCACCCAACAATACGATGCATCACCAGTTTTCTACAACTCACTTGCAAGCATGCCGTCATACACTGTTGCAGATATTTATGCGAACTATAAATATGGGAGCTGGGAAACTAGAGTAACTGTTAAAAACGTTGGCAATTCTCAATACTCAACCTATGGCGGCTACGGATTTGTCACTGGCCCCAATAGCAATAATGCTAATAATTACTTCTACTACCCTAGTGACCCCCGTGCAGTATTTGTAAGCGCTAAATATTCTTTTAACTAAATAATTCCCACCCCCATTCTTTGGCTTTAGCCAGCCAGGATTGGGGATTGGGCTAATTTGGCCATCCGCGCTTGATCGGACTACCGCCGCGGCATCCTGAGGCTACAATCCCAATATGAGCAATTTAGACCCCATTGACCAAAGCGATAGCCCTGCCGATCTCGGCTCACTTTGCACTTCTATTGCGCGTCTACGCGAAAAGATTGCTTTAGTTAGCGATGCCGTCCAAAAACTAAATCAAAATTGCGAGCAACTTGAAAGCAAAATTGATGATGCCCAAAAACGCATTCAGCACATTTTGAATCGACTGCCAGAGCAAAGTGATGGCCGACAACTCAATTTATTAGGCGAAGCCGTTCCACCAAATAACCCAGAGGATGATAATGAGCCAACAACGCATTGAAGTTAGTCTTGCCGGCCAAAAAATCACCTTAGCTACTAGTGCTGAGCACGAGCCACTCTTAAGAGCGGCATGCGTGTTAGTGGATGAGCAAATCCAATTAGCAATCAGCGGCGGTAATCGCAGCATTGAGCGCGCTAGCATGATGGCCGCACTTAAAATCGCCGGCGATCTCATCACGCTACAAAATAATCAAACGCAGCAAAGCACCCCTTCTAATCTAAGTACCGATGAAGTCGCGCAACTTCAAAATCAAATTCGTGAACTGGAAGATCAAGTAGATGCTCTGATGCAAACCCTTTCCCTGCCTGGTTCGCCAAGGCCAATAGTTCCTTGAACCGATGCGCAAGCATCCGGAACGATCTTTACCTTGTGGGCGTGAGCGTTTCGAAAGTTCACAGTGCCAACTTAGACTTGGTCACTCCCTGAGCCTCTTAATGCACCCGAAACAGAGTAGCCGTTCCACCTTGAACCTTAGGGTTCAGGATGACGGCCTAGCGGCTAAGGCGGGGAATTCATGTTACT
>CAZHWF010000103.1:0-4186 GCA_964536365.1 uncultured Polynucleobacter sp.
GGCATTGAGGAATACAAGGCTGACAAACTGCGGTATCACCGCATCATCATCATGACCGACGCGGACGTTGATGGAAGCCACATTCGCACACTATTACTCACCTTTTTCTATAGGCAGATGCCTGAATTAATTGAGCGCGGCCACATTTACATTGCTCAACCACCACTTTATAAAGTGAAGTTTGGTAAGAGTGAGCAGTACATTAAAGACGACGCAGAACTAAATCAATTACTGTTAAAAATCGCCCTGGAAACCGCATCCTTGCAAACACCCAATGGTGAAGTGATTGAGGGCGGGGCGCTAAATGAGCTTGCGAAGCATTATCAGGTAATTCAGTCTATTGTTGACCGTTTATCGCGCACCATTGATGAAGATGCCTTGCGCGCAATTGCCTCTGGAACCCCACTAAACCTAGATACGGAAAAGTCGGCCAACGAGTCCGCTGATCGTTTGCGACAGGCCCTTGTGGATTCTTTAAATCCTTTAGCCGTACCGCCAGAAATTATTGTTCAAAAAGAAGAGCGCACCGAGCGCTTCCGTTTATTGCTCTCTCGCCGCATTCATGGAAACCTAAAACTTTCTACCATTAATTCCGACTTTGTTCATAGCGATGATTATCAAAGCCTTGCTAATGCTGCTGCTGTTTTGTCTGGCAAGGTTGTACCGGGATCTAAAGTTCGCCGCGGCGATCCAGATAAAAATCTAAAAGAACAAACCATTGGTGACTTTAGGGCCGCCTTTGCTTGGCTTTTATCTGAAGCAGAACGCGTCTTAAGTCGTCAACGATACAAAGGTCTTGGTGAGATGAATCCATCACAACTGTGGGAGACCACAATGGACGCGAACTCTAGAACCTTGTTGCAGGTAAAGATTGAGGACGCGATTGCCGCGGATCAGGTCTTTACTACATTGATGGGGGATGAGGTTGAACCTCGTCGTTCGTTTATTGAAAAGAACGCGCTAATTGCTCGCAACCTAGACGTATAAATATGGCATCTAAAAACTTAAAACCACCAAAGGTGGATCGGTCTTCTATTGTTGTTAAATCCTCACCCATTCATGGCAAGGGTGTGTTTGTAGCAAAACCCATCAAAAAGGGACAAGCAATTATTGAATATAAAGGCGAGCGCATTAGTTGGAGGCTGGCCGAGAAACGCCATCCCCATGACCCAAAGGATCCTAACCACACCTTCTATTTTTCGCTTGAAGACGGTCGCGTAATTGATGCTAAATACGGTGGAAATGCTGCCCGTTGGATTAACCACTCTTGCAGCCCAAGTTGCGAAACTCGAGAAGATATATTTAATGGTGAGCCCAGGGTCTTTGTTTATGCAAAGCGCGCCCTCAAAGTGGGTGAAGAGTTGTTCTATGACTACTCTTTAGATATTGAGGGAAAAATTACCAAGCAGATGAAAAAAGACTACGAGTGTCGTTGTGGCGCAAAAAAATGCCGCGGCACCATGCTTGCGGGTAAAAATAATTAACACCCATTTTTATGTTGTTCATAACAATTCAAGAGCTAGAAGCAGCAATAAACTACTGGCGTAGCCAATCACCATCCGAGGGTGATGAGCTGCGTCTTTGCCCCGAAGCATCGGCACTGGCCAAGCCGTATGCGCTGATGATTGTTCAGGGATCACAGCGGATGCCGGTCGACGTTTTAGATCCACTTGCACAAACAGCCGTGCGAAAATTTATCAAAACAAATTAAAAGCCCTCAGCAATTTACCTTTTGCATTTAGGGTTATCGCTATGTGACACATTACCCACTTGGGTTATTCTCAGTATCTTGCTCTATATATGGAGAGCAGAGGGTAAAAGATTGCAAGAAACAATATTAAAAACAATTGGACTGGGCAAATCCTTTAAAGGGTTTTCTGCGGTCACGGATGTGAACTTAAATGTTACGCGGGGAACCATTCATGCCTTGATTGGTCCCAATGGCGCTGGCAAAACAACGTGCTTTAATTTGTTGACAAAGTTTTTGGAGCCCAGTTCTGGTCAAATTCTTTTCAACGGCTTTGATATCACCAATGAGGCACCCGCTCAAATTGCTCGCAGAGGCGTTATTCGCTCATTTCAAATCTCGGCGGTTTTCCCACATTTATCTGTACTGGAAAATGTTCGTGTTGCACTGCAGCGAGGATTGGGCACCGAATTCCATTTCTGGAAATCTGGAAACTCTCTAAGCGTTTTAAATGATCGGGCTCTTGAGCTTTTACATGAGGTTGGTTTAGAGGATTTTGCTCACGAAGAAACGCTAAATTTGGCCTATGGCCGCAAAAGGGCGCTAGAAATAGCCACAACCTTGGCTATGGAGCCGGAATTAATGCTTCTTGATGAGCCTACCCAGGGCATGGGTCACGAAGACGTGGAGCGTGTAACCGAATTAATTGATCGTGTAGCCAAGGGGCGCACCATTTTGATGGTGGAGCACAATATGAAGGTGGTTTCTTCTATCGCCGATCGCATTACCGTTTTACAACGCGGTTCAGTTTTGGCCGAAGGTTCATATCATGAGGTTTCAAACAACCCATTGGTTGTTGAGGCCTACATGGGTAGCCATGGGGGAGACAACCTATGAGCACTATGGCGCTGGAGGTTAAAAATCTAGAGTCTTGGTATGGCGAATCTCATATTTTGCATGGTGTTAATTTTGCCGTGCGTGATGGCGAAGTCGTTACCTTGTTGGGGAGAAATGGTGCTGGTAGAAGCACCATTCTAAAAACCATTCTTGGTCTAACCAGTAAAAGAACTGGGTCGGTAGAAATTTATGGCACTGAAACCATTGCAATGCCAACCTACAAAATTGCTCGCTTGGGCGTCGGTTTTTGCCCAGAAGAAAGAGGCATTTTTGCTAGCTTAAGCACAGAAGAGAATCTATTGCTGCTGCCAGAAATTGCATCGGGCGGCATGGGGCTTGATGAGATATATGAAATGTTCCCCAACCTTTATGAGAGACGTAACAGTCCGGGGACTCGTTTGTCTGGTGGCGAACAACAGATGTTGGCCATGGCGCGGATTCTAAGAACGGGGGCCAAATTGCTCTTGCTTGATGAGATTACAGAGGGTTTGGCGCCTGTAATCGTACAAAAGCTTGGCGAGGTGGTTACTAGCTTGCGTAACAAGGGTTTCACCATTGTGTTGGTTGAGCAAAACTTTCGTTTTGCGGCGCCCTTGGCCGACCGCCATTACGTGGTTGAGCACGGAAATGTAGTTGAGGTTGTAAACCAAAATGAGCTTGCCCAAAAAGCAGCTTTATTAAACGAGTATCTTGGTGTTTAGTCGATTTCTATAGGAGACGGTAATGAAGTTAAAGCAAATAACCGCATGTCTGGTTGCTGCGACCATGTTTGGTTCAAACCCAGTATTTGCGCAAGGCGCGCCAAAAGTAAGCGGCGATGTAATTAAGATCGGCGTATTGACCGATCTTTCATCAACCTATTCTGATTTGGCTGGTCCTGGTGCGGTAATCGCCGCAAAAATGGCAATCGCCGATTTTTCTAAAGACGGCACAGTCATTGGCAAAAAGATTGAGCTTGTAAGCGCTGATCACCAAAACAAAGCGGATATCGCAGCTAACAAAGCGCGTGAGTGGTATGACAAAGATGGCGTAGACGTCATTGTTGAGTTGGTCTCTACAAACGTTGCTTTGGCCGTGATGGAAGTGGCAGAACAAAAGAACAAAATCACTTTGGTTTCTGGTGCCGCATCTTTACCAATTACCAATGAAAAATGCACCGCTAATAACGTTCACTGGACTTATGACACTTATGCGCTTTCAAACGGCACCGCAAAAGCTGTTGTCAAGCAAGGCAAGAAGAACTGGTACTTCCTTACTGCAGACTATGCGTTTGGTGCGGCCTTGGAAAAAGACTCAACCAATGTTGTGAATGCAAACGGCGGTAAGGTCTTGGGAACGAGCAAGCACCCATTTCCAAACAGCGACTTCTCTTCATACCTTTTGAAGGCTCAAGCTAGTGGTGCCGACGTAGTTGCTTTAGCAAATGCCGGGCAAGACACCATCAATAGCGTTAAGCAAGCATCCGAGTTTGGCATTAACAAAAAACAAACCGTTGTTCCATTGTTGATGTTTATTACAGACGTTCATTCTTTGGGCTTGAATTCCGCTCAAGGCATGTATCTCACAGAAGGTTTCTACTGGGATAAGGACGAGAAAACCCGT
>CAZHWF010000104.1:0-4171 GCA_964536365.1 uncultured Polynucleobacter sp.
CTGCCTGAGACCGCAATGCTGATTCGTCAAGCGCGCGCCGGCTCCAAATCGTTGATGGCAATGCCAGCTGATTTTTTCTGAAAGATGAACTATGAGTGAAAACAAGATTATTAAAAAAGTAGCCATCCTGGGTGCTGGCGTCATGGGCGCACAGATTGCCGCCCAATGCATTAATGTTGGGTTACCAGTTGTCTTATTTGACCTGCCGGGAAAATCGGATGATGGCAAACCAGTTCATAAAAATGCGATTGCCCTTAAGGCTATTGAGAATCTTAAGAAACTCAAGCCTGCCCCTTTAGGTCTTGCGAGTGATGCTAATTTGATTCAGGCGGCTAACTATGAGGATGACTTGGGGTTATTGGCTGACTGTGATCTCATTATTGAAGCGATTGCAGAACGTTTGGATTGGAAACATGCTCTCTATGAGAAAGTCGCTCCACATATTCCAGCGCATGCCTTATTTGCTACCAATACCTCTGGCCTGCCCATTGGGGAGCTTGCTAAAGGTTTCTCGGGTGATCTAAAGAAACGCTTTTGCGGTGTGCATTTCTTTAATCCACCGCGCTACATGCATTTACTGGAACTCATTCCTGCAGCCGATACCGATCCAACTGTTTTGGATGCGCTAGAGACATTTATGACCTCCACCATGGGTAAAGGTGTTGTCAGAGCCAAAGACACACCAAACTTTATTGGTAATCGCGTAGGCGTATTCTCAATTTTGGCGGTGTTTGCTGAAGCGCAAAAGTTTGGTCTTGGGTTTGATGCGGTCGATGCCATCACAGGAAGTAAATTAGGTCGCGCCAAATCTGCAACCTTCAGAACTAGTGATGTTGTTGGTTTGGATACCATGGCTCATGTAATTAAAACCATGGAAAACTCCTTGCAAGGGGATCCCTTCTCCACTCTATTTAAAATTCCAGAGGTAGTAACCCAGCTTATTGCCAAAGGCGCTTTAGGCCAAAAGACAAAGGCAGGTTTTTATCGCAAGGACGGAAAGAATGTTCTCGTACTGGATGCAGCCTCTGGTGAATACAAACCTTCGACTGCAACGATTGAGCCTTTAATTGAACGCATTCTGAAAAAGCCAATTGCTGAGCGCCTTGAGTTACTTCGCGATGCCGATGAACCTCAAGCGCAATTCTTATGGGCTATTTATCGTGACATCTTCCACTATTGCGCAATTCACTTGGGTGACATTGCTCAATCAGCTCGTGAAATTGATTTTGCGATGCGTTGGGGTTATGGCTGGGACAAAGGCCCTTTTGAAGACTGGCAAGCAGCTGGCGTAACGCAAGTTGCTAACTGGATCAAAGAAGATATTGATGCTGGCAAAACACTCAGTAAAGAGCCTTTACCTGCGTGGCTATTTAGCGGTCCCGTAGCTGAGAAACAGGCCTTTCATACACCAGAAGGATCTTGGTCTGCTTCCGAGAATAAATACGTACCCCGCTCAAACTTACCTGTCTATCAAAAGCAAATATTTAGAGCGCCACTGTTAGGTGATGGATCCCCTGATCCGAAAACTGCTGGCACCACCATCTATGAAAACCCCGATCTGCGCGCCTGGGTAGACCAAGCTCAACCGGATGTATTGATCGCTTCATTTAGATCAAAGATGAATACCATCAGTCCTGATGTACTCAATGGTATACAGAAGGCTGTTGAAATTGCTGAAGCCAACTACGAAGGTTTGGTGATCTGGCAACCTAGCTCACTAAAGCTTGGTACCCCTGGCGGCCCATTCTCTGCTGGTGCTAATTTAGAGGCAGCATTACCGATGGTTATGAAAGGAGGTCCTACTGGAGTTGAGCCATTTGTAAAGCTATTCCAAGATACGATGATGCGAGTGAAGTACTCGCAGGTTCCAGTTATTAGCGCAGTATCTGGCATTGCACTAGGTGGTGGCTGCGAATTGGTGATGCAATCAGCCCGAAGAGTTGCAGCGATTGAAAGCTATATTGGTCTAGTTGAAGTCGGCGTTGGCTTATTGCCAGCTGGTGGTGGCCTCAAAGAAGCAGCTATTCGTGCGGCACAGGGTGTAGCGCTTGCTGGCAACACCAATTACTTAGATTTCACAAAAGCTTCTTTTGAGAATGCAGCGATGGCTAAAGTTTCTTCATCCGCTCAAGACGCCTTGAAGATGGCTTACCTACAAAAAGGCGACATCATTGTCCCCAATGTGTATGAACTGTTGTCCCATGCGCAAAATCAAGTCAAAGCCATGCGCTATGCAGGCTACAGACCACCCATACCAGCCCTCATTCCTGTTGGCGGACGTTCAGTAGCCTCAACGGTCATGGGTCAAGTAATCAATATGCGTGATGGCGGCTTCATATCAGAGCATGATGCTTTTATTGCCAAGAAGATTATTGACATCATTAGTGGCGGCGATGTCGATGCTGGCACCCTAGTGACTGAGGAGTGGTTACTCAAGCTAGAACGTCAAGCTTTTGTTGAACTTATTGGTCACCCAAAGACCATGGAACGCATTATGGGCATTTTGCAAAACGGCAAGCCTGTTCGTAACTAATTTACTGAGATATCACTATGAAAAATATCCAAGACGCATATATCGTTGCAGCTACTCGCAGCGCCGTTGGTAGATCAGGACGAGGTGCATTAAAAAATACCCGACCAGATGATTTGCTTGGCAATGCTCTACAACATATCTTGACGCAGGTCCCTACCTTAGACCCCAAAGCAATTGAGGATGCCATTATTGGTTGCGCGATGCCTGAAGCCCAACAAGGCTTGAATGTGGCTCGCATTGGACTCCTCCTAGGCGGCCTACCCAATACCGTTGGCGGCATTACCGTCAATCGCTTCTGTTCTTCAGGCCTAAATGCAATTGCTATGGCCGCAGATCGCATTCGGGTTGGCGAAGCTGATGTGATGATTGCTGGCGGCGTGGAATCCATGAGTATGGTTCCCATGGGAGGCAATACGCCATCTATGTCGCCAGAGATTTTTATGGGTGATGAAAACATTGGCATTGCCTACGGGATGGGATTAACAGCTGAGAAAGTTGCTCAGCAATGGAAGATCAGTCGAGAAGATCAAGATGCCTTTGCTTTTCAGTCTCATCAAAAAGCGATGGCTGCTCAAGCTGCCGGTGAATTTAATTCTGAAATCTTCCCTGTTAAGGTTGCCCATCGTGCAATGAACCTCGATAAAGGACAAGTTGACGTTCATTGGCGCGATTTTTTAAAGGATGAAGGTCCACGTGTTGATACTTCTCTCGAAGGATTAGCAAAACTCAAATCTCCATTCGCTGCAAGGGGAAGCGTTACAGCAGGCAACAGCTCGCAAACCTCTGATGGAGTGGGCGCGCTGATTCTAGCTAGCGAGAAAGCCATTAAAACCTTTGGACTGACTCCTTTAGCTCGCTTTGTAAGCTTTGCAGTTAAAGGTGTAGCTCCAGAAATCATGGGTATTGGCCCTAAAGAGGCAATTCCTGCTGCATTAAAACTGGCAGGTTTAAATCTACAAGATATGGACTGGATTGAATTGAATGAGGCTTTTGCAGCTCAGTCTTTAGCAGTCATTCGCGATCTTGGTTTAGATCAAAGCAAAGTTAATCCGCTAGGAAGCGCTATTGCCCTTGGTCATCCATTAGGGGCAACTGGCGCGATTCGTGCCGCTACCGCCATCCATGCCTTGCAGCGACGCAACCTAAAGCATGCCATGGTCACGATGTGCGTTGGCACTGGCATGGGTGCTGCTGGAATATTTGAGCGTTGCTGATGACATTATTACCAATTAGGAGATAGGAGACATCATGAATACAAAACAATTACTGACTTTATCTGCCTGCCTCATTGCATTTTCCGGTACCGCTTATGCACAAACAGATCCTGCTATTGGGGTATGGAAAACAATTGATGACAAAACTAATCAACCCGCTTCTTTAATCAAAATTGAGCAGGTCAATGGCGTGCTTGAAGGCACCATTATCCAAACCTTCCCCACGCCAAATGAACCACCCCTGGTTAACTGCAATCTCTGCAAGGATGATAGAAAAGATAAGCCGATTGTTGGCATGAAGATCATGACAGATCTAAAGCAAGATCAACCTGGCGTATGGTCTGGTGGAAAAATCCTCGACCCCAAAGAAGGTGAAGTGTATAAAGTCAAAATTGCGACTGAAGATGGTAAGAAGATGGATGTG
>CAZHWF010000105.1:0-4071 GCA_964536365.1 uncultured Polynucleobacter sp.
GACTTCGGGTTGGGATAGAGAGGCTAAAAAAGCCACTGCCTGAGCTACGTCTTCAGGGCTACCCAAACGCGCCAAGGGAATGTTCACTTTTAGGGCATTTTGCTGCTCTTCACTCAGAGCACGCGTCATGTCTGTATCGATAAAACCAGGGGCAACGCAATTCACAGTGATATTACGACTGCCAATTTCGCGAGCCAAGGCACGAGTCATGCCAGAAACACCCGCTTTTGCGGCGGCGTAATTTGCTTGGCCGGGGTTACCCATATGACCAACGATAGAGGTGATATTAATAATGCGGCCGCCACGAGCTTTCATCATTGGACGCATTACCGCTTGCGAAAGGCGGAAGACGGAACTTAAGTTTGTATCAATCACATCGGTCCATTCTTCAGACTTCATGCGCATTGCAAGATTGTCACGAGTAATACCAGCGTTATTCACCAAAATATTGATGCCGCCGTACTCTTTAACGATGAGATCAATAATATCTTCGCAAGCATTCGGGGCGGTCACATTCAACACCTTGCCCGCTCCACCAGATGCTTTTAAGCGATCATCAATTGCTTTTGCGCCACTCTCCGATGTAGCAGTACCAATTACTTTGGCGCCACATTTAACCAACTCATCCGCAATTGCCTGACCAATACCGCGTGAAGCGCCAGTCACTAAAGCAATTTGTCCGCTTAAGTCGAGATTCATATTTATCTTCCGCCTTTAGGTGTTTCTTGAAATTTAAATTTCGATATTGAATTCTATTTAAGGCCAGCCAATACTTCGTTCAGGCTAGCCTCATCAAACACTGGCACGCCAGTCACTTGATCATTAATGCGCTTAGTAAGGCCTGCCAATACTTTTCCTGGGCCACACTCCACTACTTGAGTAATGCCTTGAGCAGCCATAGCTTGAATGGTTTCCGACCAACGTACTGGTTTAGCTGCTTGACGCACTAGAGCTTCTTTAATGGCTGCTGGATCATTCAGAATCTCAACATCCACGTTATTGATCACAGGTATTGTTGGCGCCTTAAATTCAATATTCGCCAAATAAGTTTTGAGTTTTTCTGAAGCTGGTTGCAACAAGGATGAATGAAATGGGGCAGACACTGGCAAGGGCAATGCGCGTTTTGCACCAGCCGCTTTCAACAGCTCACATGCCTTAGTAACCGCATCACTTCCACCAGCAATCACCACCTGACCTGGTGCATTGAAGTTCACCGCTTCAACTACGCCACCAGATGCAGCGCCAGCTTCAGCGCAAACTTTAATCACAGTAGCATCATCTAAACCCAAGATTGCGGCCATACCGCCAGTACCCACTGGAACCGCGGTTTGCATCGCTTCTGCACGAAAGCGCACCAAGGGCACCGCATCTTTAAAAGAAATCACGCCGGAAGCTACCAGCGCTGAATACTCACCCAAGCTATGACCCGCCATCACTTTTGGCGCAGGACCACCTGCTGCTAACCAAGCACGATAAAACGCTACAGCAGCAGTCAACATCACTGGCTGAGTATTAGTAGTGAGCGACAAAGCCTCAGCCGGACCCTCTGCTATTAACTTAGCAACATCTTCACCCAATGCTTCGGAAGCCTCTTGCAAGGTTGCGCGCACTTCAGGGCGCTGCGCGATTGAGTTGAGCATGCCAACAGATTGAGATCCTTGACCTGGGAATACGAATGCAAATGTCATGTGATGAGTTCGCTAATGGAGAAGATAAGAAGAATGAAAATAAATTACTTTATATTGATCTTTTGATTTAGTACTTGATGGCTACAGCACCCCAAGCAAATCCACCGCCAACACCCTCTAACAATAAATGTTGACCGCGCTGAATTTGACCTGAGCGAACACCAACGTCCAATGCCAATGGAATCGATGCGGCCGATGTATTACCGTGCTCATGCACAGTCACAATCACTTTATCCATGGACATGCCCATTTTCTTGGCGGTGCCCTCCATGATGCGAATGTTCGCCTGATGGGGCACCAACCAATCGATCTGCTCAGGCTTGAGATTGGCCTTTTCAAGGACCTCATGCGCCACCTGCTCCAGGACCTTCACGGCTAACTTAAATACCGCCTGACCATCCATCGTCATGAAGGGAGAGCCATGTACTTCACCGTTTCCAGAGCGCCCAGGAACGCACAAAATATCGCGTTGACTGCCATCCGCATGTAACGCCGTAGAAAGAATTCCAGCTTCTTTCGAGGCCTCGAGCACCACTGCCCCAGCGCCATCGCCAAACAAAACGCAAGTGCCACGATCCTGGAAATTCAGAATGCGTGAAAAAGTTTCAGCGCCAATCACCAATACTTTTTTATAGGTGCTAGAACGAATAAATGCATCAGCAATAGAAAGCGCATAAGTGAAACCCGCGCAGACTGCTTGCACATCAAATGCAGCGCACGAAGTATGCGCACCTAGTTTGTCTTGCACTACACATGCAGTGCTTGGAAAACCACCTAAATGATCTGGGGTAGAGGTAGCCAAAATAATGAGGTCTAAATCAGAAGAAGTAGCACCAGCGCTCTCAAGCGCTGCCTGAGCGGCTTTTACAGCAAGGTCGCTAGTCAACTCATTGTCAGCAGCAAAGTGACGCGCGGAAATGCCGCTTCGGGTTTTAATCCACTCATCGCTAGTCTCTAGGCCAGTTTTGGCGAGTCGCTCCACCAAATCTTGATTGGTTAAACGCAATTTAGGAAGATAGCTTCCAGTGCCCGCTACTCTTGCAAAAATACTCATTCTTTTGTCTCCGCCACAAAGGCTGCCGCAATCCGCTCTACCATGCGATTCTTGGCGGCTTCATAAGCACGATCCAAAGCAAAACCAAAGGCAAAACGATCCGCCGAACCATGACTCTTAATCACACAACCGCGCAAACCCAATAAGACTGCGCCGTTATAACGACGATGATCAACGCGTTTACGAACACGCAACAATGGAACCATTGCGCAAACCGCCATGATTTTAGTAAGCAAGGAACGATTAAATTCTTCGCGAATCATGCCACTCATCATTTTTGCCAAACCTTCACTAGCCTTTAACACGACATTACCCACAAAGCCATCGCACACCACAATATCGGTTGTGCCTTTAAAAATATCGTTGCCCTCTACGTTGCCATAGAAATTTAAAGAGCTTTGGCGTAGCAACTCACTGGTTTGTTTAACCACCTCGTTGCCTTTAATCACTTCTTCGCCAATATTAAGAAGGCCAATCGATGGATTTTGCTTGCCATCAACCACCTGCACCATGACATTGGCCATTTGCGCAAACTGCACCAAGTGCATAGGCTCGCAGTCGGCATTAGCACCCAAATCCAACATGGTTGTACCGCGCCCTAATTCATTAGGAATAGCGGTGGCAATCGCTGGACGGTCAACGCCTTCAAGCGTTTTTAAAATATAGCGAGAAATTGCCATCAATGCGCCCGTGTTGCCTGAAGAGATCACTGCATCAGCAACACCCTCCTTTACTTGCTCAATCGCAACACGCATGGAAGAGTCTTTTTTACGACGCAAAGCAACCTCAATGGGGTCATCCATTAAGACAACTTCACTAGCGGGAATAATTTGAATGCGCTCTATCGGAGCTTTGGATGATTTACTCAAAACTTGTTTGATTAAATCAGGATCGCCCACTAAGGCAATCTTTACATCGGCATGCTTTTCTAAAAAATCGCAGGCAGCTGGAACCGTCACGACGACTCCATGATCTCCGCCCATGGCATCAATAGCAAGAGTAACGCTCATAAACTCATTGATTGCTGCAAGTGATTTATCAAAGAAAAAAGCGGCTTTAACTTGAGCCGCTTCGATCTGTTTTGACTAAGTATTAGTCGTTTTTAGTTTTAACAACTTTACGGCCACGATAGTAGCCATTAGGTGAAATGTGGTGGCGCAAATGAGCCTCACCAGTTGTGGCTTCAACAGCCGTAGCAGGTGCGGTCAAAAAGTCGTGCGCACGATGCATGCCACGTTTGGAAGGTGATTTTTTGTTTTGTTGAACGGCCATATTGAACTCCTAAGCAAGGCGATATTCTAGCATGGAAAAGCACCTAAATGCTTGATT
>CAZHWF010000106.1:0-3985 GCA_964536365.1 uncultured Polynucleobacter sp.
TCAAAATGTAATTGGTGAAGAGTTCCCAGTTATAAAAACTTAAGTCTAAGCTCAGCATATCGCTCGATTACCCTTTTACCTTTAGTGAGCAAGACTCGCATCATTCGATGCGGCGATAAAACCAGGAATACGGCTTCTTTTTTCTATCCAAGCCATGACACGATTAACCGCAAAAGCGGATAAAGCATATAGCGCAGTAACGGCTAAATAAATTTCTACGCCCCGTGAAGTTTCCTCTTGCGCCTGCATAGCAAACAAAGTCAACTCGGGAACCGATACCGCAAAGGCTACTGAAGAGTTTTTAATCACATTCATACTCTCAGATGTCAGAGGCGGTATAACGATGCGCAACGCCATCGGCAATATTACGTATCGATAAGTTTGTGGCGTAGTAAGGCCCAAGGCGGTTGCAGCAGCCCTTTGGCCACTGGGCAATGACTGAATGCCAGCGCGCACTTGCTCTGCAATTCGCGCAGAAGTAAAAAATCCGAGGGCAATACTCACTAGCCAATACGAAGGGAGCGACTTCAAAGGTAAAACAAATGCGGGAATCACGTGGTACCAAAGAAATACCTGAACCAAGACCGGAATATTTCTGAATAACTCCACCCAGGCGGTTGAGAAAGCAACCAACAATCTACTGACTCTGCCGTTATCTGGCAGGGTTCTGAGCGTGCCCATGATGGCGCCCAAAACTAAAGCAATCGCAAGACCCAGCCCTGCAACCGCCAAAGTCCAGCCCCAAGCTTTCATCAGCCAGTCTAGATAACTAGGATCTGCATTTTGGCCAAGCCCAAAAATAGAGGAGAAGCAGTGATCAACTACTTCTCCATCTAAGGTGCTTTTACAAAAAACACCTAAATCTAATGACATATCAGAACTTATTTAAAAATTACTTCTTGTTGTAGTCTTCGGCAGGTTTGTCATTCAAATTAGCCCAAGCGTTTTTGGTTGCCGGAGATAGCTCAAGACCAACTACGATATTTTTTGGTGGGATTGGTGATAAGAACCACTTATTCCATAGTCCAGGCATTTTTCCATTAGCAACAATCTTCGCAATCGCTGCATTCACGGCAGCCTTAAACTCTGGGTCATCCTTGCGAACCATAATAGCGATTGGCTCAGTACTTAAGACTTCACCCACAATCTTGTAGTCTTTAGGGTTCTTAGAGTTTGCGATGTTACCAGCCAAGATAGAGCCATCCATCACAAATGCATCAGCACGACCGGACTCGAGCAACAAGAAGCTATCAGCGTGATCTTTGCCGAATACTTCATCAAAGTTCACACCATTGGCTTTTTCATGCTTGCGCAAAAGTTGAACAGACGTGGTGCCGGTAGTGGTGGCAACCTTCTTGCCTGCCAATTGTGAAATAGAGTTGATACCAGAGTTTGCTTTAACAGCGATACGCACTTCTTCTACGTACAAAGTATTCGCAAAACCAACATCTTTAGCGCGTGCTGTATTGTTTGTTGTTGTACCGCACTCAATATCTACTGTGCCGTTTTGCACAAGAGGCACACGATTTTGAGAAGTCACTGGCTGATAATTAATACGGAGAGTGCTTAGCCCTAATTTATCCTTAATGTCCCCCAAAATCATGCGGCAAATCTCGACATGATAGCCATCAAAACGGCTATCACCCGTTGTATATGACATTGGAATTGAGGACTCACGGACACCCATTGTGATGACGCCGGAGGATTTAATCTTATCTAGAGTTGGTGACCCCGCTAACGCAAGCTGAGCACCAATAATTCCCACAAATAAAAGGAAAGAACGCAGTAGACGAGTTTTCATACGAGGGATCCTTAAATAATCAAGAAAGTGATTCCATTCTACGATCAATTGAGCCCACAAAGAAAAAACCCACCGTGTTTCCACGGTGGGTTAATTTAATGCCTAACTAATTGTTGGCTAGCGGAAGCTAGCATCAAATTAGAAAGTGTGACGTACGCCAAGACCGTAGCTTGAACCACCTTCAGATGCATTCAATGAACTGCTTGATACTTGTGTTGAGCCATAGATAGCATACAAGTTTGTACGCTTGCTCAACCAGTAGTTAGAGCCCAATTGATAACCGGTGAAGTTTTGTGTTGCTTGTGTTGTGGCGGTAACTGCAATACCGGAACCTGCAGTAAAGCGACCTGTACCAGCACTTGCCCAAGCTTCAACAGTTGGAGTAATAAAACTACGAACACCAATTTGCTGAGCAGAACGCTGCAAATAAGCGTTTGTGTTGTTATTAGATGTTACCTTGTTATTCACATACTGAACATATGCCTTCAAAATACCGAAGTCATAAGTTGCGCCCGCATAAGTTTGATTCATGCCGGCAGATGTGCCCAATACGTTTGCAGGGTAATTAACTGCACCAGCTGTAGCACTTGCTGGAAGAGCCGCAGTCTGTGTTGTGTTATTGAGCAAATAAGTTTGCTTGGAAGTTTGATATGCAGCATCAACATTCAACTTCTGCCATACATAATTCAAGCCAACACCCCACGCAGTATTGTTTGATGTGGTCAAACCTACTTGAGCAGCAGTTGAGTCGTTAGATAATGCTTTGACGGTTGTTGTGCCGTTGTTGGATGTGCCGTTGTTGTTGTTATAAATCGCATTTAGTTGGAAACCTGCGTAACGCTCGGTTTGTAATGTCAATGCTTGGTTGTAACGAACGGTGTATGAAGTGGTTGTTTGGCCAGAACCTTGTGACGCGTTGGTTGCGTAAATCACGTTACCCAACATATTGTTCTGCTGACCTGGATCGGTACGGCTAACTGCTGTGTGGATTGGCGTGTACTGAGTACCGATTGCACCTTGACCAATACCTGTCTTCTTCAAACCAACAAATGTTTGACGGTTGAATAAACCATTGCCAGTGTTTCCAGACAGAGTTGCGTCAGTTGGGTTCAGAGCAAATTCTGCCGTAAAGAAAGCAGAAGCTCCACCACCCAAATCTTCATTGCCACGGAAACCTAAACGTGAAGTTGATTCAGCACCTTCACCAGAAAAACGAGTCAAATTTGTATTAGTGTTTGTTTGGCTTGTAGCGCTGTAGGGAGCGCGTGTAGTAACACCTTGGAAACCAACATCCAGGATACCGTATACAGTCACAGATGACTGTGCTTGAGCTGCTGACGCAAACGCGCCAATTGCTGCAACTGCTAATAGCGATTTTTTCATTCTTTAAATCTCCAAAAATTAAAAGTAATGCCCAAATAAAACTGGGACCTACGAATTTTGCTTCTTTTGCCCCGCTAGACTGGGGGTCAGGGTATTTAGGAGCTCTTTTTGCTTGTCAAAAGGTAGTTTTTTGGCTTTCTTCGTTGTATCTCGGCAACAAGGTCTTTGATTTCTGTCTTTTAAGGGCCTTAGATGCCAAAATTGTCATATGGCAAGCCGCGAATTCTTAAAAATCCTTAGTTCAGCACGATTAGGTGATGTTTCTGCGCAACAAATGCTGGCTTCCGCATATCTGACTGGCGCCTTCAAAACCCCAATTCAGCCCGCAAATGCCCTCATTTGGCTAGAAAAATCCTATTTTTCTATTACAAATCAATTAGTTAGCGATGAACCTTCAAATAATCCTGAAATTTTCAATGTTTTAAGCCAGGTTGCCAGCATTCCCTTGGTTGATACCTTCAATTCACCAGCCTTTGAGTTTGGTTGGAACGTTTTTTGGAGGCTAGCTGAAGCTAATGACCAATCCCAATCAAATCTTGCTGCCAAATGGCAACTCGTGAATTTATTAATTAATCCCGCCAATCAAGAAATCCAATCTCAATTGGCCGATTGGCTAAAACGGGCCGGAAGTATCTCCTCGGTGGAAAAACTTTCTTCTCTGGATTTTTTTGGTATCCAGAAAATTGCCAAGCAATATTTAATTGAGCTTGCTGATAGTGATTCTGCATTTGCATCACAGGCGAAGGAATTGCTTATTAAATTGCAACCTAAGAATGAAGCACTCTCCTCTTTATGGAAAGT
>CAZHWF010000107.1:0-3959 GCA_964536365.1 uncultured Polynucleobacter sp.
ATTGTTGATCAGGCTGTGAAGGCGTGCGGCGAATATGACAAGACCATGTATGCCAAGGGATTGGTGAATGCAGTCCTACGAAAGGTAAGTCTTTTGGTTCAGCCGCCCGAGGGCGAGAAGCGCTACCCACCTGACCCTATCCCGATGTATGTGCCCCCATGGTGGCGCGCAAATTTAAAACGCAATTACCCTAAACAATGGCAATCCATTTTGTTTCAACAGGCAAAACGCGCACCGCTAATTCTGCGCGTGAATCAGGGGCAATACACTCGCGAGCAATACCAGCGTTTATTGCTTGATGCAGGAATTGCATCAGAGCCGATCGATGAATTAATGGGCATTCAT
This sequence comes from uncultured Polynucleobacter sp., assembly GCA_964536365.1. Classification (GTDB taxonomy): domain Bacteria; phylum Pseudomonadota; class Gammaproteobacteria; order Burkholderiales; family Burkholderiaceae; genus Polynucleobacter. The sequence continues at coordinate 346 of CAZHWF010000107.1, forward strand.
CTGCCATCGGCCCTTTGGTTGCCTGATGCTGTGCCCGTATCAGAATTGCCGGGTTTTTATAGTGGCGCTGTCTCTGTGCAAGATGCGGGAGCTCAGCTTGCCGCGTGTTTACTTAATCCGCAAGAGGGGGATGTTGTGCTAGATGCCTGCGCTGCGCCGGGTGGAAAAACAGCGCACCTTCTGGAGCTTGCCGATTGTTCAATGGTCGCCCTGGAGTTGGATGGTCAGCGGATCGGAAAAATTGGAGGTAACTTAGACCGTCTTCGTTTGCGCTCTGAAAAGGTGCGAGTATTGCGCGGCGATGCGTCTAAAGCGGCATGGTGGGATGGCGCTCCTTTTGACAAAATTTTGCTTGACGCACCTTGTTCTGCTTCCGGAATAGTTTCTCGTCATCCAGACATTCCATTTTTGAGGCGCGAGGCTGATATTAAGAGCCTTCAAGAAAAACAGCGCGACATTTTGAATCAGGCCTGGAAGATGCTCAAGACAGGGGGCATGCTTTTATACGTCACTTGTTCAATATTTCCCGAAGAGGGGGAGGGGCAGGCCATTTGGTTTGCTGAGCGGCACCCTGATGCATTACGATTGAACGCTCCAGGCCAGCTTTTGCCTGGCAAGTTAAACGATGGTTTTTACTATGCTTTGTTTAAGAAAAATGGGCCATGAGCCAAAGAATTAAACAATTTCTTTTTTTGCTTCTAATGGTGCTGGGCGTAATTTCAACGGCCGTTAGTGCAGAAGGTATAAAAATCAAATCCTTTGAATTGGAGAAGGCTGATAACGACTGGCTTCTGAATGCCACCTTTCAAATTGAACTATCTCCTGGCTTAGAAGACGCTGTAAAAAAAGGCGTAGTGCTGTATTTTCAAACAGAGTTTGATTTAACCCGCTCGCGCTGGTATTGGTTTGATGAAAAATCTGCGCTTGTACAAAGACAAACTCGGCTTTCATATCAGCCATTAACGCAGCAGTATCGAATCGCTTCCGAGGGTTTCACGTTTTCCGCTAAAACCATGTCTGAGGCTTTGCAAGCTGTTGGAAGCGTTGGTGGATGGCGAGTGATTGATGGTGCTCAACTAGATTCTGGCAAGGCATATACGGCATCTCTTCGCATGGCCCTAGATCTGAGCAAGCTGCCAAAACCATTTCAGGTAAATGCGCTTAACAATCGTGATTGGAATGTATCGAGCGATTGGTATCGTTTCCCATTTTCACCCTCTGGCCCCAATCTAGTTAGGCGATGAAGCTAATGACATCCCTGCTAGAGGCAGGTTTTTTCACATCAAAAGTTTGGCGCAAAAAAGTGGTCCCGATCACGATCGGAATCATTGGCGTATTTGCACTTTTGCTATTGGCCTTGCTAGCAATTGCTTCGTCCAATACAGAATTTTTTGATAACTACTTTATTTGGTTGTATGCGGCCAATGTTGTTATTGGGATTTGTTTAACTTTAGTTATCTTGACTTTGGTGGGCGTGATTGCCGTGCGCTGGTATCGAGGTCGCTTTGGTACTCGCTTGATTGCAAAGCTTGCCATGATCTTCGCCTTGGTCGGGATTGTTCCGGGCTTAATTTTGTATGGCGTTTCATTGCAATTCGTGTCTCGTAGTATCGAGACTTGGTTTGATGTAAAAGTCGAGACTGCTCTTAACTCTGGCCTAGAGCTTGGCCGCGTTACTCTGCGCGTGGCGCAAGATGAGATTTTGGGAGAGGGAAATTTTATAGCTGAGCAGATTGTGCAAATGCCGGCTGGAACGACCGCTGAACAGGCTGCATCAGTAGTAATGAAGATTCGAAATCAATTTGGCATTCAGGAGGTAACTCTCTTTAACGTGCAGCGTAATTTGATTTTTACCAGCGAGCCAAAGCCAAAGAAATATTTCCCACCCCCCGCTTCTGACGTTGTTTCCGAGGCATTTAAAAACAAAGGTTTGACCTTCTTGGATCAAATCGAGTTAGATGATGGCCAGCGAGGTTATCGAATTAGAGCGATTGTTCCCATTGTTCGCAAAAAGCCCATAAACAGCAAAGCAGATTCTGGCAAAACTGCTGACGATAAATATTTTTTACAGCTTGTGCGCTATATCCCCACTCCTTTGGCTAAAAATATTCTCGCAGTAGAGTCTGCTTATAGCGAGTATCAAGAAAAGGCTTTGGGACGCACTGGCTTGCGCAAGATGTTTGTGGGCACGCTGACACTCACCCTATTCTTCGCGGTTTTTGTGGCTATTACCCTGGCATTAATGTTGGGCAGACAACTTGCCAGGCCTTTACTCATGCTCTTAAGGGGCACACAAGCAGTTGCTCAAGGCGACTTATCGCCTAAGCCGGAACTCGACACTGGTGATGAGTTAGGCATGCTAACGCGCCAATTTAATGTCATGACTAGGCAGCTGGCCGATACTCGCACCTCTTTGCAAGAGTCCAAAGCCTTCTTGGAGCGTGTTCTGGGCAGCCTTACCGCGGGTGTCTGTATTTTTGATAAAAACTTTAATGTTGTTTCTAGTAACGCGGGCGCTGACAGAATTTTTAATCAAGACCTTACTCAGCTTGATGGCAAGCCTCTTAGTAGCAATCCAGCCTTGCATGAATTTGAAGAGGCGATTAGAGAAGGCTTTGCAACCATGAAGCTCGCGGTAATTGGTGAAGGCGGCGCAGAGCAAAAATCTAATCTAACAAACGCGCCAGTTTGGCAAAAACAAATTCAATTACACAGCACGAACGAATTTGAAAACGAATTAGGCGTAACTCTCTTTGTGCGCGGAACCGAACTTACTGGTGATTTGCGCATGGTTGTTTTTGATGACATTACTGATGTTGTTAGCGCGCAAAGATCAATAGCGTGGAGCGAAGTCGCTAGACGTCTTGCCCATGAGATTAAAAATCCTTTGACTCCAATTCAGCTATCGGCCGAAAGATTGCAGCATAAGCTCGCAGGTAAATTGAGCCCAGAGCAAGAAGAGATGATTAATCGCAGCACGGAAACCATTATTGGTCAGGTGCAGGCGATGAAAGAAATGGTGAATGACTTTAGGGATTTTGCAAAGACGCCCACCCCACAACTAAAGCCCGTCTCAATCAATACACTTACCTCAGAAATTTTGGGCCTTTATGAAGGTAGCCCATTGCATGTTCAGCTGGATCCAAATTGCCCAGCGGTCATGGGCGATCCAACACAGCTAAGACAGGTTATCCATAACCTATTACAAAACGCCCAAGACTCAACACTGGAGGGCGCGCACCCTACCAGCCCAGTAGAGATTAAAACCGAGTTGGTGCCATATGGTGAGCATAATGGCGCAACTCAGAAAGCAGTGCGATTGACAATAAGTGATAGCGGGGTTGGGTTTCCAGCTAAGATATTGGCAAGAGCCTTTGAGCCGTATGTAACAACAAAGAGTAAGGGTACGGGATTGGGTTTGGCTGTGGTGAAGAAAATTATTGATGATCACTCTGCCAAAATAGAAATTCGAAACCGAACGCAAGGTGAAGAAGTGATTGGTGCACAAGTGTCGATATTGTTTATGAATCTAGCAAAAGAGGCAGTCTAAGTATGGCTAGTATTTTGGTTGTTGATGATGAGATGGGAATTCGTGAGCTTCTCAATGAGATTCT
>CAZHWF010000108.1:0-3843 GCA_964536365.1 uncultured Polynucleobacter sp.
CAACTCAATCAATTTAGGGAAATGCTTGTAAAACAATGTCAACAGCAAGACCTGAATGTGCGCTCCGTCCACATCCGCATCGGAAAGAATACAAACTTTTCCATAACGCAAGTTCGAAAGGTCTGGATTGTCATTGGGTCCGTGTGGATCAACGCCAATTGCTACCGCAATGTCATGCACTTCATTGTTCGCAAATAAGCGATCACGCTCTGCTTCCCAAGTATTTAATACCTTGCCACGTAAAGGCAGGATGGCTTGATACTCCTTATTGCGACCCATCTTGGCCGAGCCACCCGCAGAATCGCCCTCAACCAAGAAGATTTCATTCATTGAAATGTCTTGGCTCTCACAATCAGTAAGCTTGCCAGGCAGCACAGCTACGCCAGATGATTTTTTCTTCTCAACCTTTTGGCCCGCACGTGTTCTAGCTTGGGCCTGCTTGATGACTAAATCAGCCAATTTACGACCGTAATCGACGTGCTGATTGAGCCAAAGCTCTAGAGCAGATTTTGCATACCCAGAAACCAAGCGGACCGCATCCCGAGAATTCAGACGCTCTTTAATTTGCCCCTGGAACTGAGGGTCTAAAACTTTAGCCGACAAAATAAATGAAGCGCGCGCAAAAACGTCCTCGGGCATCAACTTAACACCCTTCGGTTGCAAGGCATGCATTTCAATAAAGCCTTTAACAGCATTAAAAAGGCCTTCGCGCAAACCACTTTCATGTGTACCGCCAGCTGGCGTTGGAATCAGATTGACATAACTCTCACGTACTGGCGCACCGTCTTCGGTCCAGCAAACGACCCATGCTGCGCCCTCACCTTCAGCAAATGAATCGTCATCGCCAGTGCCAGTTGCATATTGCTCGCCTTCAAATGGTGGAATGACTTCTGGGCCATGGCCCGCTTGAGCCATCGCCTCATTCAAATAGCCACGCAAACCTTGGGCATATTGCCAAGTTTGGGTGTCTCCAGTCTTTTCTTGAATCAGCGTAACTTTTACGCCTGGCAACAACACCGCTTTTGAACGCAATAAACGAATAAGCTCTGGCATTGGAATGGCCGAGCTATCGAAATACTTCCCATCTGGCCAAGCGCGTACACGCGTGCCATGGGATTTATCTTCTTTTGAAGAGGGAATGGATTTAAGTTTCTCAATGACTTTGCCGTCAGCAAAGGTCAAAGTCGACATTTGGCCATCGCGCCAAACCGTTACTTCCAATCTCTTAGATAGAGCGTTGGTTACCGAAACGCCAACACCATGCAAACCACCAGAGAATGCATATGCACCACCAGTGCCTTTTTCAAACTTACCTCCAGCATGCAATTGAGTAAAAACAATCTCGACGACTGGTAATTTTTCAGCGGGATGCATGCCAACTGGAATACCACGTCCATCGTCTTCCACGCTCACGCTGCCATCGGTATGCATCGTCACGATAATTTGCTTTCCAAAGCCGCCCAAGGCCTCATCGGAAGCGTTATCTAGGACCTCTTGGATGATATGGAGCGGGTTATCAGTCCGGGTGTACATACCTGGACGTTGACGGACTGGTTCAAGGCCTTTTAGGACCTGAATCGACGATTCGCTGTATTCGGAAGTTTTACGGGTAGCCATGCGCGCAAATTGTAGTCATGTCTGACCTCTTAGCTGAAATTTTCCTGAATTCCCCTGTCATCCATGCCAAAATTAGTGCATGGGAGCCTTAAGTCATATTCGTGTTTTAGACCTTAGCCGTGTGCTAGCAGGTCCATGGTGCGCTCAAAATCTCGCAGATTTAGGTGCTGATGTCATTAAAGTAGAGAGACCAAGCGTTGGGGACGATACCCGCCACTGGGGACCTCCCTTTGCCAAAGATCCGGATGGCAAAGAAACAGAAGAATCTGCCTATTTTATTTGCATCAATCGCAATAAACGCTCCATCACGATAGACATCTCTAAACCTGAAGGTCAGGATCTTATTCGTAAACTAGCCGCCGAATCCGATGTGGTCATTGAGAACTACAAAGTAGGAGATCTTGCCAAGTACGGCCTTGATTACGAGAGTCTGAAAAAGGTCAAACCCGATTTAGTCTATTGTTCCATTACTGGATTTGGTCAAACTGGACCTTATGCGCATCGCCCTGGCTATGATTTCATCATTCAGGGAATGGGTGGTTTTATGAGTGTGACTGGTGAAGCTCATGATTTTGAAGGTGCTAGTCCACAAAAATCCGGAGTTGCCATTGCGGACATCTTTACTGGAATGTATGCCAGTACCGCGATTCTGGCAGCCATTGTTCATCGCGATCACACTGGCGAAGGTCAATATATCGACATGTCTTTGCTTGATACACAGGTAGCAGTCATGGCAAACGTTTCAAGCGCCTACCTTACCTCCGGAGAAATACCAAAACGCTGGGGTAATGCCTCACCAATCATTGTTCCTTATCAAACTTTTCCAACATCCGATGGCTGGATGATTGTTGGCGCAGGTAATGATGGCCAATTTAAACACTTTGTGACTGCTGGTGGAGAACCTGAGTTGGCAAGCGATCCTCGCTTTCTTTCCAACCCATTACGTGTTGAACATCGCAAGCAACTCATTCCACTCTTAGAGCAAATGACACGCAAAAAAACCAAAGGGGAATGGATTGCCCTGCTGGAAAAAGCCAATGTTCCCTGCGGCCCAATCAACAACTTCAAGGAAGTTTTTGAAAACGAACAGGTGGTTCATCGAGGCGTCCAAATTAATGTTCCCCACCCTACTGTTGGCAGCATGAAGTTAGTTGCAAGTCCCATGCGTTTATCCAAGACGCCAACCGAAGTTCGTATGGCACCCCCAACCCTAGGTCAACACACTCAAGAAATTTTGCATGAGCGCCTGAATTTAGACGATAAGACAATCGAAGAGTTGCGCGCCAAAGGAATTATCTAAATCTTATGTCTAAGCAAGCCTCTACCGCAGGGCTATCCATGAAAGAAGTCCTCATCTACGGAGGGCTGATGGTCACGCTATCGATGGGCATACGTCATGGCTTTGGCTTATTCAATCTACCTATCACCACTGCCAACGGTTGGGGGCGCGAAACCTTTGCTCTGACCATCGCACTGCAAAATCTCATCTGGGGTGCAGTGCAACCGATTACAGGTGCGCTAGCTGATCGCTATGGCGCTTTCAAAATCATGGTTGCCGGCGGAGCACTCTACACTCTTGGTCTTGCTGGCATGGCAATTTCAACGGATGCGCTCAATTTCACCTTGGCTGGTGGTTTATTGATTGGTTTGGCTCAAACCGCCACCACCTACAGCGTTGTGTACGGCATTCTAGGACGCAACGTTCCTGCCGAAAAACGTGTGTGGGCAATGGGTATTGCCGCTGCCGCAGGCTCATTTGGTCAATTTCTGATGATTCCTGCAGAGCAAGGCTTATTAAGTGGTTTTGGTGCGCATGATGCTTTGCTGATGTTGGCATTGATGGCCAGCCTCATGATCCCAACTGCATTCATGTTGCGTGAAAAAGATTTTTCCCACTCACATCAGTTGGGCGATCAAACTATTAGCCAGGCTCTAAAAGAAGCTTTAAATAATCCTAGCTTTCGTTTGCTAACTTTGGGTTATTTTGTTTGCGGCTTTCAAGTGGTTTTTATTGCCGTGCACTTGGCACCCTACCTTAAAGACGTTTCTGCGAACTATCCAGCCGTTGGCGCTCCAGTAGTTGCCACTACCGCTCTAGCCTTGATTGGGCTCTTCAATATTTTTGGCACCTACAGCTCTGGAATCCTGGCTCAACGCTTTCCAAAGCGCTATTTACTGTCCGCCATTTACATAGGTCGCTCAATTGCCATTGCTGCTTTCTTATTG
>CAZHWF010000109.1:0-3738 GCA_964536365.1 uncultured Polynucleobacter sp.
ACATCATCTTCTTCTGGGTTGCGCGTATGGTCATGATGACTTGCCACTTCACTGGGAAAGTACCGTTTCACACAGTCTATGTCCATGGCTTAGTGCGAGATGCCGAAGGTCAGAAGATGAGTAAGTCCAAAGGCAATACTTTGGATCCAATTGATTTAATTGACGGCATCAAGATTGAAGAGCTGGTAGGCAAAAGAACTACTGGGCTCATGAACCCTAAGCAAGCAGAAAGCATTAGCAAGAAAACCAAAAAAGAATTTCCAGATGGGATTCCTGCCTTTGGTACCGATGCTTTGCGTTTTACTTTTGCCTCACTAGCTTCGCTTGGTCGCAATATTAATTTCGATCAAAAACGTTGCGAAGGGTATCGTAATTTCTGCAACAAACTTTGGAATGCTACGCGCTTCGTATTAATGAACTGCTCTGGTAGCGATGAAGATAACGGCTTGGCACCATGCGATAACCAGTGTGGTCCTGATGGTTATCTAGACTTTTCACCAGCGGATAAATGGATCGTCTCCCAACTTCAAAGAACCGAAGCTGAGGTAGCCAAAGGCTTTGAGGCATATCGCTTTGACAATATCGCCAGCAGCATTTATCAATTTGTTTGGGATGAGTATTGCGACTGGTACCTAGAGCTGGCCAAGGTCCAGCTACAAACCGGAACCCCAGCACAACAACGCGCTACACGTCGCACGCTCTTGCGTGTTTTGGAAACGATATTGCGCATGGCGCACCCTTTAATTCCATTTATTACCGAGACGTTGTGGCAAACCGTTGGCCCTAAATCTGGCAAGGAGCTAGCAAAGCAAACCAAGCAAAGCATCGCGCTTCAACCCTACCCCATTTCTCAACCTGAAAAAATTGACGAGCAAAGCGAAGCTTGGGTTGCGCAAGTTAAAGCCATTGTGGATGCCTGCCGTAATTTACGCGGCGAGATGCAAGTACCCCCCGGACAAAAAGTCCCTCTCTGGATTTTTGGACCCAAGGCCTTTTTAGAAAAAGCTGCTCCTTATTTGATGGCCCTTGCTAAGCTTGCTGAAGTCAAAATCTACAGCGACGAATCCGCTTTAGAAAAAGATGCTCCAGGTGCCCCAATCGCCTTAGTTGGCGATATAAAGCTTTTATTGAAGATTGAAGTGGATGTAGCTGCAGAGCGCATTCGTCTTAGCAAGGAAATAGAGCGTTTGGCCAACGAAATCAATAAAGCCAAGGGCAAATTGACTAATGAAAGCTTTGTAGCTCGCGCCCCTGCCGAGGTTGTTGCCCAAGAAAAACAACGTCTTGCCGGTTTTGAGCAAAATCATGAGAAGCTTGTTGCACAATTAGAGCGTCTGAAATAATTAATAATGAAACAGCTAAGCAACTAAGTATTGCGATTGGAAGTGATATGCCACTAAGCACTAAAGCAGTTACTAAAGCAGTCTTCCCTGTTGCGGGTCTTGGAACACGTTTTTTACCGGCAACCAAAGCCAGCCCAAAAGAGATGCTCAATGTTGTGGACAAGCCTCTCATTCAATATGCTGTTGAGGAAGCTATTGCCGCAGGCATTACCGAGATGATTTTCGTTACTGGGCGCAGTAAGCGCGCGATTGAAGATCACTTCGATAAGGCCTATGAACTAGAAGCTGAGCTTGAGGCAAAAAATAAACAGGCTTTGCTAGATATCGTTCGCAGTGTTAAGCCAAGTCACGTTGATTGTGTATATGTTCGCCAACCTGAAGCGCTAGGCTTGGGTCACGCTGTTTTATGCGCGGAAAAATTGGTCCGCGATGAGCCATTTGCCGTCATTCTGGCTGATGACTTGTTGGATGGTCAGCCTCCAGTTCTCAAGCAAATGCTCAAAGTATTTGACGAGCAAAATGGCTCAGTACTGGCCGTGGAGAAAATTGATCCCGCCAAGAGCAGTTCTTACGGCATTGTTTCCGGATCTGAGGTTGCCAAAGGGACATACCGCCTAGATGGCATTGTGGAAAAGCCTCAACCTAAAGACGCACCCTCAAACCTTGCTGTAGTGGGACGTTACGTCCTATCCTCCGACATCTTTGCGCATATTCGCAATCTCAAACCAGGCGCCGGTGGTGAAATTCAGCTTACCGATGCGATTGCATCCCTGCTAAAAGAAGATGCCGTGTTTGCCTATGAGTATGATGGCGTGCGTTATGACTGCGGCAGCAAATTAGGCTACTTAAAAGCCTCGGTAGAATTTGCCTTACGTCATCCAGAGGTTTCAAACGACTTTGCAGCTTATTTAAAAGGTCGATCTTTAACTTAACAGCCATACACGAACAACAAAAAAGGCAGAGACGGATCTCTGCCTTTTGTTTTGGTACATAACAAAATATTCTTAGTAATGTTGGCTATCTGCGTTTCATAAAGAAAACCAATACATCGCCCTCGGTCGTGCTCGCAAGCAATTCATTACCAGTCTGCTTGGCAAATGCAGGAAAGTCATGAGCTGCACCCGAGTCAGTCGCCTTGATCTTTAAGACCTCACCGGATTGCATGGTTGCCAAAGCCTTTTTAGTTCGCAAAATAGGCAAAGGGCAATTCATACCAATGGCATCAACCTCTGCATTGAATGTAATATTCACTGCCTCACTCATTTGCTAGCTACCCAATCTTTAACGCCTGCCAATGCGGCGCCCAATTTACTTGCGTCACTGCCACCAGCCATCGCCATCTCTGGTTTGCCACCACCCTTGCCCCCCACTTGCTGAGCCACAAAGTTCACCAAATCACCCGCCTTCACCTTGCCAATAGAGTCAGCAGTTACACCAGCAATCAAGCTAACCTTATCGCCTTGGACTGATGCCAATACGATGGCAGCAGTTTTGAGTTTTGCCTTTAAGGCGTCCATAGTTTCACGAAGCACTCCTGCGTCAGCGCCATCGAGACGTGCAGCCAGAACTTTGATGCCATTCACATCGATAGCTTGACCAGCCAACTCATCGCCTTGGCTGGCAGCCAACTTGGAGTTCACTTTTTCCAACTCGCGTTCAGCCTGACGCAGACTTTCTTGAAGCTGGGTTACACGATTTACTAAATCTCCAGGATGGGTTTTCAGAATCGCAGCGGCTTCATTAATCTTATCTTCCAAGCCTTGCAAGAAGTGCAATGCATTATTACCAGTGACGGCCTCAACACGACGAATACCAGCCGCCACACCACCTTCAGAAACAATCTTTAAGCTGCCAATATCACCAGTGCGAGAGACGTGCGTGCCGCCGCAAAGCTCTTTGGAGGTGCCTATCTCTAAAACACGCACTTCGTCACCATACTTCTCGCCAAAGAGCATCATGGCGCCAGTCTTTTGGGCATCCTCTAATGACATTACTTTGCCTGAGGTTGCTGAATTTTCCAGAATCTCTTGATTAACAATATCTTCAATACGGCGAATCTGTTCTGCGGTAATCGGCGCATTGTGCGTAAAGTCAAAGCGGGTTTTGCTCTCATCAACTAATGAGCCTTTTTGCTGCACATGATCACCCAACACTTCGCGCAAAGCCTTATGCAAGATATGGGTCGCGCTATGGTTGCGCATTGTGTCGGTACGCTTACCAATATCCACCAAGGCGTTTAGGGAGTCGCCCACTTTGAGCTCCCCTTCAAGGACTTCACCTTGGTGCCCAAATACATCCGCCTGAATTTTGAAGGTATCTTCAACCGCAAAACGGACACTCTCACTCCGAAGCTCGCCCTTATCGCCAACTTGACCACCAGACTCAGCATAAAAAG
>CAZHWF010000110.1:0-3697 GCA_964536365.1 uncultured Polynucleobacter sp.
CAGGGCTTTTAAGGCCTTCTCGCGCTTTTTCTGGTGTAAGTGCTGCTGAAGTTATTTTCCAGGCGCCAAAATCGCTTACAGTGCGATCTATGCAGCCCAGTGCTTCACATAGTTTTGCATCAACACGCTTTAACAATTGAAATGCGTTCACCGAAAAACTATTTGAGCTTCCATCAACATGTGGTGCAAGTGCTGGAAGTAGAGCATTTCTGGAGAGGTGCTCACCAAAAATAAGTAGCAATAGAAATAAGGCGACTAAAAGGACTGCTTTAAGACTTTTTTTTTGAGCGGAAGCGGCAATAGCAACTTTGTCTTTGCTTTGTGTATTTGAATTTAGGGTTCCATGCAGGCAAACCCAGCCTTCGCTCTCTTTCCATACGGAGAGTTTGAGCCATTGGCTATAAGTGGTGATGACTTCCTCTGCTTGACGTGCGAGCACGCCTGATAAAACGACGCGGCCACCCACTTTCATTTTGTTAACTAGTGCCGGCGCAAGCACTTGTAGGGGGTTTGCCAGAATATTGGCCATCACGATGTCGTATTTGGTCTCAGCTGCAAGCTCAGGTGCGCCATCATTCGGCAGAACAAATCGGATGGTAGTTTCATTAATTTGTGCGTTGCTACGCGCCGCCACCATTGCTTGGGGGTCGATATCAGTGCCAATCACTGGATTGCAACCCAATTTTGCCGCTGCAATTGCCAAAATGCCTGATCCGCAGCCGTAATCCAACAGGCTTTGGTTTTTTAAATTACTTTGTTGTTCAAGCCAAAGAAGGCATAAATGAGTTGTAGGGTGACTGCCTGTGCCAAAAGCTAAGCCAGGATCAACCGCTAGGCAAATCGCATTGGGATCGGTTGGCGCATCGTGCCAAGAGGGCACCACCCAAATACGCTCACCAATCTGAATGGGGGCAAATTGACTTTGGGTTAGTCTGACCCAGTCTTGCTCCTCTACAGTTTTTTCCTCTGGAGGACTGAGTTGGAAGCCTGCTTCTTTGAGTGAAGACAGTAGGTCCGGAATAAATTCCGCACTATCGGAGTCATCAATTTCTGGATTGAAGAGGGCGGTAACTGCAGATCGATCCCATGCTTGCACTTCCGGATGAAGGCCAGGTTCTCCATAAAGGGGGTTTTCGTCATAGCCGCCGGCCGCATCATCTTCAACAGTGACAGATAATGCGCCCAGCTCCAAAAGCGCATCGCCTAAGGGCTCAGCAGTTTCGGCAGCTACCGTGAATACCAGCTCACGATAAGACATGGGATGCTTGCATGAGGATTTTTGCTTAAGGCTTGCCGCGACTTGCAGCTTGCTCTTCTAGGCGATGCTCCAAGTAATGAATGCTGGTGCCACCTTCCATAAAGTTGGGGTCTAGCATGAGTTCGCGATGGAGTGGCACATTAGTCGTAATGCCATCAATCACCATTTCTGAAAGGGCAATTTGCATACGACGAATGGCTTGCTCACGGGTATTGCCGTAAGAAATCAATTTGCCGATCATGGAGTCATAGTTTGATGGAACCATGTAACCACTGTAGGCATGTGAGTCAACACGAATACCAGCGCTACCAGGCATATGCAATGAACCAATCCTTCCTGGACTTGGGGTGAATTTAAATGGATCTTCCGCGTTTAAACGGCACTCAATCGCATGTCCACGGAAGACGATATCTTTCTGGCGATAACTTAACTTTAGGCCAGCCGCAATCCGAATCTGCTCCTGAACGATGTCAACGCCAGTAATCATTTCGGTAACCGGGTGCTCAACCTGAACGCGGGTATTCATTTCAATGAAGAAAAATTCACCGTTTTCATAAAGGAATTCGAAGGTACCGGCGCCGCGGTAGCCAATTTTGCGACAGGCGTCTGCGCAGCGTTCACCAATTTTGGCGATCAAACGACGATCAATGCCAGGGGCTGGCGCTTCTTCAATCACTTTTTGGTGGCGACGTTGCATCGAGCAATCGCGCTCACCTAGCCATATAGCGTTACCGTGGGTATCAGCTAGTACCTGAATTTCTACATGGCGAGGTTTTTCTAAAAACTTCTCCATATAGACTTCTGGATTACCAAAGGCACGACCCGCTTCTTCGCGAGTCATATTTACGGCATTCAGAAGATGGGCTTCGGTATGAACCACGCGCATGCCGCGTCCACCACCGCCACCAGCAGCTTTAATAATCACTGGGTAGCCTACTTTTTTCGCTACCGCGATAATTTCTTTTGGGTTGTCGGGAAGTGCGCCCTCAGAGCCTGGAACGCAAGGTACGCCAGCTTTAATCATGGCGCGTTTTGCCGATACCTTGTCCCCCATTAGGCGGATGGAAGCGGCAGTAGGGCCAATAAAAGCAAAGCCAGACTTTTCAACACGCTCTGCAAAATCAGCATTCTCGGAAAGGAAGCCATAACCAGGGTGGATTGCCTCAGCATCTGTAACTTCCGCTGCGGAAATAATTGCTGGCATATTGAGGTAGCTTTGCGGAGATGGTGCCGGCCCAATACATACGGCTTCGTCGGCAAGCTTTACATACTTCGCTTCTTTATCCGCGGTGGAGTACACCACAACAGTTTTAATTCCCAACTCGCGGCATGCGCGTTGGATGCGAAGAGCGATTTCTCCGCGATTGGCAATCAGAATCTTATCGAACATGTCGGCTCTGAGTTAAGTAATAGTGAATTGGAATAGCTCGAAATGTGAACTATTAGACGATGACGAAAAGCGGCTGATCAAATTCAACGCCTTGACCGTTTTCACAAAGAATTTCTTTGATCACACCAGCTTTTTCTGACTCGATTTCGTTTAGCAGCTTCATCGCTTCAATAATGCAAAGTGTTTGACCAACTTTGACAGTGTCGCCAACGTTGACGAAGTTTGGTGACTCTGGATTTGGGGCGCGATAGAAAGTCCCAACCATCGGAGACTTTGCAACAAAGCCAGTTTCAGTGGCTGGTGCTTCTGCGACTGGCGCAGCAGGGGCTGCACTTGCAGCTGTGGGGGCAGGAGCTGCAACTTGGACAGGCGCCGGATTGGCATAAACCACCTGACCAGCGGGAGCTGGAGATCCGGCGTTAACAATACGAACGCGATCTTCACCTTCATTTACTTCTAACTCTGAAATACCTGATTCGGAGACTAGGTCAATTAAGGTTTTTAGTTTTCTCAGATCCATACGAGTGCTTCCTCTCTTGTGATTCTTAAAATGGGTTTATTTCTGTAAACGAGCAATAGCAGCTTGGAGTGCTAACTCATAGCCAATCGCGCCTAAGCCGCAAATCACGCCTGTCGCGATATCGGATAGGTAAGAATGTTTGCGGAATTCTTCGCGTTGATGAATATTGGATAGGTGAACTTCGGTAAATGGGATCGCAACCCCAGCCAAGACGTCGCGTAAGGCAACGCTAGTGTGGGTAAAGGCGCCTGGATTGATGATGATGAAATCAACCCCATCCTGTTTGGCTTTTTGAATGCGGTCAATTAACTCGCCTTCATGATTGCTTTGATAGGTGCTCAGATCAACCGATTGAGCTTTTGCCAACTCACCCAGCTTTTGATGAATATCTTCGAGGGTTGTTTTGCCGTAAACATCGGGTTCACGAGTACCCAGTAGATTGAGGTTTGGGCCCTGAATTACGAGAATTGAAGCTTTTTTCGACATAGATCCCTATTTTTAGAGGCAATTAAGCGTTAATTGACGATTT
>CAZHWF010000111.1:0-3635 GCA_964536365.1 uncultured Polynucleobacter sp.
CCTCATTCTCCTGGCCTCGGGTGTGGCCGGAGTAGTTATTTTCCGCTATTTTGGACTTCCCCCTATTTTGGGCTATTTGGCTATTGGTGTCCTGATAGGTCCGCACGCCCTGGGTTTGGCGAATGATTCGGCTACGGTGAAGTATCTGGCTGAATTTGGCGTGGTTTTCTTGATGTTTTCCATCGGATTGGAATTCAACCTGCATAAGCTCAGGGCGATGCGACACATCGTGTTTGGTCTGGGCGGTAGTCAAGTCATTCTGACGATGTTACTAGCGGTACCCGCTAGCTTATTGATGAATTGGATATATCCCATTTCTTGGCAGGCTGCCATTGCATTAGGCGGTGCTTTGGCAATGTCTTCAACAGCAATCGTAACCAAGTTGATTTCTGATCGCGCCGAATTAGAAACCGAGCATGGTCGTAACGTGGTGGGCATTTTGTTGTTTCAAGACTTGGCGGTTGTCTTCTTGTTGATCTTGTTGCCATCGCTTGGAAAAAATCCTTCTGATTTATTTGTAGCCCTTACTGCAGCCTCAATCAAGATCACGATTGCCTTGGGGCTGATTTTCTTCATTGGTCAAACACTAATGAGTCGCTGGTTTAGATTGGTTGCAAAACTGCGCTCACAAGAGCTATTCATGCTCAATCTCTTGTTAATTGTGCTGGGTATGGCTGGCCTAACTGAGCACTTTGGTTTGTCATTAGCGCTCGGTGCATTCTTGGCGGGCATGTTGATTTCTGAAACGCCTTATCGCCATCAGGTGGAGGAGGATGTCAAACCATTCCGCGATGTATTGCTTGGCCTGTTCTTTATTACGATTGGCATGCTTTTGGATTTCAATGTCATCCGTGAGCAGTGGTTGCTTGTGCTGGCGCTATTAATTGGGCCACTTATTTTTAAGTTTGGTCTGATAGCCTTGCTATCTCGGGCCTTTGGGTCGAGTACCGGCATCTCTATCAGAACTGGTTTGTGTTTGGCTCAGGCTGGTGAATTCGGCTTTGTGTTGCTCAATCAAATCGATGGCTTAGATTTAATTGACCAAACCCTCAGTCAAGCTGTTTTAGCGGCAATGTTGATCTCGATGTTCTGCGCGCCATTTTTAATTGAATATAGCGATCGTATCGCTATGCGATTCTCGAGTAATGAATGGTTGCTGCAATCACTTGCTTTGACACGCGTCGCAGCCAAAAGTGTTCGCACTGAAAATCATGTTGTTATTTGCGGTTTTGGTCGCTCCGGGCAAAGTTTGGCACGTATGCTTGATCAAGAAAAAATTCCCTATATCGCTTTGGACCTAGATCCGGATCGCGTAAAAGAGGCCGCAGCTGCTGGTGATAATGTGGTGTACGGGGATGCAAGCAGAGAAAACTACTTAGTTGCCGCGGGTCTTTCAAGAGCTAAGGCGGTTGTGATTACTTATGCTGATACGGTTGCAAGTATGCGCGTTTTGCGTCAAGTTGAATATTTGCGTCCTGGTATGACAGTGTTAGTGCGCACGAGGGATGATGCGGATATTGCCAAGTTGCGAGCAGCAGGTGCCACAGAGGTGGTGCCAGAGTTGATTGAGGGCAGCTTGATGATTGCCTCACATGTCCTGCTGATTATGGGTGTCCCAATGCGTAAGGTGGTTCGCCGTATAACAACCGCAAGGGAAGAGCGCTATAGCTTGCTAAGAGGTTATTTCCGAGGTTCGGCAGACGATGATTTTGACTCAAATGAATCTTGGCGCTTACATGCCATCACGCTGTTGCCAAATTCTCAGGCGATTGGCAAGACCTTGGCTGAGCTAGATCTTGAAGTGGATGGCGTTAATGTCCAAGCGGTACGCCGCAAAGGTCGTAATTCAGATTACGTAAAACTCGACCCAAGTCCAGATCTGAGATTGGAAGTAAATGACATTCTGGTGATCTCAGGTAATTCAGAGGCAACTGATTTGGCTGAGGCTAAATTACTCTGAGACCAAATAACGGTTTAATTCAAAACCAAAACTATTTTTTCTTTTTGTTAGCATTGGTTGATTTGCGCGCCAACAATGGCGCCAAATAGTGGCCAGTAAAGCTCGCTGAATTTTTTGCAACATCTTCTGGTGTGCCAGTGGCAATAATTTGCCCCCCGCCAGCACCACCTTGTGGTCCAAGGTCAATAATCCAATCGGCTGTCTTAATCACATCTAAGTTGTGCTCAATGATGACGATGGTATTGCCTTGCTTCTTAAGTGTTTGGATTACAGTCAGCAGTAGTTGAATGTCGTGGAAGTGCAAACCTGTGGTTGGTTCATCTAGGATATACAGGGTTCTGCCGGTATCGCGCTTAGAAAGCTCTAACGAGAGTTTGACGCGCTGGGCTTCGCCACCAGACAATGTGGTCGCGCTTTGTCCGAGTTGAACATAGCCTAAGCCAACATCTAATAAGGTCTTGAGTTTGCGCTTGACAACAGGCACTGCTTCGAAGAATTCATGGGCCTGTTCGATGGTCATCGACAGTACTTCGTGAATATTTTTTCCCTTGTAGCGAATATCTAGGGTCTCACGGTTGTATCGCTTGCCGTGACAAACATCGCAAGGGACATATACATCAGGCAAGAAGTGCATTTCCACTTTGAGTACTCCATCGCCTTCGCAGGAGTCGCAACGACCACCTTTTACGTTAAATGAAAATCTACCGGCCTCATAACCGCGCTCACGAGCAGCGGGAACGCCCGCGAATAACTCTCTAATGGGGGTAAATAGTCCAGTATAGGTGGCTGGATTAGAGCGCGGTGTTCTGCCAATTGGAGATTGGTCAACGCTGATGACTTTATCGAAATGCTCTAGACCTTTAATTGCATCATGTGCTGCAGGCTCTGCATTTGATCCGTAAAGATGCTGTGCTACAGCGTGATGCAGGGTGTCATTAATGAGTGTTGATTTTCCTGAGCCAGAAACACCCGTAACGCAGGTTAGCAAACCTACTGGAATCTTTGCGTGCACGGATTGCAAGTTATTACCGCGTGCACCTATGATTTCAAGAAAGCGATCATTTACCGGAATGCGTTTTTCAGGAACCGCTATCGCTTCTCGACCGTAAAGATAGGCGCCTGTTAGAGAGTCTGTGTTGGCCTCCACCTCTTTAGGCGTGCCTTGCGCAACAATTTCGCCGCCATGAACCCCGGCACCAGGGCCAATATCGATTACCCAATCTGATGCGCGGATCATGTCTTCATCATGTTCGACAACTAAGACGCTGTTGCCTAAGTCGCGAAGATGTTTAAGGGTGCCAATGAGGCGATCATTATCGCGTTGGTGTAATCCAATCGACGGTTCATCAAGAACATACATAACACCTGTTAAGCCTGAGCCAATTTGGCTTGCTAGGCGAATACGCTGGGCTTCTCCGCCAGAGAGAGTATCGGCACTGCGCTCGAGCGAGAGGTAGTCAAGGCCCACATCATTGAGGAAGCGTAAACGTGCGCTAATTTCTTTAACGATCTTGTCGGCGATTTCTCGTTTAGCACCCTTCAATTCAAGAGCTTCAAAGTATTCTTTAGCTTCTTTAAGAGGTAAGGCGCTGATTTCATAAATCGCACGCGATTGTTTCTTCTCACCAACTTTGACGAAGCGCGCTTCTTTGCGCAAACGACTGCCGTTACATTC
>CAZHWF010000112.1:0-3591 GCA_964536365.1 uncultured Polynucleobacter sp.
GCCAATCAAGGCGAAAATAGAGAGAGCCGCAAAACCAGCACGTAAGCTAGTTAATTTGGAGATTTGAGAGGTTTGACGCATTATGTTTACCTTGGCAAAAATTCCTAAAAGTGTTTGGGCCCTACATTTACAACTTTTTACCCAACACCATGAGATATTTCATGATTTTGCGTGATTTTACAATAGCTTCTGGACATGTCTAAACTCTTTCAAGCCCGATTCGCCACTACAGTCAATGACACCCATTGCCTGCCCGCTACCCCCCTACGTGAGGTGGCCTTTGCTGGACGCCCAAATGCTGGCAAATCTAGCGCTATAAACGTCCTATGCAACCAAAAAAGGCTCGCTTTTGCCAGTAAAACGCCTGGCCGCACCCAACATATCAACTATTTCGGGCTTTTCTCAAAAGATGAGCTGCTGGCCTATTTGGTGGATTTACCGGGGTATGGCTACGCGGCTGTTAATCACGAGACCAAATATCACTGGAATACCCTGCTCAGCGACTATCTCCAAGAAAGAGAACAACTGGTAGGCATGATCCTCATTGTGGACTCTAGGCGTGGCATTACCGACCTAGATGAGCAAATGATTCAATGGTTTGTCCCTACGGGCAAGCCTATCCATGTTTTGCTGAGTAAATGCGACAAACTGAATAAGAGCGAGTGCAAACATGCCCTGGAGGCAGTGAAAAAACAATTGCAACAATATGACCCCGCCTTACCCGACGGCACAGGAGAGTCCAAGCAACTTACGGCACAATTGTTTTCAAGCACCAAACGTATTGGTCTTGAAGAGGCAGATAATTTAATTATTAAATGGCTATTTGAAGCAGAAACCCATGACGATGAAATCACCAGCTAACTCTATGCTTAACTTTCCAGGACATCGCCCACGCCGCATGCGTCGCGATGATTGGTCGCGTCGCCTCATGCAAGAAAACCAAGTAAGCGCAAGCGATTTGATCTACCCAGTATTTTTGTTAGAAGGCCAAGGCAAGTCTGAAGCAGTTGTTTCGATGCCTGGTGTTAATCGTGTTTCCCTGGACCTTCTATTCCCAGTTGCGCAAGAATGTGTTGATTTAGGTATTCCAGTTCTCGCGCTCTTTCCAGTGATTGATAGCGCATTAAAAACGCCCGATGGTAAAGAGGCATTTAATCCTAATGGCTTGATTCCATCAGCGGTTCGAGAACTTAAAAAACGTTTTCCCAATCTAGGCATCATGACGGATGTTGCGCTCGATCCATACACAAGCCACGGACAAGATGGTGTTCTTGATGAGCAAGGCCGCATCCTCAATGACGAAACAACTGCGATCCTCGTTCAACAAGCGATTGCGCAAGCCGAAGCTGGTGTCGATATTGTTGCGCCATCAGACATGATGGATGGTCGTATCGGAAAAATTCGTGAGGCGCTTGAGCAAAAGAAATTGATTCACACTCGGATCATGGCTTATTCGGCTAAATATGCATCTGCTTTTTATGGTCCCTTTAGAGATGCGGTGGGCTCAGCCAAAAACCTTGGTAAGGCGGATAAAAAAACTTATCAAATGGATTGCGCCAATGGCGACGAGGCTTTGCGGGAGGTCGCTTTGGACATTAACGAAGGGGCTGACATGGTGATGGTCAAGCCTGGTATGCCCTATTTAGATATTGTTCGCCGTGTGCGCGAGGAATTTAATTATCCTACCTTCGCATATCAAGTGAGTGGCGAATATGCGATGCTTAAAGCTGCTGCCCAAAATGGCTGGCTAGATCACGACGCCGTCATGATGGAATCTTTGTTGGCATTCAAACGCGCTGGCGCAGACGGTGTGCTCACGTACTTTGCACTAGAAGCTGCACGACTGATAAAAGCAGCTAATAAATAACAAGCAAATAATAGGCTGCTGGCTCACTTTATAACTGCTTTAGTTTTTCAATACGTTTCTTAAGCGCTCAATAAAACGCTGTGGCGGCATATAGCCAATCACCCGCTGCTCCTTTAACTCCTCAGAATTTTGGTTAAAAATTAAAATTCCTGGAGGGCCAAATAAACCGAAGCGCTTTAGTAAAGCCTGATTGTCAGCGCTATTACTCGTGACATCCGCTTGCAATAAAACCATTTGCTTTAGCTCATTCGCGACTTCTGAATTTGCAAAAGTATTGACTTCCATTTCTTTGCAACTGATACACCAGTCAGCATAAAAATCGAGAAGCACCAATTTCTTGTCTGCTTTAGCTTTATTTAATTGCGCATCAAGATCCGCAGGAGACTGAATGACAATAAAAGAGAGCTCCCCCACCTGATGAATGCGCTGACCATTACCCGCCTGAATAGTTCCGGCACCCCCTTTTTGCAGCAATGGTGATGCAATCCAAATAGCGGTTGCTACCAATAAAACACCTAGGGTGCGCTGTAGCCAAACCATCCAAATTCCGGTCGAGGGAATCAAGATGCGCGCCTCTATGGCGATAAAAAACAAGGGCAAGCCCATTCCCAGAGCCATCACAAAGAGTAGCCCTGCGCCCAAGCTCATTGAGCCAGTCTGCGCAATAAAGGCCAAAACACCCGCTAAAGGAGCTGTAATACACGGGCTGGCTACGAGTGTGGAAATCCCCCCCAAAGCAAAGGCACCAAATAGGCTACCGCCCTTCTGACGCCCTGCCAACCGATCGACATGCTGATGCCACGATTGGGGTAGACGCAGATCATATAAGCCAAACAGGCTGCCAGATAGGGCTAAGAGCAATAAGGCAAAAGTAGCGAGCGCAAAGGGGCTTTGCAAGGCGCGCTGTACGCTACCCCCTAGAGCCGCCATCAGTACGCCAGCCAAAGCATAGACCAATGCCATACCTAAGACGTATGCGAGCGCTAATGAGCTAGCACGGCCCTTAGAAGTAGCTTTGCCACCTTGGGTCCCGAAAATCACACTCGACAAGATTGGCAACATAGGAAGAACACAAGGTGTAAATGCCAACGCCAGGCCCAAGACAAAAAAGGCAACAAATAAGTAAGTGGTGGATGTGTTTTCTAAAAAACGGCTGATGGCATTGACGTCATCCCGCTCGCGCCATAAGTCTGAGAGACTAAAGTCAGTTTTTTGTTTCTCTAGCGTAGATGGGGATCTATCTAAAACTTCTGGAATAGGTGCGACTTTTGCACCTGGGGCAGCCAATAAGAACTTCAGAGTCATCGGTGGATAACAAATCCCGCCCTCTGCACATCCCTGAAGCATGACCTCCAAATGCACAGGTTGCCCAGCTGTCGACTTGATTTCCAAAAAGACTAAGAAAGGTTCTTTATATACCTGTAATTTTTTCTGAAAAGTTTCATCAAATTTTTCAATCCCAGATGGCAGTGAAGGCCTTATATTACCTAGCTTCTCAGCCTGCGCTCCCACTTGAAATTTGAGCGATTCTTGATAAATGTAATAGCCTTTAGCAGGCAAAAACTCCACTTCAATTTGATTCGAATTTTCTAGCCAAGTTGCCTCTACTCGGAATGCTTTTTCAGGAGGAAGAAAATCCTGCGCAGCAAATACTTGCGCTGAGATGAAGAGCAAGAGTGCAAAAATTTTCGCCAAGAAAGAATGTAATTTCATGACTTCGAATT
>CAZHWF010000113.1:0-3578 GCA_964536365.1 uncultured Polynucleobacter sp.
GTAATCAAGTGAAGTTACAACCCCCGGAGCCGCAATTTTTTAAATTATGAGTGCAAAACGTCCACCCCGTAAATCTGGTAGCAGGCTTGCTCCGCAAAAAAATTACGCGACAAAATCGAAGGATCCATTGCGTCGTCCTGAGCGTCGCAATGCGAGTGGCAATTTAATTTCACCGGAAGGTCAAAAGAATTTTTCGCATGCAAAAGCATTGCCACAACATGCAATACATCTTGAGCGCTTACTTCCCGAGCTCCTGAGTTTTGAGCAGCCAGCTGATCGTGTGGTTAGTCGTTATTTCCGCTCTGAACCTCAGCTTGGAAATCGTGATCGTGCCCTGATTGCTGAAAGTGCTTTTGCTATTTTGCGACGTAAAAATGAGTTCTCACAATTCGCTTCCAGTGGAGAAGGCTCGCAGGCTAGACGCTTAGCCCTATTGGGTTTGCTGTCTGCTTTGTCTGAAGGTGGCCTGGGTTCTGCTAATCGTGCCGAGAGTGCGATTGCGGATTTAGCTCATGTTCTAAAGCCCGGCGAATATGAATGGTTGCAGCGTTATGCAACCGTTGATCCTGCCGCATTAAATCCTCTCGTGCGCAACAATTTGCCAGAGTGGTTGTGGGAGGCGTTTGGAAAATATCCGGGTGAAGAAACTCGTGAAGCGCTTGCTAAGTCATTAATGCATCCTGCGCTTTTAGATTTGCGTGCGAACACGATGAAAACCAATCGTGAAGAATTGCTCGCGCAGATGAATGCGTTGGGTGGCCGCTATCAAGCAATCCCAACCCCTTATGCTCCTGATGGCGTGCGCATTATGGGCAAGCCTGCTTTGCAAAATACGGCAGGCTTTAAGGCGGGAATGTTTGAGGTGCAAGACGAGGGTAGTCAGCTCTTGGCTTATTTGCTTGCGCCTAAGCGCGGCGAGATGGTTGTCGATTTTTGCGCTGGCGCTGGTGGCAAGACATTGGCAATTGGCGCTCTTATGCGCTCCACAGGGCGCTTGTATGCTTTGGATACCTCAGAGCGTCGTTTGGCTAATTTGAAGCCAAGGCAGGCTCGTAGCGGGCTTTCTAATGTCCATCCGGTGTGGATTGATACTGAAAATGACACCAAAATCAAACGCCTTGCCGGAAAGATTGACCGCGTCTTGGTTGATGCCCCTTGTAGCGGAATGGGTACTTTAAGACGCAACCCTGACCTAAAGTGGCGCCAGACACCCGCAGGGATCTTGGAGCTCAACCAGAAGCAAATGAGCATTTTGGCCTCCGCTGCAAGGTTGCTTAAGCCAGGCGGGCGCTTGGTTTATGCCACTTGCAGTCTTTTGCCCCAAGAAAATCAAGCAATTGCTGAGGATTATTTGGCAAAACATCCGCAATTTGAGGTTATTCCTGCTGCAGAAGTTCTTAAGCCATTGTTTCCAAAGGAAAAATTGCCAATCGGATGTAGCTTAGATAATCCTTGGTGGCAGTTATGGCCCCATCTTCATGGTACAGATGGCTTTTTTGGGGCTATTTTCCAGAAAAAGACCACCGCTTCTGTGGATCAGTCTGAAAAAGGCGACCAAAAGGCGACTAAGGTCAAAATCGAGAAGTCTTCTAAAGAATTAAAATAGAGTTTTAGATCTCTTGAGGGATTCCCTTTTGAATACAGTTTCAGGCTTTGATTTATTCCTCCACTGGCTTGCCAATGGATATTTAGATTGGTCTTGGTGGAAGATTGTCGCTTTCACTCTAATCGCCACTCACATCACGATTGCAGCTGTCACTATTTTCCTGCATCGTTGTCAGGCGCATCGGGCATTAGAGTTGCATCCTATTGTTTCCCACTTCTTCCGTTTTTGGTTGTGGTTAACGACGGGTATGGTTACCAAAGAGTGGGCAGCGATTCATCGCAAGCATCATGCTAAATGCGAAACAGTTGACGATCCACATAGCCCGCAAGTTTTGGGTATTAATACCGTTCTGACTCGCGGTGCGGAGCTCTATAAAAAAGAAGCGGCCAATAAGGAAACTTTAGAAAAGTTTGGTCATGGTACGCCCGACGATTGGCTTGAGCACAATGTTTACTCCAAGTTCTCTTGGCAAGGCGTTGCCATCATGCTCATCGTGGATGTTTTTCTATTTGGTGCGATCGGTTTAACAGTTTGGGCTGTGCAGATGTTGTGGATTCCAATCACTGCCGCTGGAATTATTAATGGTATTGGGCATTATTGGGGTTATCGCAATTTTGATTGCGAAGATGCCTCCACAAATATTATGCCTTGGGGTATCTTGATTGGTGGCGAAGAGTTGCACAACAATCATCACACGTTTGCAACCAGCGCAAAGCTATCAAACAAATGGTATGAATTTGATATTGGCTGGCTGTATATCCAAATCATGAGTGCCGTAGGTTTGGCGACAGTGAAGAAGACCCCTCCAAAGCCGGTGTTGAGTGATTTGCGTCCTGCCGATCAAAACACGCTGGAAGCTATCATTGCAAACCGCTATGAAATCATGGCGCGCTATAGCAAAACACTGCGAAGCTTCTTTAGTAATGAAGTGCAACATATGCAGGTATTGGCCGCGCACTTAAGCGATGCACGCGCTTGGTTGGCTAAGGATGAATCTCGCTTAACTACCGAACAAAAAGCCAAGCTGGAAGAGTTGATGGCAAGTAATGCTCAGCTGCGCAAAATGATTGAGATGCGCCGCGATTTACAGGCACTCTGGGGTCGCTCATCAGCGACTAAAGAGCAACTGCTTTCCCAATTGCATGCTTGGTGTCAGCATGCTGAAGAGAGTGGTTTGTCTAGTTTGCGTGAGTTTTCATTAAGATTGCGTCGTTACGCTTAAAGAAAAATACAGATAATAAAAAACCCGCTGAAGTAGCGGGTTTTTTATTTGAGTAATCGGAGAATTGCTGGATTACTTTAACTTTGTTTCTTTGTAAGCGACATGCTTGCGAATGGTTGGATCGAACTTCATGATCTCCATTTTCTCAGGCTTAGTACGCTTGTTTTTTGAAGTTGTGTAAAAGTGACCAGTACCTGCTGATGACTCTAACTTGATTTTTTCTCTGCCGCCTTTAGCCATTTGTGCGCTCCTTAAATTTCGCCACGTGCACGGAGATCAGACAAAACAGCATCGATGCCGTTCTTGTCGATTACGCGCAAACCAGCATTGGTTAAGCGCAAGCTAATCCAACGATTTTCAGATTCAACCCAGAAACGACGGTTTTGCAAATTCGGCAAAAAGCGACGCTTTGTTTTATTGTTTGCATGGGATACATTGTTGCCAACCATCGGCTTCTTCCCAGTGACTTGGCAAACTTTTGCCATGACATAACTCCATTAATTGCGAAAAAAGAAGATTGTATCAGTCTCAGCCTAGTTTGATCTACCCCTAATTTGGATTGTTTTGGGTGATTTGGCCGATTTATGGGTATAAGGGGCAAAAATTAGTCAATAAGTTAGTGATTACTATCTTATTTTGTCATACTTCATAAGGCCAGCCTCTAAAAACGAGAAAAATCCTGTGCCGCTCACAATGCAGTGATCTAACAGCGGAATATCAACTAAATTGAGGGTTTTGATGAGCGTTTTA
>CAZHWF010000114.1:0-3517 GCA_964536365.1 uncultured Polynucleobacter sp.
GTAGAAGCTCTTTGCCAGACTCCAGCAACCTTATAGCGACATTGCCAGATGCCACTACGCTCACGGCGATAGATCACTAGCTCTCTAGGTAGCAGTTCATGGGTGGTTTCAACGATTTGCGGCATATAGTAACTTTAGTTTCTGATGGTGGCTTAGGACAACCGGTATTGGGCAAATCGCCTGGTCAAGATATCCAAAGAGCAATGGCAATCTCATGGCAGCTCTTGGCATTTGATGGGACCCTCTTGGTAATTTCAGTGTTACTTGAAGTAACGCTTGATAGTTACCCAAGCTCATTGCGCCTCCAGATACATAATCCCGTGCTTTTCTAGTGCATCGCCAATGGCTGCCATTTCAATGCTAGAAAACACGGAATGCCCCAGTCTTTGCTGGAAATAGTCATTCACCGCAAATAACGCTCCTAAGTCGTCCATATCCAATTCATCACCAAGATTGATCTTGGCACTGGCATATGCTGACGTTTTTAAAGTGTCAAAAGAGATGACTTGATTAACTGCAAGATTGCTTTGATTCATTTGCTTCTCCCGTATACATGGGACTATCAATATCGATAACCCATACACGTACGATAGGCGTTTTAGCCTACTTTTCGGACAAACAATCAATTCAAATCGAGTTTGTTAATAGCCTTTAGAGATAGGCTCGGACTTAGAAAGCGTTACTTAAAGTAACGCTTAATAAAGGTAATATATCTCTAACTAATGGCAATACAAACTGGATACGATATGTTTAAACACGAACTAGGATTGCTTGATAACGCCTTGGATAGCTTGAATGAAGCACTTGCCAAATATCAAGCCGGTGAAGCTGGGGACGAAAAGGCATATAAATTTGCCGTACTTCACATGGCTCACTTCCTAGAGCTAGTTCTTAAGCATCACATAACCCAAAAGCATCCACTATTAATTTATAGGGACCCATTTGCTAAAAACTTAACAAAAGAAAAAACAATTGGCCTCTGGGATGCAGTGAATTTTATTAATAATGAATCCTCAGATACTCTTAGCCCCCAATTTAAAAAAGATTTGGAATGGCTAAAAGAATTACGCAACAATATTGAGCACTATAAGTTTTCCATGGATGTTTTTGAAGCTAGACACACAATCGGTCGAGTTTTTTTCTCGTTACACGAATTTTTAGAGGAAGAATCAAACATCGATTTGGCAAAAGCGGTTGGCGCAAAAAATATCGATATATTTCAAACCTTATCTGATGAGTACAAATTAGCAGTCCACAATGCAATCATTGAAGTTGATAAAATTAAGTATCAAAACCCCCAAGATCCAATGGATCCAAACCAACCCGCAATATGCATAGACTGCGATGAATGCGGGCATCCTACGCTAGCACTTTGCGCTGATTCCAGCACGGGATATCGTTGTAAATTCTGCAAAAATGAATACAGCGATTATCTGCCATCATCATGCACAAGCTGTGGATGTGAATCAACTATTGGGGAGCTTGAAACTTGGGAAAATGAAAATGGGGATACTGAAAGAAGGTGTTATCACTGCTCCGGTAGATACCATATGGATAAAGATGATTAAGCGGCTACCCGACCCCAGCTATTGATTGCCTCTGCAAGTTCACTAATTTCATCCGAGACTTCTAAAAGCATATTTTTCGGCGCCCGATAGGAAATACTATCAATAACTGCGTCAACTTGATTGGCATTTTTAATTAAAGCGTCTTTAGGTCTCAGAATGAAAAGTGCCATGTACGATTTTTTTCTATACCTTGCAGCACATTCCATATCTAAGTAACTATCCATGAGATGCGTTTTTAAAGCTTGGGGAGAATAATAGGCGCTTCGAATCGTTCCAACACCATTTGCAGGCTGGAATGGAACCTTAATAGCCCTAGCCCCCTTATCAGTATTGATAATTACATTTGGAGTATTAGCTAAAAAATCGGCACCTAATTGAAATTTTTCTTTCAAATAATTTGATACATCCTCTAAAGCCTCATCATCATCAACCATTTTTATAATTTTTGATTCGCGATGTGGAAGGGCTGCTGTAACTTGAGTTCTAAAAACATCATTTATAACTTGCTTGATGTTGGAGTTATAAAAAGATGTCATTTCACCAAAAACTACTTGGGGTGATGGTGAGTCGCCCTTTAACAATAATGACTCTTTTGTAATTTTTGCCAAAGATAAGATTGCGTGAGATGCGTCCCCATAAAAACAGCTCAGCCTTCCAGGCTCTTCGATAATCTTGACATACCTATCGCCATTAATACCATCTATTGCGCAAACACCAATATTAATTGTCTCGCCAGTAAAAATATCAGGCGTGCATTTGATCACAAATAATTTTCCAGCAACCCTTATGCCATTACTTGGACCGGAATATGAAGAGAGTGTTTTTTCAAAATTTGTCATACGAGAATATTTAATCTTTTCTGAAACCAGTTCACGATATCCATATTTCTCCACCATATTGCGCTTAATGCATCAGATGATTCTTGACTAGATTTTGCATCTAACGCAATCTTTAAATTGGAGATTTCTTTAAAAAACCTTTCTTCTATCAGACTAGCCGCTGAATAAATTGCGTTCCTATGTGTACTTGATAAGCTTTTCATATCAACCCACTCTTCTAATGGCTTGCTTTTAATCCAATCAGTTTTACCCCATAAATTCTGAGATAGCCAATTTGGACCCCCCAAGATATCACTATGATCAATAACCACAAAACTCTTTTTAGAGGTAAACACTAAATTTCCAGCGTTTCTATCTCCATTCATTACAAGCTGGTCAGCAGCGACCATTAAAGAAAATGAAGGACAAGAAAGTATTCTTGTTATGAATTGCTGAATTTCATTGGGGTTTTTTAGGTTATATATTTCTTGAGGCGTACCTTCGTAAGTCGGAGTGGGTTGAAAGCTAACGAAAGCCCAGCGCAATTGCTCGACATCATCTATAACTATTGGCGCTTCAATCATTGCAGCATCAGGCTGTGGAATGCCTAAAGCTGACATTACTGTGTAGCCGAAATACTCATTAAATAATGACCTGTAAGCAACATCAGGGAAATGCTTTACAAATCCGCGACTAAATTGATTATCTGCATTATTCAACTCAGCAAGATGTGTCCATGCACGAACACCTCCAGATTGACTATGCAATCGCCTTATATAGTGAGATGAGGGCAGTATTGCAGGTAATTTCAAAGCCATGAGCCATTCTAAACCTTGCTTAAAGTAACACTCAAAAGACAAACCCCCACCATTGCTGATGAGGGTTTGCTTTTCTGGTGGGCCCACCAGGACTTGAACCTGTTTCTAGGAGGTCGATTGTGCCACCTATTCCAACCGACAATACGTATGGAGCAGCTCAATCATTTAAGCAGGCATTGGCGGAACATTCCTCCGCTTGCAGACTTACAAGCCGTTGATTGCGAGTTTGATTTCGCCCAATCAGACAAAAAACCACCCAATGAACTGACCCCCAAAAGTTGGACGTTATGTCCAACCAAGGGGGTTTTGTTTT
>CAZHWF010000115.1:0-3484 GCA_964536365.1 uncultured Polynucleobacter sp.
GAGTCCCCAGCTTTCAAGAAGATGAAAGAAGAAGGCAAATTATCAAAAGCTCCTTTGTCCGAGTCTTTCGGTCAATGGAAGAACTTGAAGATTGTTATCTTGGCATTGTTCGGTCTGGTTGCAGGTCAAGCGGTGGTTTGGTATACAGGTCAGTTCTACGCTTTGTTCTACCTCACACAAGTGTTGAAAGTAGATGCTAAGACTGCGAACTTGTTGATTGCTGCTTCATTGGTAATTGGCACACCATTCTTCGTTGTATTCGGTGCATGGTCTGACAAGATCGGCCGTAAAGTGATCATCATGGGCGGTTTGTTATTGGCGATCATCACTTACATCCCAAATACACCAGTTTCAGTATTTAATGCTTTGACACACTTTGCTAACCCAGCGTTGGAAAAGGCAATGGCAACTTCACCAGCAACGATTACTGCTGACGTGAATGAATGTACATTCCAATTCAACCCAACAGGTACAGCGAAGTTCACAAGTTCTTGCGATATTGCAAAACAAGTGATGGCATCTAACTCTGCAAGCTATACAACTATCCCTGGTGCAGCTGGTAGCACTGCTGTTGTGAAGATCGGTGATACAGAAATCACTGGATACACAGCAAAAGGTTTGGCTCCTGCTGATGCGAAAGCTAAAGATGCTGAGTTCAAGAAGCAAATTCGCGATGCGTTGAATGCTGCTGGCTATCCAGCTAAAGCTGATCCAGCTGGCATCAACTACGTAGCTGTATTGTTGTTGTTGGTGTACTTGGTGATCTTGGTAACCATGGTTTATGGCCCAATCGCTGCGATGCTTGTTGAGATGTTCCCAACCCGCATTCGTTACACCTCTATGTCATTGCCATACCATATTGGTAACGGTTGGTTCGGTGGCTTGTTGCCAACGATCTCCTTCGCCTTGGTTGCGCAAAACGGTAACATTTACTACGGTCTCTGGTACCCAATCATCATCGCTGCGATGACGTTGGTAATCGGTACACTGTTTGTACGTGAAACCAAAGACGTAGACATCTACGCACGTGACTAAGAAGAATTATTAAGATCCTTAGTCTGCGGTAAACAAGAAACCCGATCAGCAATGGTCGGGTTTTTTTATTCCCATAAATCTTTTTGATTGCGATGATTTAATAGTTTTTGATTTTGTTGGGCAATCGAGGTTTCTCTTGGACCCGCAATGACTGTGATTGAATCGCCCGCAGTCACCAGCCCTGTTTTTAAAACCCTTAAGTACCAACCGCTAAAGCCCGATTGCAACATCGCTTTACCGGCACCTTTGTATCCAAGTGCGGCATTCAATTTGAAGCAAGGCTCTCGTAGTTTTGTAACGGCAAATTCAGATTCTCCAATCTGTAAGCGGTCACCAACAAATACCCCTGTCTCTAAAAGACCTTCGATGGTGAAGTTCTCGCCAATATTGCCATGCTGTAATTGAACGATCTTTATTGTTTCTCGAGTGAGTAGCTCATTCCAGAAAGCGTAGTGCTCAGCAGGATAAACATAAATCGCTTTTTCAAGACCTCCATGTACTGATAAATCGGCCTGTTCATCACCCCTTACTCCTAGCGTCGAGATCTCAATAGGTTTTGGACTATCTAGGGTGCTGATATTGGTCTTGCGAATTGCAGAGGCGACAGATTGGTAATTGGGGTGATGATTCCCAAATAAGGGGAACACTTTGCCTGTGGAGATAGATAAAAGCTTCATCAAATTAAAACCATTTATTAATAGCGGCAGCGCGCGTCACTCTTATATTTGGTGAAGTACACAATAAGATCTGCTTCAGATTTATATTGAGTGTAGTAAATCACGGCGCGTGCATCGCTTTTGTATTTTGTATAGAACCAAACACCTGGTTCGTTATCGCTTGAGGATTGGGTGTCGTAAACCATGCAATTTGCCTCAGATGGATATCTTGTGACGAAGACTTTGGCATTGGCTTCAGATGGGTAGTTGGTAACGAAGATTTGGGCGGCGAATGCATTAAAGCAAGCACTAATTCCCAATAAAAGGAAAAGAGAAAGATGTGAGAAAAATAGTTTCATCATTTGAGAATATTACGCCTTCTATTTTTTGAAGGCTCCTTCGGCTAATATGGGTGTATGAAGAACCTTCGCCAAAAGAAAATCATTGCCGCGCTTAGCGCACTAACTCTCATGCTTATTGGTGGCGCAATGAGTCAGAGTGTTTATGCGAAGTGGGATGAAGAGCGGGATATGACTGTTAATGGTAAAGAAGAGTTGGTTTATTACTCTAAGACAAATGAGCAAGGTCAAAAGCTGGTGCTTGATAAGTATGTAAAGCGTCTAATTTTTATTCGTCCAGACAGGCTTTATAAGCGCTCGATTAAGCAAATCAAGATTGATGGGGTGCCTATCGATGTAACTAGTGATCCTTTTTCGCGCTATCCCGAGCAGACGGCAATTATTTTTGAAAATAAGGATGAGGTTCTGAAAAAGCTCTTTTTAGCCAAGAAAATCGAATTTAATGTCTTTTATGGTCGAGATGAGGCTTTGAGTGTATTTCAGATTAAATAGTCTAAGCCCTTGGCGGCGAGTGGTGCAATTGGCGTTTTAAACGACAATAGAAATTCATAATAAAAGCAGGGGACGAATATGTATAAGCTAATTGCTTTCGATGCTTATGGAACACTATTTGATGTGTATTCCATGGGGCAACTGGCGGAAGAATTATTTCCAGGGCATGGCCAAGCGCTTTCAGTGATGTGGCGCGATCGTCAAATCGAGTACACCCGTCTTGTCACTATGAGCGATCCTAGTCCCGGCGGCAGTAAACACTATTTGCCATTTTGGGAATTAACGATTCGCTCTTTGCGTTATGTTTGTAAGCGCATGGGACTTAATCTTACCGCTGAATACGAAAAGCGATTAATGGACCAGTACGCCAAGCTTACTAGTTTTGCAGATAGTCTAAGTGTTCTTAAAACAATTAAAGACAAGGGAATTTCTACAGCCATTCTCTCAAACGGCAGTAGAGAGATGCTCAATACTGTAGTGGAGAGTAACGGCCTAAAACCTTATCTTGATAAAGTTGTGACGATTGAAGATGTGCGTCTATTTAAGACGGCTCCCCAAGCATATGAGTTGTTGCTCAAAGCATTCCCCGTAAAAAAGGACGAGATTCTCTTTGTCTCAAGCAATGCTTGGGATGCTTTGGCGGCAAAATGGTACGGCTTTGATGTGTTTTGGGTCAATCGTCTTGAGCATCCATTTGAGGAGATTGGCGAGAAGCCAAACCATGAAGGATCTTCTTTATCTGGGGTGCTGGGGGTAATTTAATTAGGCGGCTCATTTCATCGTTTCTAGGGCTTGCTGGACGGGTTTGGGTAAATCCGGTTTCAGGGTTACAGAATGGGGCGGATTTGCTACAATCACACCTTCGGCGAATTAGCTCAGCTGGTTAGAGCGACGGAATCATAATCCGCAGGTCCGGGGTTCAAATCCCTGATTCGCCACCAA
>CAZHWF010000116.1:0-3384 GCA_964536365.1 uncultured Polynucleobacter sp.
CAGGCTCATGCCTAGGGCCTCAAAGGCGGAGCTCATCGTATTGGCGGTATACATGCCGCCGCAAGAGCCGCTGCCTGGGCAGGCGTGTTGCTCAACACCCTTAAGGTCTTCTTCATTCATTCTGCCGGAGGTAAATTCACCAACAGCTTCAAATGCGGAAACAATGTTGAGGTCTTTACCTTTGTAGTGACCTGGCTTGATTGTTCCGCCATATACATAGATGCCAGGAACATTAGTGCGTGCCAAAGCCATCATGCCGCCGGGCATGTTTTTATCGCAACCACCGATCACCACTACTCCGTCCTGCCACAAACCGTTGACACAAGTTTCAATGCTGTCGGCAATGACTTCACGGGAGACCAGAGAGTACTTCATGCCTTCTGTGCCCATACCAATACCATCGGATACCGTTGGCGTGCCAAACAATTGCGCTTTAGCTCCAGCACCTTCAAGCGCGGAAACAGCAGCATCAGCTAATTTTTGTAGACCGCTATTGCATGGAGTAATAGTTGAGTGTCCATTTGCAACACCAACCATGGGTTTTACGAAATCCTTTTCTTCGTAACCCATTGCGTAATACATTGAACGATTAGGTGCGCGAGCGACCCCTTCGGTGACCATGCGCGAGCGTTCATTAAGGCGTTTCATGCTAATTACTCCAGAAAAGGTTTGTGTCGAAAGGCTCTATTGTGCCGTGAGAACCTTCATTCATGCCTTTAATTACGTAAAGCATGAAAAGGTAAGGTAATGCTGCAATGCAATATCAAAAGAGCCATCTTTTAATCATTTAAGTGTTCATTATTAGCTATAAAGCTAATAGCTTGCTAAATGCTCCTGCAGTACATTAAGCCATCAAAACTTTTCCCTTTAAATTCAATGACTAAAGTTGGACACATTTACCTGATTGACGATGATGAATCGATGCGCACTTCTCTCTCGAGAATGCTGCGCGATGTAGGGTATTTGGTTGAAGATTACGCTTGTGCAGCAGTATTTTTGGAAAAATCGGTTCCCGTATCGCCCGCAGTCATTTTGCTTGATATGCAGATGCCGGATCTGACAGGGCTAGACCTACAGGAAAAACTGCTAAAACTGGGTCGCAAAACGCCAATTGTGTTTGTGAGCGGCCAAAGCCATCCACATCAAATCGTGCAGGGACTCAAAAAAAGGGGCGCTGGATTTCTTATTCAAGCCTTTCAATTTGGAGGATCTGTTAAAGGCTGTTGCCGATGCCATCGATTTTGACAGTCGTCAATTAAAGCGGGTTTCTATGGATGTGGAAGCAAAGAAGGATTACGAGAGCCTAACCCCTAGAGAGCGTGAAGTGTGCGGATGGCTTGTAAAAGGCCTTTTAAATAAGGATATCGCCGTTAAGCTTGGGACCACTGATGCCACTATTAAAGTCCATAAGGCTAGGGTGATGGACAAAATGCATGCCGATTCAGTGCAAGCTTTGGTGAAAAAGTACCTAGAATCCAATTTAGAGAATCATCCTTTAAATAATTAGCTTAGTAGCTAATTACCTCTCGACCCATTTTGGCATTAGTATCAAAAATATCAATAACACGATCAATAACTTATAAGACGTTTACCGCCAAGTGAATAAACCAGTCAAATTGCCAGAGATTCGCAAAGAGGCTTTTACAAAGGCTAGAGAGAGCCTTGGTTTAAGCACAAAAGATTTGGCTGGCATGGCATGTCTTTCTGTTCGTCAAATCGAGCAGATTGAAAATGGTGAGAGCAGTAGTTTTTATGGTGCTCAAGTAAAAGTCACTGCGGCAAAAAAAGTAGCCGGCCTCTTAAAAATGACTCCAGAAGAAGCGTTTGATTTTTCTGGAGTAGTTCAGCCTGTTAAACCGGTGGATGCTCAAGAAAAATTGCAGGAGAAGGATCAAACTTCTGCTGTAGATAAATCGGCTAAATCTAAAAAAGCCAAAGAAACAAAAAAACAAGTAGATCAACAAGAAGATAATTTCTCTGAAGAAAAAGAAGTTGCACCTGTAGCGGCAGCAAATGCATCTGCTCAAGAAAAGAGTGCTCCTAGAAAAATTGAGCCAAGTGCGCTTGATTATTCCGTGAAGTCAAAGGCAAATCCCAAAAAGAAATTGATTCTGATTTTGGCTATTGCCGCAGCAGTCACATTTTCAGTAATTAATTTACGCCCACTATTTTTTCCTGAGCCCGTTAAAGAGGAAGTGGTCATTATTCAAGAGGTGGCCCCTGAACCAGCGCCACCGCCAACTAGTCCTCCAGTAGAGTCTGCGCCAGCGGCTCCAGCCCCAGTAAGTGCACCGGCACCTGCAGTAACTGCTTCAACTGACTGCCCGGTACCAGATTCAACAACGCTCACCTATAAGCCCGATGCTCCGAAAAAATCAGGCGATATGGTGTATTTACAATCCAAAACGGTCCAAACAGTGTGCATTAGTGATGCAACAGGCAAGATTCAAAATAAAACCCTAGAGCCAGGTGTTGGAGTGAGTGTTTATGGCAAACCGCCATTTAAGGTATTAACCAGTGGGTTGAATCAGGTTGATATTTACTACCAGGGTGCGAAAGTTCGTATCGCCAACCCAAGCGCTAAAACAATCAATCTAGAGTCAGCTGAAGTTGTTGCTCAGCCTGCGGCTCCGTTAAGTTCTACAGACTCCCAGTTACGTTAGCCCAAATAAAACAGCGGCTGGTTAAGCCGCTGCCTTTGGGTGATGAGTAGACGTTTACGCTAATTAGACGGCTGCATCGTTAATTTCGCCAGTGCGAATGCGAATAACTTGTTCGACAGCTGTGATAAAAATTTTGCCATCGCCAATTTTCCCGGTGCGAGCTGCTTTGGTAATGGCTTCGACAGCGGCTTCGACACGATCATCAGGAACAACCGCTTCCACTTTTACCTTTGGCAAAAAGTCGACGACGTATTCTGCGCCACGATAGAGTTCTGTGTGGCCTTTTTGGCGACCAAAGCCCTTGACTTCGGTTACGGTTAAACCGGTAACACCTACTTCCGCCAAGGATTCACGTACTTCATCTAATTTGAACGGCTTAATGATGGATGTAATTAATTTCATGTATTCCCCCTAATGGAGTAATCATACCTAGAACTTGAATAGCTTGCCAAAAATGGCCTATTTTGAGCTGTCGACGAGGGTCTGAAAGCGCTATTAAGCTCTGAACTGGGATGTGATGGGATAGCGCCAATCCCGGCCAAAGGCGCGGGTGGTGACTCGAACGCCCGGCGGAGCTTGACGGCGCTTGTATTCATTGAGTTTGATGAGGCGGGTGATCTTTTCTACGCTTTCTGGATCAAACCCGGCGGCAATGATTTGAGCAATCGATTGGTTTTGCTCCATATAGCGTTCCACAATGCCATCTAGCACCTCGTAAGAG
>CAZHWF010000117.1:0-3235 GCA_964536365.1 uncultured Polynucleobacter sp.
AGGGCGGGATTCAGCATGGTGAAAGCCCTGAACAGGCTATGTACCGCGAATTGCAAGAGGAGGTTGGCTTACTGCCGGAGCATGTCCAAATTATTGGGCGCACCAGGGATTGGCTTCGTTACGATGTCCCTGAGGAATACTTGCGTCGTCAAAACTCTTCACGAGTTCATCGCGCCGCCTATCGTGGTCAAAAACAAATTTGGTTCCTCTTGCGGTTGGTCGGCCTCGATAGTGATATTCAATTGCGCGCTTCTGAGCACCCCGAATTTGATGCTTGGCGCTGGGTACCTTTCTGGATTCAATTGGACTCAGTGATTGGCTTTAAGCGTGAGGTTTACCAACTCGCACTCTCTGAGTTAGCGCGCTACCTATCTCGTGGTATGCGGATGCAGCAATTAGCTTGGGGGGCGCCTCTTGATTTAATGCAAACTTTTTATGGCGGCGCTCACGAGCACTCCAAAGACGACAATCCAAAAGATCAATCAAAATGAGAATTTTTTTGAAGCGCACTTACCTTTATGCTTACGTCACCGCTCTTGGGTTGACGTTATCTGCTTGCGCAGGCGATCCATTAGAAAGTGGATTAGATCCATTTGCACCCATGGTATTTAAAGAGGGAGCAACTGCAATGCCCCTCAATCCTCCCAATCAAGCTACGCTGCAACCTTTTTACGTTTCACAGCAAACGATTTTTAAATTCGCAGTGGATACCGACTCTATTCTGATCGGTGCTGATGGTGTCACGCGCTACATTGTTGTCATGACCAGCCCAAATGGTAGCGTGCAGACTCAATACGAAGGAATTCGTTGCGATTCTTTTCAATGGCGCTTATATGGCACTTTAGAAAATGGGGCTTGGAGAGAAAATCCTCTATCAACTTGGCGCACTATTCAAAGCAATGTACCAAACCGCTATCAAGCAGCCCTAGCTCAAGGAGCTTTCTGCAATTTCAACTCGCAAGAAAAAAATATCAAGACCATTCTTCAATCACTCAATCCAAACGGATTTACTGGCCAAACAAAGCCAACCAATTCATTTGGCGTGATTAATTAAAGATTATTTGTGGGCCAAACGGGTCCCAATTTTCTCGCCCGACATTAAACGGGTTAGCACATTGGGCTCTCGTCCAGAGGCGATGACAGTAGCAGCG
Organism: uncultured Polynucleobacter sp.; assembly: GCA_964536365.1. Taxonomy (GTDB): domain Bacteria; phylum Pseudomonadota; class Gammaproteobacteria; order Burkholderiales; family Burkholderiaceae; genus Polynucleobacter. The sequence continues at coordinate 1,152 of CAZHWF010000117.1, forward strand.
CCAGTTTGCACGGCAATTTTGGCAGCTAAAACCTTTGTCAGCATACCGCCCTTACTGAGCTCACTAGCCGCTCCGCCAGCCATTTGCTCCAAAGCGGGATCCCCTGCAGTCGCATCGGTTAGCAATGTTGCATTAGGGTCTCGACGTGGATCTGCCGTGAAGAGCCCTCCTTGGTCTGTCAAAATCACCAATAAATCAGCGTGAATTAAATTGGTCACCAACGCAGCAAGACTATCGTTATCGCCAAACTTAATTTCATCAGTAACTACAGTGTCATTCTCATTAATGATGGGCACTACACCCAGCTTTAATAATGTGTCTAAAGTAGCTCTGGCATTAGCATTTCGCTCTGGATCTGCCAAGTCTGCATTGGTTAGCAAGATCTGAGCGCTACGCAAATTAAAACGCGCAAAGCAACTCTCATAAACCTGAACTAGACCCATCTGACCAACTGCAGCAGCAGCTTGCAATTGATGAATTTCCTGTGGACGCTTTGTCCAACCTAGACGCTGCATGCCTTCAGCAATCGCCCCTGAGCTCACCATTAATACCTCGTGACCAGCCTTTAGCAAACTGGCCATCTGCTCTGCCCAATTCGCAATCGCGGCATGATCTAAGCCCTCACCATTATTGGTGACTAGACTGGAGCCCACTTTCACAACAATCCGTTGAGTTTTTTTAGCGTTCATAGCAAAAAGCAAATCAAATATTAATCAGGGTTTTTAAGGTCAGACTGATCTTGATAACGAGGATCCTGAGCGCGTTCATCAGCATCATCGCGATCTTTGCGTACAGAATCCAAATAATCTTGGAGAGAGTAGCAAAGCTTATCGCAACCCATACCAGTTAAAGCGGAGATCTCAAAAACGGGCCCCTTCCATTTAAACTTTTTCACAAAATCAGCAATCACCTTTTTGCGATCTTCTTCAGGAATCATGTCGACTTTATTGAGAACTAGCCAACGAGGCTTCTCAACCAAACCTTCGTCATACTTGCGCAGCTCATTCACAATGGCATTGGCATCAGCCACAGGATCAACATTCTCATCGAACGGAGCAATGTCAACCAAGTGCAGCAATACACCGGTGCGCTGCAAGTGACGCAAGAAACGATGACCCAAACCAGCACCTTCCGCGGCGCCCTCGATCAAGCCTGGAATATCCGCAATCACAAAACTACGTTCATTGCCAACGCGCACAACACCTAAATTTGGATGCAAGGTGGTAAATGGATAATCAGCAATCTTTGGGCGTGCATTAGAAACCGCGGTAATTAGTGTGGACTTACCGGCATTCGGCATGCCCAATAATCCTACGTCAGCCAATACCTTCAGTTCCAACTTCAACTTACGGCGCTCTCCAGGCTTACCATTTGTCTTTTGACGTGGCGCTCTATTGGTACTGCTCTTAAAGTGAATATTGCCCCAACCTCCAACACCACCCTGCGCCAAGCAAAGTCGCTCACCATGGGTAGTTAAGTCAGCAATGGGTTCGCCCGTTTCATAATCAGAGATGATCGTGCCGACGGGCATACGCAATTCAATATCGTCACCTGCGCGACCATAGCAATCCGCACCGCGCCCTGGCTCGCCATTTTTTGCAGTATGTGTTTTGGCATAACGGTAATCGATCAATGTGTTGATATTGCGATCAGCAATTGCCCAGACGCTTCCGCCTTTGCCGCCATCCCCGCCGTCGGGACCACCAAATTCAATGAACTTTTCACGGCGCATAGAGGCGCTTCCGGAGCCACCTTGCCCGGCAATCACTTCGATACGTGCTTCGTCTATAAATTTCATGAATAAAAAAGGCCTCGCTTAGCGAGGCCTGTTCCTAAGAGTTAAATTCGGATTAAATCTGAATTAAACGAGTCTCAGTCAGGCGCCTTATGAGCGAGGCAAAACTGAAACTTGGGCCTTCTTCAATGCACCCTTGACGCCAAATTCCACTTGGCCGTCAATCAAGGCGAACAAAGTGTGATCCTTACCAATACCAACGTTAGCACCTGGATGAACACGTGTGCCACGTTGACGAACAATGATGCTGCCAGCATTAATTTGCTCGCCGCCGTATACCTTAACGCCT
>CAZHWF010000118.1:0-3191 GCA_964536365.1 uncultured Polynucleobacter sp.
ATGTAGAAGAGTTCGTTATCAAGACCAGCATAACCCGCTCCCATTGAGCGCTGGTTCACAATAAGCGTTTTAGCTTTAAATGCCTCCAAAATTGGCATGCCAAAAATTGGGCTGCCTGGAGTGCGTGCTGCCGGGTTAACAACGTCATTGGCACCAAGAACTAAAACCACGTCAGCTTGACCAAAGTCGCTGTTGATGTCTTCCATTTCAAATACTTGATCATATGGGACTTCGGCTTCAGCCAAAAGAACGTTCATATGACCAGGCATACGACCAGCTACTGGATGGATTGCGTATTTCACAGTGACACCATGGTGGGTCAGCTTCTCGGTTAACTCTTTTAGAGCATGCTGCGCACGAGCAACTGCTAAGCCATAGCCTGGAACGATGATCACAGTGTCTGCGTTCTCCATAAGGAAGGCGGCATCTTCTGGCGAGCCAGTTTTGTAGTTCTTGGGGCCGCCATCATCGCCACCACCTGCCGCAGCTTCGGCACCAAAGCCGCCGAGAAGCACCGCCAAAATAGAGCGATTCATGGCCTTACACATGATGTAAGACAGAATGGCGCCAGAGGAACCTACGCACGCACCAGCAATAATCAATACTGGGTTATTGAGAGTGAAGCCAATACCAGCTGCTGCCCAACCAGAGTAACTATTGAGCATGGATACCACTACTGGCATATCAGCGCCACCAATCGGAATGATTAATGTCACACCCAATACCAAGGCGATAGCGCACATGGCTAAGAAGGCGGCGTGGCTATCGGTAATGTAATAAGCGATGCCTGCGCCCACCATACAAACCGCCAGGATGAGATTTAGCAAATGTTGGCCAGAAAAGCTTACCGGTTTGCCGCTCACCTTGCCTGACAATTTACCGAAAGCAATGACAGATGCGGTGAAGGTGATCGCACCAATGAATGCGCCAATGAAGAGTTCAATCTTTTGTGCGCCAGTATGTTCATGTGCTGGATTAAATACAGCTGCAATCGCAATTAATACTGCTGATAAACCAACGAAGGAGTGCATCAAGGCAACCAACTCAGGCATTTTGGTCATTTGCACGCGTTTAGCGGCAATGGTTCCAATAATTGCGCCACCTACAATCGCGGCTCCAATCAATGAAATGACAGGCTTGAAGTCAGGAATGAAGAAAGTGGTGATTACAGCCAGCAACATACCAATCATGCCAAAAGTATTGCCTTGGCGAGAAGTGGTTGGCGAAGACAAGCCACGCAATGCGAGGATGAACAACACCGATGAAATGAGATAAGAAATTGCGGTTATGTTTGACATAGTTTTGGTCTCTGTATTGGTCTTGTTCTATTTTTATTTAGTTCCAGTCGCATCAGCTGCATTTGATTTAGGAGCTTTTTTCTTGAACATCTCAAGCATGCGACGGGTGACCATAAAGCCACCAAAAATATTGATAGAAGCCAAAAATACCGCTATCGCACCAATGATGCTAGTGAAGGTAATTTCATCACCGCCAATTACTTCGGTTTGAAGTAGTGCGCCAACAATAATGATGCCGGAGATAGCATTTGTAACGGCCATGAGGGGGGTGTGCAATGCTGGGGTGACGTTCCAAACGACGTGGTAGCCAACAAAGATGGCCAATACAAACACGGTAATGTTTTGAACGGTGAGGATGCTTTGAAAGGCAGCGAGATCCATAATGTTTCCTTGGTATTTTTACTATTAGTTTTTGCGGATGGCTTGACCATCACGACACATTAAGCAGGCGGTAACAATGTCGTCATCCGCTGGGATAACAAGCTTCGCTTCTTTATCCACGATGAGCTTCATGAAGTCTAGTAAGTTACGCGCATAGAGTGCGGAGGCGTCTGCAGCAACCATGCTAGCTAAGTTGGTGTAGCCAACAATCTTCACGCCATTTGCATCAATGACTTTATCGGCCTGAGTTAAAGGGCAGTTGCCAGAGCCGTTATCGCCTTTGCCCGCAGCTAAGTCGATTACGACAGAGCCTGGTTTCATATTGGCAACAGTGTCGCTATGTAAAAGTACCGGCGGTTTGCGGCCAGGAATTAATGCGGTAGTAATCACGATGTCTGCTTGTTGAGCGCGTTCAGCAACTAAAGCCGCTTGACGTTTCATCCAGGCTTCGGGCATAGGGCGGGCATAACCACCAACGCCTTGAGCGATTTCACGCTCTTCATCGGTTTCATATGGAACGTCAACAAACTTCGCCCCCAAAGATTCGATTTGCTCTTTTGCGGCAGGACGAACATCGGATGCCTCAATCACGGCGCCAAGGCGTTTTGCAGTTGCAATCGCTTGCAAACCTGCAACACCAGCACCAAGAATGAGAACGCGAGCCGCTTTAACAGTTCCTGCGGCGGTCATCAGCATTGGCATGAAGCGTTGATATTCGTTGGCGGCAACCATCACCGCTTTATATCCAGCAATATTTGCTTGAGAGGACAATACGTCCATGCTTTGAGCGCGTGTCGTCCGTGGTGCCGCCTCTAAAGAGAATGCGGTAATACCTTGCGCGGCCATCGCAGCAATCATGTCGTTATCAAATGGATCGAGCATGCCAATAAGGGTGGCGCCAGATTTGATTTGCTTGAGTTCAGCAGCTTCTGGTGCGCGCACCTTGAGGACGATTTCTGCCCCAAAAGCATCGGCCGCGGTGCCAATAGTTGCGCCTACAGCTTCATACACAGAGTCTGGCTGACTTGCTTTTACACCAGCGTCTTTTTGAATAACAACCGTATGACCTTGGCTAACGAGTTTTTTAACGGTTTCTGGTGTGGCGGCTACTCGAGTTTCCCCGGGCCTTGTTTCCAGTGGTACTCCTATGCGCATGGCATGTCTCCAAAAGCAAAATTTTTCAAAAAATCTATTTTAGTTAAATAGGCCTTAATGCACCTATTTACTTACCCCTAAGTCCGCTTGCTTGGTTTTTGCCCAAAATTCTGTGAAACCGGGCTAAGACTTCTACAATAAGGTCTATCAGCTTATATTGAATTCTCGCATTTTTTGATGATCCCGCTCAATTCTTCCGCAATCCCGTCGTCCCAGACCAAGAAAGTCGTTATTGGCATGTCTGGAGGGGTGGATTCGTCGGTTGCCGCCTGGATGCTCAAGGAGCAAGGCTTTGAAGTTATTGGCCTTTTTATGAAGAATTGGGAGGATGATGACAACGACGAGTACTGTTCTGCT
>CAZHWF010000119.1:0-3093 GCA_964536365.1 uncultured Polynucleobacter sp.
AATCCACATAATTATGACAGAGAGTCCACTTGAAGCTTCAATCTGACCCCCATTCTGGAGCCAATACGATCACCGGCTACGGCGATGGCTACGTAGAGATCAATAAGACACCTTACGCCCATGCGGCTGTCCTGAGCTCCGACGGCGCGATCTCCGAATGGCCGGTCCAGAATTTCGAGAGCCTAGAAAGCAAGGATTTCTCGCAACTTATTGATTTAAAACCAGAATTAATCATCATTGGCACTGGTAAGCGCCAGCGTTTCCCTAAACCAGAGCTCCTGAAATCTCTGATATCCGCAAAAATTGGTTTTGAGGTGATGGATTCCCAAGCGGCCTGCAGGACCTACAACATCTTGGTAGGCGAAGGTCGCAAAGTTGTCCTCGCTTTGATTGTGGAGCCAACTTAATGCAGTTTGGCCAAATTCGGCAGTCTTCAGCCCTACATCCTGGCAAGATTTTGCTGCTCGTCATTATCTATGCCCTCCTATGGTTTGGGACTCTTGACTACCGCCATCTCATTCCATCTGACGAGGGACGCTACGCAGAGATCGCTAGAGAAATGCTCGTGACAGGTGATTGGGTTACACCTAGATACAACGGCTATAAGTATTTTGAAAAACCACCATTACAAGCGTGGGCTACTGCGGCAGCCTTTCAGATGTTCGGCATTGGCGAATGGCAAGCGCGACTCTGGACGGCGCTCACTGGATTTTTCACGATCTTACTGATCGGATTTACTGGCGCCCGAATTTATAACGCTAGAGCAGGATGGTTAGCCTCAGCTGTTCTTGCATCGAGTCCGATGTGGGTTATCAGTGGTCACTTCAATTCACTCGACATGGGCTTGTCTGCTTTTTTAGTGGCAGCTCTCTGTAGCCTGTTACTTGCTCAGACATCCCAAAATAAACACAGCTGTCGCAATTGGATGTGGGCATGCTGGGCCTTCATGGGATTGGCAACTCTTTCTAAAGGCGTCATTGGCGTAGCGATACCAGCCATGGTATTTATCGCCTACTCTATTAGCACTTGGGATTGGAAAATCTGGACTCGCTTACGCATCTTTAGTGGCAGCATTCTATTTTTGGCAATTACTGCACCATGGTTTCTATTGGTGTCGCAACGCAATCCAGAGTTCTTAGAATTCTTTTTCATTCATGAACACCTCCAACGCTTTACGCAAGACGCCCACAGTAGAACCGGCCCTATCTATTACTTTGTTCCACTATTATTGGTTGGTATTCTTCCATGGTTTTTGCAAATACCTGGAGCAGTGATAGAAGCCTGGAGAGAGCGACGTCGTGAGTTTTCCGCTGGCTGGTTACTGGTTTGCTGGTTTGTCGTGATCTTTGCGTTTTTTAGCGTGTCACGCTCAAAACTGCCAGGCTACATCATCCCCATTTTTCCAGCACTCGCTTTACTGATTGGCAACCGCTTAGATCAATTGCTTGGGCATACGAACAGCATGACACTAGCTTGGAAATTACAAGCTCTTGGTTTTGCGCTTCTTGGATGCGTTGGATTTTTCTTCTTAGATGCCATTGGCAAGCAAGCTAGACCAGATGAGATTGAAGCGTATGCGCAATACGCTTACTGGGTAATCTCCGCTTTACTAGTACTCATCATATTTAGTGCTTTTGCCGCATGGCAAAGCGCACGTAATGGCATTCAAAGCATTGTCAGTTTTGCTTGTGGTTTTTTCCTTTGCGCGATCATCGCCGGAACCGGTCATGAAACATTGGGGCGCGCAGTATCAGGAATTGATCTTGTGGAGCGAGTGAAAGCATCCGTTCCCGCAAAGATTAATTTCTATTCAGTGCGCCTACTGGATCACACAGTGCCATTCTATTTAGGCAGGACGATGATCATGGTGGAGTATCCAGATGAGCTGGAGTTTGGGGTTAATCAAGAGCCTGCACTATGGATGCCAACATTGGATGCATTTATCGCGCGCTGGCAAGAAGATCAAACAGCTTATGCGCTAATGGTTCCCGAGCAATTTGATGCACTTAAAGCTCAAAACTTCCCCATGCAAGAGGTGGATCGCGACTCTCGTAGAGTTATCGTAAAACATCCAGATGCATCGAACGTGACGCAATAACGCATTCAAGTAATATAAGACATCATGTCAGACTCCAGCCAACCATTTATCCCCTTCACGCGCCCAAGCTTTAATCAAGAAACCATTGATGCTGTTTCTGAAGTATTGCGTTCTGGCTGGGTAACTTCTGGGCCAAAGTTGGCCGAGTTTGAGGCAGCGCTATCCAAATATTTTGGCGATCGCCCTGTGCGCTGCTTTGCCAACGGCACAGCAACTATGAAAATTGCACTGCAAGTGGCCGGCATTGGTTCCGGCGACGAAGTCATCACCACCCCGATTTCTTGGGTAGCAACATCTAATGTGATTTTGAGTGTGGGCGCAAAACCTGTATTCGCGGATATCGATCCTGTAACACGCAATATTGATCTCAAGAAAGTCGCTGCCGCAATTACATCCAAGACACGCGCCATCATGCCCGTCTATTTAGCGGGTCTGCCAGTCGATATGGATCAGCTTTACGCTTTAGCGAAAAAACACAATCTTCGCGTTATTGAAGATGCGGCGCAAGCTTTCGGCTCGCAGTGGAAAGGTAAAAAGATTGGCAGCTTTGGTGACTTAGTGAGCTTTAGTTTTCAGGCAAACAAAAATCTCACTACGGTTGAAGGTGGTTGCCTTGTTCTAAATAACGCAGAAGAAGCCAAACTTGCTGAAAAATACCGTCTCCAAGGTTTAACTCGCCAAGGTATGGACGGAATGGATGTAGATGTATTGGGCGGCAAAGACAACTTAACCGACGTCAATGCCGCGATCGGTCTTGAGCAACTCAAGCAACTTCCAGGCTATCAAGCACGTCGCGCCGAATTGGCGCGTCAATACTTTGAAGCAATTCGCGCTGAATTAAAAACCTCCGGCTTAGACCACTTGAAATTAGAGCTGCCAGTAGAAAACTTCTCTGATACCAACTGGCACATGTTCCAAGTAGTTTTACCGCTTGATCAGTTAAACGCAGATCGCGCCCAGATAATGACCGATCTTAAAGATTTAGGTATTGGTAC
>CAZHWF010000120.1:0-2994 GCA_964536365.1 uncultured Polynucleobacter sp.
AATATTTCAATAATCGATAATTGGGGTCAAAAAACAGGATTTCAAGGGGCAATAAATAGTAAAAAAGGCAGAAATCTGCCTTTTTTATGCTGTTTTTGGGATTTCCCCAGAGTTTTTTACTTAGGGGCGCTAACAGTCACTAAGGCTGGTCTAAGCACCCGATCGGCCACGGTATAGCCCCGCTGCAACACTGACACCACAGTATTAGGCTCTTGTTCAGAAGGGACAGAGGCGATTGCCTGATGATGATGAGGATCAAATTTATCCCCAATCGCGGGATTAATTTCTGTCATACGACCTTTTTCAAAGGCAGACAACAACTGCTTAAGGGTAATTTCCAGGCCATCCTTAAATGCCTTGGCATCGCCAGCATCCGTGCTTAAGGCGGCATAAAGACTGTCGGTTACTGGCACCAAATGTTCTGCAAAACTTTCTATGGCGAACTTATGTGCCTTGGCGACATCTTCGACCGCACGACGACGAATATTCTCACCTTCAGCCTTTGCGCGCAAAAAGTTATCTTGCAACTCAACAATCTTTTGATTGAGCTCTGCAATTTCCTGCTCTGGAGTCTTCGCTACAGACTCAGAATCGGCAGTAGCTTCACTAGCCTGTGGTTCTGCCGCTAGATTTTCTTGCTCTGGAGTTGGATTTTGATTTTCTTGTGTCATGGACGCTATTTTACTTTTCTATAAATATATCTATTACGTTCGGATATGGTGGCGATTTAGCCGATTTCAACCCTTCGTTCTTTCAATCATCTGGGCACGTTCATTTCGCTTTGTTAGCTCTGCCTCAGACTCCACCCCTAAAGCCCAACCCTGAAGGTGTTGATGGGCGATTTCACTCAACGCCTCAATCCACTGCGGGTTGCTGTTTAAGCAAGGGATATAGCGATAGTCTTTGCCGCCGTGCTCTAAAAATACTTCACGAGCCTCCATCGCAATCTCTTCCAATGTTTCCAAACAATCCGCTGGGAAGCCTGGGCAAAAAATATCAATCCGCTGACATCCTTCCTTAGCCAACTTTTCAATTGTCGGAGCGGTATAGGGCTTAAGCCATTCTGCTTTACCAAAGCGTGACTGAAAGGTCACAATGTATTGTCCCGGCTCTAGCCCCAAAGACTCCCCAAGCAAGCGCCCTGTTTTTAAGCACTCGCAATGATAGGGGTCACCTTTCATGAGATTGCGCTTAGGCAAACCATGAAACGACATCACCAAACGATCGCCTCTTGCAAAATCTGGACGACCATCTTTATCCCAGCTGCTCAGTACTTGATCACGAAGTGCGGCGATATAAGCGGGATTATCGTGATAGTGCTTTACCAAACGCAACTCAGGCTGATTGCGCCAGGTACTTAACACTCGGAATACCTCATCAAAACTAGAAGCAGTCGTAGTTGCGGAGTACTGGGGGTACAAAGGCAACAACAATAAACGCTCCATGCCCTGTTCTTTGAGACCCTCAAGCACTGATTGCGTAGATGGTTCGCCATAGCGCATCGCCAAATCAACCAATACAGTTTGACCATCATTAGCAAATTTCTCGCCAAGTCCCATGGCCTGTAGACGCGAGTAGTGCATTAGCGGAGACCCTAGCTTAGGCATCCAAATAGACGCATATTTTTTTGCTGATGCACTACTGCGAATCGGCAAAATAATGCCGTTCAAAATACACCACCAAATGATGCGCGGAATTTCTACCACACGCGGGTCAGAAAGAAATTCTTTCAAATAAGCGCGCACCGCTTTTGGGGTTGGCGCTGATGGAGTCCCTAAATTCAGCAACAAAATTGCGGTTTTTGAGGCGCGTAAATGCGGGTTCTGATTCAAGATATTTTGTCTCTAGTAATAAGTTAGGTATTTAAGAAAAATATGCTTAGGAACTTAAAGCTCCGGACAATAATTTCGAAGTGATATCCACGATTGGAATAACCCGATCGTACGCCATACGGGTTGGGCCAATCACACCGAGCGTGCCAACCACTTGCCCATCTACGCTATACGGAGCGCTAATGACAGCGAGGTCTTCGTATGGCAATAAGTCACTTTCACCGCCAATAAAAATCTGAATGCCATCGGCATGACTCGATACATCAAGCAATTGCATTAATGCGGATTTTTGCTCCAACATATCAAACATCTTGCGTAGCTTATCTAAGTTAGAGCTCAAATCACCAACATTAAGCAAGCGCTTCTCGCCAGATAACAACATGTCACCCCTACCCATATCGTTATCAGCAACGCCAGTTTGTAATGCTAGGGTCATCAACCCAGAAATATCCGCCCGTAAATTATCTAAATCCGATTTGAGATGCATGCGCACTTGTTCAAAACTTTTTCCAGCAAACTGAGTATTGATGAAGTTGCCAGCTTCGATCAATTGATTTGGCGTGTAATCTTGAGTTGTCGGCAAGATGCGATTTTGTACATCCCCTTCTGGTGTAACCATGATGAGCAAGATCTTGCCCTCGCCTAAACGTAAGAATTCAATATGCTTGAATACTTGGGCTCGCTTAGGCGTCATCACAACCCCGGCAAAATGGGTAAGGTTAGACAAAATTTGGGCTGCCGAGTTCAGCACTCTTTGCGGGGAGTCTGGCAAAAGGCCTTTTTCTACCTCACGAGCGGCCACATCCCCCAAGGGGCGGACGGTTACCATGGTGTCTACAAAAAGGCGATACCCCCGCGGGGTCGGAATGCGGCCAGCCGAGGTGTGCGGGCTAGTTACCAAGCCCATATCCTCCAAATCAGCCATCACATTACGAATGGTGGCTGCAGAGAGGTCTAAACCTGAAAATCTCGATAGCGTTCGGGAGCCAATAGGCTGCCCCTCCTCGATATAGCGCTCGATGAGGGTTTTTAACAGGGCTCGGGAACGTTCATCCATAATGGAAGGGATTGTATGCCTATGGTTTAATCGTTATATGTTAAGCCCATCCCCAAATTCCACCAAGAAGGCATTTAGCCGGGTTGCCCTTGTCGGCAAATTCCA
>CAZHWF010000121.1:0-2874 GCA_964536365.1 uncultured Polynucleobacter sp.
TACTTATGAGCGTGTTGAGTTAGCGCTCCCGGCAATCGTCAAGAAGAACGGCAGTAGGGTTGAGTACAGTCACGATAAGTTAGCTAGTTCAATCAAGCTAGCGCTGCGTAAGCGCCCTGTATCTTCAGATTCTGTAGATGAATCCATTGCGCGCATCGAAGAGAAATTGCTTAGCCTCGGTGAAAAAGAGATTCCCAGTGAGCGTGTAGGTGAATTGGTGATGCGTGAGCTCAAGCGCCTCGATAAAGTGGCCTACATTCGTTTTGCATCGGTATATAGAAGCTTTGCTGATATCGAATCTTTTGAGAGTGCTCTTAAAGAGCTCAAGTAATAAACCGACCATCCTGTCGTTAAAAGAGGTATTCCATCGTTGAAAGTATGAAGACAATCTTAGTTACTGGCGGAGCAGGTTATATCGGATCGCACACCGTAGTGCAGCTACTAGATGCCGGTCACAATGTGGTGATTTTGGATAACTTGTGCAATAGCAATAAGGGCGTTCTTCAGCGAATCCAAAACCTGACATACAAGAATCCTCATTTTGTTCAGGGAGACATTCGAGATCGCGCAACTGTAAGGCATTTGTTTGAGCAATATGCATGCGATGCAGTAATCCATTTTGCGGGATTAAAAGCGGTTGGCGAGTCTGAAGCAAATCCTCTGAAATATTTTGATAACAATGTATCTGGAAGCGTAATCCTGTTTGAGGAAATGCTCCGAGCCAATGTTGGCACCTTAATATTCTCTTCTTCGGCTACGGTCTATGGCAATCCAGGGGTTGTTTGTTATACCGAAAGCACACCATTAAAGCCAATCAATGTGTATGGTCAAACCAAATTAATGGTTGAGGATATTTTGCGCTCCCTCAAAAAGTCAAAACCAGAATTGCAAATTGCATTGCTCCGGTATTTCAATCCAGTTGGCGCTCATGAATCCGGACAAATGGGGGAAGATCCATTTGGGGTTCCCAATAATTTGATGCCTTTTATTTCTCAGGTGGCTATTGGAGTAAGGCCTCAGTTAAAGGTGTACGGCAATGACTACCCTACGCCAGATGGAACGGGCCTAAGAGATTACATTCACGTGGAAGATTTAGCTGCAGGTCATTTGGCGGCTTTAGATCATTTAAGCGCCGAAAATTCTTTAATCACAGTCAACCTTGGTACTGGCAGACCATATAGCGTTCTGGAGGTTATCAAATCATTTGAAAAAGCCTCCGGCATGCAAATCCCTTTCGAAATCGTAGATCGTCGTCCTGGCGATCTAGCTGAGTACTATGCCGATCCTAGTGTTGCGAAGAAGCTCATTGGTTGGGAAGCAAAATTAGATATAGATCGTATGTGCGCAGACTCTTGGCGATGGCAAAAAAATAACCCCAAGGGTTACTCTTAAATCTTTGCGAACGAGAGTCATCACTGAAGGTCATTTCCTTTTGTCTCTCAGTATCTTGCCAGTCGAATTCGCTTGAATCCCTAATGCTGTAAGTCGGTTTTGTTGTTATGGTTTTTGTGTATACTGTAACCAATTGATTACAATTTCAAGATGTATGAAATCAATAAAACGGCAGAATTTGAGAATTGGCTAAATGAATTGCGAGACCCCTTAACCCGAGGTCGTTTATTGGCAAGGTTGCGAAGGGTAACGTTAGGTAATTTGGGTGATGTAGCGCCAATTGCTGGTGTGGAGGGGGTTTGGGAGATGCGAGAGCACTTTGGCGCAGGGTGGCGAATGTATTACTTGCGACGTGGAAAGGTTCTGATCCTAATGTTAGGTGGCGGCTCTAAAGCAACTCAGAAGGCTGATATTAGGAAAGTTCAGAAGATGCTTCTGATGATGGAGGATTAAATGAAAACTGCAAAGAAGATGAAAATAAAAAATTTGCCTAAGTTTGATGTTGTCGATCACTTGAAAACCGATAAAGACATTGCAGGTTATTTAACGGCAGTTTTAGAGGATGGAGATCCTGCTTTATTTATTGCGGCAATAGGTGATATTGCAAGAGCAAAAGGTATGAGTGATATCGCTAAAAAGAGTGGCGTCACAAGGGAGTCACTTTATCGGGCCTTAAAAATCGAGGCTCGCCCAAGATTTGAAACGGTAACCAAGGTTATACATGCATTGGGTATGAAATTAAGTGTTCATGCATAAATAGAGGTCTAGGATTTCTAATCGATAGAGCAAGCTTCAGTACTAGAGATCTGCGCGGGTTTTAGTGCGGAAAAGTTTGATCCGCGTTGGGTTCGTGGGCTTTACATCTAGATTCTTCAAGGCTTCAAACTCAATCATACTTTTCTTTGTGATGACTCCTGCTAAATACAAGTCAGATATTATTTCTTGCATCTCTTGAATTATTCGACCGTTTTTATTGTTTTTCATTGAACGTTGTATTTTTAAAGCAGGCCGAGATCATTGTTTATCTATTTTGTCATGCCGCTAGGTAGGCGCAGATGTATTAACCTATTTCTTGATAATGAAAAAGGGCTGCACAAGCAGCCCTTTTCTCTGATTCAAGGGAAGAAATTACTTCAAAGCAGCAAAAATAGAAGCAGTAATATCCTCAACGCTGCCGGTGCCACTGACCTTGCGGTAGGCAGGCGCTTTTACTTTGTCTGCCGCATTTGCTTGGGCAGCCCATGAAGAGTAGTACTCAACGAGTGGGCGCGTTTGATCATCGTAGACCTGTAAACGCTTGCGTACAGTCTCTTCTTTGTCATCATCGCGCTGGATCAACGGATCACCAGTGACATCATCTTTGCCTTCAACCTTTGGTGGGTTGTACTTGATGTGATAGGTACGACCAGAGGCTGGATGAACACGACGACCACCCATACGATCGATGATGGCATCAAATGGCACGTCGATTTCTAAAACGTA
>CAZHWF010000122.1:0-2707 GCA_964536365.1 uncultured Polynucleobacter sp.
CTGATGAGCGCGGTCGTTTGCGTCTATCGCTTAAAGCGGCAATGGCCGATGAGGGTGGCACGATTGCTCCTTTAGCTGACGCTGCTGAGGCTGCTCCGGCTACTGGCGAATCCGCTTAAGCAATATCTCAAGTAGGGGTACTTATGCGCGTAATTGAAATCAAAGAATTTGGGGCGCCAGAAATGCTGGTGCCAGCTACTCGTCCTGATCCTGTGGCTCCTGCTGCGGGCACAGGTGAGATTTTGATCAAAGTGTTGGCTGCTGGAATTAATCGACCTGATGTTTTGCAGCGGAAGGGTCATTACCCAGTGCCACCCGGCGCATCGGATGTTCCTGGCCTTGAAGTTGCCGGTGAAATTGTTGGCGGTGATTTAGCTCATTCGGATAATGCCTTTGGCTTAAAGCTAGGCGATAAAGTTTGCGCATTGGTGCAAGGTGGTGGTTACGCAGAATTGTGTACCGCTCCTGTGGCTCAATGCTTGCCTTATCCAAAAGGATTTACTGATCAAGAAGCCGCATCATTGCCTGAGACCTTTTATACCGTATGGAGCAATGTCTTCATGCGTGGTGAATTGTCTGAAGGCGAAACTTTATTGGTTCAGGGTGGCTCTAGTGGCATCGGTGTTACCGCTATTCTGATTGCTAAAGCCTTAGGTCATAAAGTATTTGTAACTGCCGGTACAGATGAAAAATGCGCTGCTTGTTTAGCGCTCGGTGCGGATTTGGCCATCAACTACAAAACACAAGATTTTGTAGAAGAAGTTAAAAAAGCCACGGATGGCAAGGGTGTTAATGTCATTTTGGACATGGTTACTGGCGCATATGTGCAAAAAGAGATTGATTGCTTAGCAGATGATGGCCGAATTGTGATCATTGCGATTATGGGCGGCTCTAAAGCTGAAGTGAATACTGGTCAAATTTTGCGACGTCGTTTAACTATTACTGGTTCAACTCTGCGTCCACGACCCGTTTCCTTCAAGAAGCAAATTACAAAACAACTTTATGAAATTGTTTGGCCTTTGCTAAATGCTGGTAAGTTAAAGCCTGTAATTTACAAAACTTTTACCTTAGACCAAGCTGTAGATGCTCATCGATTGATGGAGTCTTCCGAGCATGTGGGCAAAATTGTTTTAACAGTTTAAAAAATATCAATCCCATGCGTCCACTCATTGTTATCGGCAACTGGAAAATGAATGGCAGTCTTGCGAGCAATCAAGACTGGTTCAAGACTGTTGCACGTGGCATGGAAAGTGGGATGCCTTCTGGACGTAAGTTCGCGATTTGCCCGCCATTTCCGTATTTGCAACAATGCGCTCAACTCATTAAAGAACATAAAGCCGCTTTTTTGAATTTAGGGGCTCAAGATGCATCAGCACATAGCTCGGGCGCATACACCGGCGAGGTAGCGGCAACAATGCTTAAAGAGGTGGGTTGTTCTTATGTGATTGTTGGTCACTCTGAACGTCGCCAAATGCATCATGAAGTTGATGAGGTGGTTGCCGCTAAAGCCCTTCAAGTGCTTGATGGTGGCATGACCCCAGTGATTTGTGTCGGTGAAACGGCGGATGAAAGAAATTCAGGTAGGGCAGATGAGATTGTTTGTGCCCAAGTTGCCAAACAGGTAAATGTATTGCAAGATCGTTTGGCCGATTGCCTTATCGCCTATGAGCCAGTATGGGCAATTGGCACGGGTAAAGTTGCTAGCGCCCAAGTTGCGCAAGATATGCACCGCGCTATACGTTATCAACTGGCAGAATTTAACGAGGACGTTGCCTCTCATGTTGGAATTTTGTATGGCGGCAGTGTCAAGCCTGATAATGCGGTCGAATTGTTTGCCATGCCAGACATTGATGGCGGATTAGTTGGGGGAGCCTCTTTAAATCCCCGGGACTTTTTAGCAATCTGTCAGGCATAGATTTTTTATTTGGAGATAAGCTGTGGAATGGTTTAAGACATTATTGATTGTGTTACAGGTAATTTCAGCTTTGGCTGTCATACTTTTGGTCTTGTTACAGCAGGGTAAGGGCGCAGATATGGGCGCAGCCTTCGGTTCTGGTGCATCCGGAAGTCTTTTTGGCGCTAGCGGCTCTGCTAACTTTTTATCCCATGCAACTGCTGTTTTTGCGGCTGTTTTCTTTATTTGTACTCTAGGTATTACCTGGATCGGCAATAAGAAGGAAGTTAGCCCTGGTGTTCTATCGGGTACGGTTGCCCCAGTGGCAGCGCCAGCTACTCCGGCGGCACCGGTTGCCCCAGCGCAAGATCCAAGTAAACCAGCTGTTCCTAAGTAAAAATGTAGGTTTTTACAGATTTTCCTGCCTCAAAAGTGAGGTAGTTAGCTTGTGCGATGCAGTAGAATTGATGGGTTTTGCAAGATGCCGACGTGGTGAAATTGGTAGACACGCTATCTTGAGGGGGTAGTGGCTTAGGCTGTGCGAGTTCGAGTCTCGCCGTCGGCACCAAAATAGAGGTATTGGTAAGGGTTTTTGCTCTAAATCAATGCTTTATGTAGTGGAATAATTAATAATTTGTTGCTTTTAGGATTTACTAGACAAACGAATCAGGGTTATTTTGAATCTCGCTAATTACTTTCCTGTTCTGCTTTTTATCCTCGTGGGCATTGGGGTGGGATTAGTCCCCATGTTCCTCGGCAAAATTTTGGCTCCTTCGAAGCCAGACGCAGAAAAACTCTCTCCGTATGAGTGTG
>CAZHWF010000123.1:0-2705 GCA_964536365.1 uncultured Polynucleobacter sp.
TTTTCCCAACGCCCACGATCCAAAATTTGTGAGGCCTTAACTTCTTGATAACCTTCTTGTTGATACACGCGTCGCATGTATTGCTCACCTTCTTGCAAGATGGACCAGCCTTTTGGATGCCAGAAAATTAAACCGGGCGCCTCTTCCTGAAAATGAAATAAATCCAGTTGCTTACCAAGGCGACGATGATCGCGCTTCTCGGATTCTTCAAGCATATGCAGATAAGCATCTTGGTCTTCTTTACGCAACCAGGCAGTACCGTAAATCCGCTGCAACATCTCATTCTTGCTATCGCCACGCCAGTAGGCGCCAGCAAGCTTCATCAGCTTAAATACCTTGAGTTTCCCAGTAGATGGCACGTGCGGACCGCGACATAAATCAGTGAATTTACCTTCGGCGTAGAGCGATACATCCTCACCCTGCGGAATGCTGGCGATCAACTCCGCTTTATAGTTCTCGCCTTGATCTTTGAAGAACTTTACCGCTTCATCACGTGGCATCACTGTACGAATAACTGGCTCATCTTTTTTAGCCAGCTCAATCATCTTCTTTTCTAATGCAATCAAATCATCTGGGGTAAAGGGGCGGTGATAAGAGAAGTCGTAATAAAAACCATTTTCTACAACTGGACCAATCGTTACCTGAGCCTCTGGGAATAATTCCTTGACTGCATATGCCAATAGATGTGCCGTAGAGTGACGAACAATCTCAAGTGCTTCCGGACTTTTGTCAGTAATGATTGCAAGTTGACTATCTTTATCAATGACAAAACTGGTATCAACCATCTTGCCATCGACGATGCCGCCTAAGGCAGCTTTTGCCAAACCGCTACCAATGCTTTGCGCCACATCCGCGACACGAACAGGTGCCTCAAACTCGCGTTTTGATCCATCGGGCAGAGTAACTACAAGCATGATGACTCCATCTCTTTACTGAACTTCAATCTTGACATCTTTCCCAAAAAGAAAGCGCGGTAGCTTGTGGGCATCCGCGCCGCTTTGAAGTCCTTAATGGCACTTCTTTTGGGTCTTATTCGTTGGTAGGCTCGATTGGACTCGAACCAGGCTGTTTTGGACCAACCTGAGGATTTCAGCGTCTTTCACTTCAATGGTTAAAAGAATCTGGGCAAGACCTTTTTTGGTGGATTTACGCAGGTCAATGACATGCACACCCTGTCTAGTGAGAATCTCGAAAAGCTCTCGCATCAACTCAGGGCGATCGAGGCCGCTCACCACTAAATCCGCTGGAAATACTCGTTTTTGCTCTTGATTAGCAGCGGAATCAGCAGCAGAAGCTGTCCAAGCGGTTTGAATCACGCGCTCAGGCGCCCGCTCTAATAGACCTCTAAAAGTTTTACATGAACGACGGTGAATGGACACTCCACGACCCTGTGTCACAAATCCTGCAATCGCATCTGGAGGAACTGGTCGACAGCAACGCGCCAACTGCGTAAGCAAAGAATCTACACCTACCACTAAGACGTCACCACTTCGCCCTACTTTATGGCTACTATTGCGCAAAACAATTTCAGCAGGGGCTATTAATGTTTTTGCTTCTGGAGTTGTATCTACCTTACTATCGGCAGTTTTGGATTGCCCCGCCTCTTCATCATCAAGCGCGTTAAACCAAGCGCGCACTCTTTGACGCGCCCTTTGCGAGCGTACATAATTTTTATCGGGACTAATCCAATCGCGCGATGGGCCACCATGTTTAACCGCAATAATCTCGACAGTCTGCCCGTTTTTTAATGCGGTTTCGAGCGGCACCATAGCACCATCCACTCTCGCACCCCTACAACGGTGTCCCAAGTTTGTATGAACCGCATATGCAAAATCAATTGGGGTTGAGCCCTTCTCGAGAGAAATGACTTTTCCCAATGGAGTTAGGACATAAATATGATCATCGATCTCATGATGCTTAAGTTGCTCCCAGGCGTCTTCTTTCCACGAGATAAGCTGGCGCGCCCAGGCAATCTGTCTCTCATAGGCGACTTCTGCGCTATGCGTGCCTTGCTGATGCTGAACGCTTGGCTTATTAGATTTTATGGGATTGGGCGGTGTCGCCATACCTACGTAGGCACCTTCTTTGTAACGCCAGTGCGCAGCTAAACCATACTCAGCCTGTTGATGCATGTCGTGAGTACGCACCTGAATTTCAAATGCAACTCCATCTTCATTCATCACTACCGTATGCAAGGACTGATAACCGTTTGGCTTGGGCCGCGCGATGTAATCATCAAACTCTCTAGGAACTGGCTGCCAAATGTTATGCACGATACCCAACACCGCATAGCAAGACTTCACATCAGCCACTAATATCCGAAATGCCCTAACATCATAAAGATCTGCAAAGTCCAAGGATTTGCCTTGCATCTTTTTCCAGATGCTATAGATGTGCTTAGGGCGACCAAGCACTTCACCATCAATCTGCGCTGCCTTCAACTCGTCCTGTAATTGCAAAACAATACGATCGATAAAAGATTGACGTTCTACTCGTTTGGCATCCAACATCTTGGCAATATCACGATAGATCTCAGGCGACAAAGCTCTGAATGCCAAGTCTTCCATCTCCCATTTCATTTGCCAGATACCCAAACGGTTCGCCAATGAAGCATCAATATTCAGAATTTCTTGGGCCCATGCACCAGGCATCACCATTTTCTCTTGCGTAACCCAGCGCAAGGTCTGCAAACGCGAAGCGAGATA
>CAZHWF010000124.1:0-2676 GCA_964536365.1 uncultured Polynucleobacter sp.
TTTTGCTTGTCAAAAGGTAGTTTTTTGGCTTTCTTCGTTGTATCTCGGCAACAAGACCCCTCTTTTCTGTCTTTTATGGGCTCTAGATGCCAAAATTGTCATATGGCAAGCCGCGAATTCTTAAAAATCCTCAGTTCAGCGAGATTAGGCGATGTTTCTGCGCAACAAAAGTTGGCATCAGCATATCTCACTGGCGCATTCAAAACCCCCATTCAGCCAGCAAATGCGCTGATTTGGCTAGAAAAATCCTATTTTTCTATTACAAATCAATTGTTTACAGATATTCCCTCAAATCCACCTGAAATTAGGAATGTTTTAAGCCAAGTCGCCGCCATTCCCTTGGTTGACACCTTCAATTCGCCGGCATTTGAGTTTGGCTGGAGCTGCTTTTGGCAATTAGCTGAGGCCAAAGAACCCGCGGAGGCCAGTCTTGCGGCCAAATGGCAACTGGTCAATTTATTAATTAACCCAGCAAATCAAGAAATTCAATCTCTCTTATCGGATTGGATTAGAAGGTCGGGTGCTAATACCGCTATTGAGAAGATTTCTTCTTTGGATTTTTTAGGCATTCAGAAAATTGCCAAACAATATCTACAAGAATTAGCAGATAGTGAATCCGCTTTTGCTTCGAGCGCAAAAGAATTGCTTATTCAACTTCAACCCAAAAATGAAGCACTTTCTTCTTTATGGAAAGCTTGGCTTGATGAGCAAAATGAAGATGCCTTGGTCAAAGCCGCCGAACTTGGACTCACTATTGCAAAACTGACGCTTGGTCTGCGACTGGCTCAACTGGATGGCAGATCAGATTCTGAAGACAACAAATCCAATGCTTCACTCAAAAAAGCTGCCCACTGGTTAGAGCTTGCCGCCAAAGATGGTGATCGCGACGCCTGGTATGCGCTCGGTGAGATTTATCGGCGCCCACAATTTTCTGGCTACAACGCGAGTGAGAGTGATCGATGTTTTGATCGTGCCGCCGATCTTGGTCACGCCCAAGCGCAATTTCGGAAAGGCGCCAATCTATGGCGTAAACGCGAGAAGAGCGAAGAAAAAGTACGCGGCTTGCAAGCCTCTTACTGGGTATGGCAAGCACAACAACAAGGTGTGCCCGAGGCAAAAGATCTGCTAGGCAAAATCTTGCAAAGCTGTCCCAATCCAAAACACAACGAATGGTTCGAGCTTGCTCGGTACGCAGAAGAGGCTATCAATCACCAAGCTGAGTACAAGCTGGATGAAGATTGGTTATTACTATGTCATCGCCTTATTATTGCGAACCAATTTAACCTCACGAAAGCAGAGCTACTACTTTGTGAAGTTGGCCAACTGCAACATGAGCATTGTGTGGTAGTGGATATTCGTTGGGAGTTACCGAAGATATTGCCCAGATTAATTCAGATTGAAACGATTCAGCAACGCCGCGCGCTTTTATCTGCGGGTAAAGCTTTTGCTGGTTCTGAAATCGATCTTGAAGGCAATCTGCGCCAAAGACGCTATCGGTTTGACCGTGTTACTGACTGGCTAAAGACAACCTTCGCAAATCCAGTTGTCGATGCAGAAATCAATTAAGCAGTAGAGCCTTCTGCCTTAGCTTCATCCTCTGAAGACTTTGGCACATAGAAGCGCGCAATCAAAAGCCCTAATTCATAGAGCAGGGTCATTGGTACCGCCAGCAACAGCTGGGAAAGCACATCCGGCGGAGTAACGATTGCGGAAATGACAAACGCGCCCACAATCACATAGGGCCGAATTTCTTTTAGCTTGGCCAATGACACCATTCCCATGCGCACCAGCACCACAACAACTACAGGCACCTCAAACGTGATACCAAATGCCAGGAATGTGGTCATGGCAAAGCTTAGATAGTTATCGATATCAGTAGACATCTCCGCACCCAAGGGTGCGTTATAGCTAGCCATGAACTTAAACACCGTTGGGAATACCAGAAAGTAAGCAAAGGCCATACCAATGATGAACAAGGTGTAACTACTCACCACCAAAGGCAAGATTAATTTTCTTTCATGAAGGTAGAGTCCGGGCGCAATAAAGGCCCAGAGCTGATATATCACTACCGGCAATGCAATCAGAAAAGCCACCAACATAGTGACTTTCATGGGCACAAAGAAGGAGCCCGTGACATCCGTCACAATCATTTTGCCGCCAGCGGGTAAAGCCTCTAGCAAAGGCTGGGCAAACAAATGAAAAATATCTGGCGCCCAATACACCAATGAGACAAAAACAATAATGATGGCAAGCACTGACTTGATAACGCGATCGCGTAATTCAAATAAGTGGGATAAAAATGTTTCCTGTAATCCCGTGTCTTCAGTTGAATGATTATCAGTCATGCGAATTGGTTTTGTTCTTTTATTTTTTGCCGCTACTGTTATTTACCAGCACTGTGGTGAAAGCGCTTCATTCTGGCTGCGCCAGATTGGACACGGGTACGAATACCCGCTGAACGTTTAAACCAAACGGGTCTTGCGGCGCGACGTACGCCCCAACTCTTGCGACCTTGACGCAAGCTTTTGCGTAAGACCTCTTTTTCATCTAGCGGTGGCTTTTCAAAGTGATTTTCAAAAATATCCGCCTGATCGCTTAAGTTAGCCCCAGCCTCTTGCACTGCTGAACCTACGCTATTCTCAACCTCTTTAAGAGTGGCAGCCGTTTCTTCACGGA
>CAZHWF010000125.1:0-2664 GCA_964536365.1 uncultured Polynucleobacter sp.
GGAATTGGCTCAGGCAAAACCGCCGTCAGCGATCAGCTTGCGCAATTGGGCGCTGGCGTGATCGATACCGATCTGATTGCCCATCAAATTACCGCCCCACAAGGAGTGGCGATTCCCTTTATTCAAAAACAATTTGGCTCCGACTTTATTGATGCAAATGGGGCACTGGATAGGGCGAAGATGCGTCAGCTCGTATTTTCGAATCCACAAGCAAGAAAAACCTTAGAGGACATTACTCACCCCCTCATTCGCACAGAAACCCTCAGGCAAGCGCAGCAATTGATATCAAATAAGGCGCCTTACCTTGTGTTTGTCGTGCCTTTATTGATTGAATCTGGCAACTGGTTGCCGATGCTGGACTATCTCGTAGTCGTAGACTGCCCGGAAGAGTTGCAAATCAAAAGGGTGATGCACCGCAGCAATTTACCCCAATCCGAAGTCGAAAAAATTATTAAAACCCAGGCAAGCAGGGAAGAGCGCATTAAACATGCGGATATGGTTATTGAAAACCAGGGTAGCCTTGATAGCCTTCAGGCGGCAGTTTTGAAATTGCACCAAAATATTTTAGAGATTCAGAAAGATCGCACCAGTTCGTCATAGAATATGGGCTTGTGATTGTCTACGAATACCCCTTCAATGAATTAGTTCGAAGCATGCTTCGGCTGGAGTATTTGTTCGCCCGCTTCAATCATTTTGTTCGCTCTGATGATCCAGAGTTACATCACAACGCTATCTCTATTTTGTTTGATCTAGGCGACATTGGCGCACGTGGCGATATCAAATCCTTATTACTCAAAGAATTTGAACGTCAAAAATATGCTCTCAACGGATTAAAGTCATCGCAAAAAGTGGATCAAGAAGCACTCGCGCAAACACTTTCTGAAATCGATGCCGTTGCAACTAGCATCAATCAATCGGCCGGCAGACCAAATTCCGTGATCACTGAAAGTGAATGGCTCAATGCCATTCGCACTAGATTAAATATTCCAGGAGGCACTAGTCCTATCGACTTGCCCAGTTATCATGCCTGGAAAAATAGCCCCTCATCTGAGCGTCGTGATTTACTAGAAAAATATATTACCCCCCTCTTGCCATGGCATGAGGCTTGTCAATTGTTTCTGAGACTTCTTCGTCAATCAGGCGAAGCTAAAGATGTAGTTGCGCACAATGGCGCCTTTCAACAAGCGCCCTCTGGCAAGGTGTATCAGCTCATGCGAATTGCTGTTGAAGACGACACTTTCTTCTCCGAGATTAGCGCAAATAAATACTTGCTCTCTGTTCGCTTTTTAAAGTCCGATCGCGATAAAAAAGCACAGCTGGTAAATGCCGACGTGCCTTTTAAGCTGACGCTGTGCCAGCTTTAAGATAAAAGGCTTCTCAACCTTTCTAGCATAGGCCATGCGGCCGGTAATAATGGCTCAACACTAGGCTTTTCAGCAGTCAACAATTCCCAGGATAGGGACTGATTTTCACAACCCTTGGGCGTACCTGTCCACTTACGAATAATGCTCACATGCAAACGAACGTAGGCATGCGGATAATCATGCTCCAATACAGTTAGTTCTTCGCTTGACTCAATATCAATACCAAGCTCTTCTTGAAGTTCACGTCTTAAGGCCGCAAAAACGGTTTCCCCTTTTTCGATTTTTCCACCAGGCACTTCCCAATATCCAGCATATGGTTTTCCTTCGGGTCGCTGTCCCAAAAGATAGCGTCCCTCAGAATCCAATAAGATGCCTGCAGCTACTTCAGTAATTGGTCTATCAATGTCATTCATTAAAAGCTTAAGCTTTTGAACCAGCCCAGTGTTTAGCAAATTGCCAAGCTACGCGGCCTGAACGTGAACCACGTTCCAAAGCCCATACCAATGCTTCCGAGCGTGCCGCTTCAATTTGAGAATCATTTAAACCAAAATGCTTCAACCAATGGGCCACGATTGCCAGGTACTCGTCTTGCTTGGGTGGATAAAAAGATAACCAGAGACCAAAACGCTCCGATAAAGAAATTTTTTCTTCAACTACTTCACCAGGATGAATTTCTCCATCATCACTATGCACATAACCTTCGTTATCCTTCATATACTCGGGTAATAAATGACGACGATTCGAGGTTGCATAAATCAAAATGTTATCTACCTGCGCTGAAACAGAGCCGTCTAGGGCTGATTTCATGGCTTTATAGCCAGATTCCCCATCCTCAAAAGATAAATCGTCACAAAAAATAATGAAGCGCTCAGGGCGCTCAGCCAGAAGTTCGGTGATATCGGCCAAATCAGCCAAATACTCCTTTTCCACCTCAACCAAACGCAAACCTTTATCTGCGAACTCATGCAAACTTGCCTTGATCAGTGAAGACTTACCCGTCCCCCTGGCGCCAGTAAGCAAAATATTATTAGCTGGTTTTTTTTGAATAAAGTTGCGGGTATTGTCACGAATCGCATCACGCTGACGATCAATATTTTGCAAATCATCGAATGTAATATCGGCCACATGCTTTACTGGTTGCAAAAACCCAATGCTTCCAAAGATGCTATCGCGGCGACGCCACCTAAAAGCAGTGGAAGATTTCCACTGCTCCTCGGTTAAAGGTTTTGGTAAAAAAGTATCTAGATGGTCTAAAAGACGGTCTAATTTTTCATTCATATTTCAAAATCTTTTATGAGCG
>CAZHWF010000126.1:0-2576 GCA_964536365.1 uncultured Polynucleobacter sp.
ACGGTGAAGTCTTGTGAGAACACAAATACCAAACGACCATTAATCATTCCATAACCGGTCACAACACCATCGCCAGGAACGGTTTGATCGCCCATGCCAAAGTCATGACAACGGTGCTCAACAAACATATCCCATTCTTCAAAGGTGCCAGCATCAAGCAAGAGCTCAATACGCTCTCTAGCAGTTAACTTGCCCTTTGCATGTTGAGCCTGAATACGCTTTTCCCCGCCACCTAATCGGGCAAGCTCACGCTTGGCTTCCAGTTGCTGGATGATTTCCTTCATTACCTACTCCTTAGAAAAATTCATGCCCCATGGATTCCAGCAGGCGTCTTGCCGCCACTGAAGCCGCCATGGTTCCTTGGTTTACTTGCGCACTTAAGCTCGGTAGGAGCTCTTGCACCGCCACATTGTTACGAAATGCATTCTTTAGTCCAGCATCGATGCGATCCCACATCCACGCACCCGCTTGTTGCTTGCGCCTTGCCTCAAAATGACCATTAGCTTTTTGCAAAGCCTCAAATTGAGTTACCTTCTCCCAAAGTTCTGGAACACCTTTGCCCTCCAAAGCACTTAAAGTCATTACTTGCGGATGCCAAAAATCTTTGTCGTGAGAAGCATGATCAGGGTTACCTTGAAAACCCAACAATCGCAATGAACTAGTGATAAAGAGTTGCGCACGCATTGCCGCATCGGGGTCAATATCAACTTTATTGATGACAATCAAATCGGCTATTTCCATCACGCCTTTTTTGATCGCCTGTAAGTCATCTCCCGCATTAGGCAATTGCAGAAGCACAAACATATCTGTCATACCTGCAACAGCGATTTCGCTTTGCCCTACCCCAACCGTCTCAACGATGATGACATCGAATCCAGCGGCTTCAGCCACCAACATCGCTTCGCGAGTCTTCTCCGCAACCCCACCCAAATTACAGGAAGAAGGGCTAGGTCGGATGAAGGCATTTTCTAGTACAGACAAACGCTCCATGCGCGTTTTATCACCCAAGATAGATCCGCCGGATAGACTAGAGGATGGGTCAATCGCCAATACCGCGACACGATGACCTTTTTCAATGAGATACAGACCTAAGGATTCAATGAGGGTGGATTTACCAACACCTGGCACGCCAGAGATTCCAAGGCGAAAAGATTTGCCCGTTTTTGGCAATAAAGTATTCAGCACATCATCGGCGCGGCGACGATGATCTAAACGCGTAGACTCAAGCAAGGTAATAATCTTTGCCAATGCGCGTCGTTGTTTTAACGATGGCGCACTAGCGAGATCATTTACAAGAGCTTGATCAGCAGCTTCGAGCATGCCCAAGTTCCAGATTAAGAGGACTTAACCGACTTACGAATCTGCTCGAGCACATCCTTGGCTGAAGCGGGAATCGGAGTACCTGGACCGTAAATGCCCTTAACACCAGCCTCGTAAAGGAATTCATAATCCTGCCTTGGAATTACGCCGCCAACGAAAACAATAATGTCGTCTGCGCCCTGCTTCTTCAACTCGGCAATGATTGCTGGAACCAAAGTCTTATGACCTGCCGCCAACGTAGAGACACCTAAGGCATGAACATCATTTTCAATCGCTTGACGAGCGCACTCTTCAGGAGTCTGGAACAAGGGGCCGATATCAACGTCAAAGCCTAAGTCTGCATAAGCTGTAGCAACCACTTTTGCGCCGCGGTCATGACCATCTTGGCCAAGCTTAGCAATCATCACGCGAGGGCGACGTCCAAATTCTTTAGCAAAGTCGGCAATTTCCGTTTGAAGTTTTGCCCAGCCTTCGGCTGAGTCGTAAGCAGCAGCATACACACCAGTCACCTTTTGCGTATCGGCGCGGTGGCGCCCGTAAACTTTTTCCAAAGCATCAGACACCTCGCCTACCGTAGCACGGAGTCGAATAGCGTTTACAGATAGCTCGAGTAGATTTCCTGAATTCTCTTCCGCAGCCTTTGTTAATGCGTCTAAAGCAGCTTGCACTTTTTGCGGATCACGTTTTGACTTGATATCTTTGAGGCGTGCAACCTGACCTTCGCGCACCTTATCGTTATCGATCATCAATACGTCAACTAAATCTTCTTTGTCTAGCTTGTATTTATTGACACCAACAATCACATCAGAGCCTGAGTCGATCTTTGCCTGCTTCTCAGCAGCCGCAGCTTCAATCTTCAGTTTCGCCCAACCGCTTTCGACAGCCTTGGTCATGCCGCCCATGGCCTCAACTTCTTCGATGATTTCCCAGGCTTTATCCGCCATCTCCTGAGTAAGGCTCTCCATCATGTATGAACCTGCCCATGGATCGATCACACTCGGAATATGGGTCTCTTCTTGCAAAATTAATTGGGTATTGCGGGCAATACGGCTTGAGAACTCAGACGGCAAAGCAATTGCCTCATCCAATGAATTGGTATGCAATGACTGAGTACCACCAAATACTGCCGCCATAGCCTCTACCGTGGTTCTCACAACGTTGTTGTAAGGATCTTGCTCTGGCAAAGACCAACCAGATGTTTGACAGTGCGTACGCAACATCAATGACTTTGGATTCTTTGGCTCGAAAGACTTCAT
>CAZHWF010000127.1:0-2566 GCA_964536365.1 uncultured Polynucleobacter sp.
TCACCATTTTCTCTTGCGTAACCCAGCGCAAGGTCTGCAAACGCGAAGCGAGATAAATAAGCACCACCCGCAGATCATCACCAAATGCCAGCAACATCTTGCGCAACATCTCTTCTTGACCAGCAACACTCAAGCCACCGTCTTCCCGTACCAATTTTGCCTGCGCTTGACGCAAGCCACGGTAGCCAATCAATAATTTGGCGGGTTCTTCGCCAATTAACTTTATTAATGCCTCTTTCGCATGGGTGCGCGCGATATTACTTGCGGCGGTTAAGCTTGCCTCATCTAAATTCAGAGATTGCAATATTTGCAGAACACCAGCCGCATGCACTTCCGCCGGCTCGCCATACCAAGCGTCAGCGATGGTTGGTGTTTTTTCTAAATTGCTAGGTGTGTTTGCCATCGCCAACTAGAAGTGCTTAAAGGATCATTAGCTAAAAAATTCTTTTGCCAAAGCAATTTGCTCTTGCTTAATAAAAGCAGGCGCATGCCCAACATTGGGAATTTCAATACTGCGTGCATAAGGATTTACCTTGCACATTTCAGCTACGGTTGCCGCTGACAATAAATCTGAATTACCGCCGCGAACAATCAACATCGGAATATGAATTTGCTTGAAGGCATGCCACATAGCCATTTCTCCTGCTTTCGCCATAATGGGGTTCACAGAGGCAAAAGGAACGGAAATATTGGGGTCATAGTGCATGATCCACTGGCCATCTTTCTGAACCAACATTGGTCCGTTATAGATTTCCCACTCTTCTGGAGTGTGCTCCCCAAAGGTGGCGCAAATTTCATTTAATCGATTTAAAGCATCTGCACGATTGGCGAAAGTAAAGGGTTGGCCAACATAAGAACCTAAACGTTTTAAAGCCTCGGGCTCAATCTTTGGCCCGACATCATTAATAAGCATTCTACGGATTGGCGAGTTTGGCATTGCCGCATAGACCATCCCAATTAACCCACCCATCGAAGTACCTAGCCAATCAATTTGAGAAACACCCAACTTCTTCACAAGCGCCGCTATATCTGCAACATATTGAGGGACTGCATACATCATTGGATTAGATAAACGATCGGAGTCCCCCCTACCGACAACATCTGGACAAACTACGTAATAGTCATTACACATAGACTGCGCCAAAGTCTTGAAGTCACTACCTCTTCTGGTTAGGCCATGCACACAGAACAACACCTTGGGGTTCGCAGGATTTCCCCATGCGTGATAAGCCATACGATGAGTGGTATCGCCACTAATACAGTCAACATAAAAAGTATCGCCTTGATGCATTACCGGAGCCTGTTCAAATTCTTGCTGGTGCTCTCGATCATCATGCTCATGATCATGTTCTTGCACTTCTTCAATGCAATCAATCACGACGCTTACCTCTTCTGGTTGTAGTGTTACATGATCGATTCCATGTTTTTCTAAGAGCATCGCATTGATTCCGACCATAATCTCTGGCCATTCTTGAATGTTAGCAATCTCAATATGTCCAATTAATGCGGGAAAGCTCGGGGTCATCTCCCAAACATGCAAATCATGTACTGCGAGAACACCGGGAACGCTTTTGAGATCCCTGCCCACCTGTAAATAATCAATGTGCAGCGGCACACCTTCCATCAGAAAATGATAAGACTCACGAAGAATAGAAACGGTAGACTTCAAAATTAATAGCGATACCAAAATAGAGAGAATGGCATCGATCGGCATCCAGCCGGTGAGCTGAATAACTACGCCCGCGATTAATGCCGCAATAGAGCCCAATAGATCGCCCATCACATGAATCAAGGCGGCACGCGTATTTACGCTTTTCTTATCCCGCGATAAAACCCATGCAACCACAATATTCATTACCAAACCAACTGCAGCAACGACCGTCACTGTAAGGCCATCTACTTTGTGAGGGTCGTAAAAGCGACTAATCGCTTCCACAATAATCCAAACAACTAAAGCGAGCATCGCAATACTATTTACGAATGCGGCCAGAGCCTCAGCGCGACCAAAACCAAAAGAGTGTTTTGGTGATGGCGGACGACGAGAAATAATTTGCGCCAGTAAGGCAAGGCCTAAAGCAGCGGCATCGGTTACCATATGACCAGCATCCGATATCAAAGCCAATGAATTAGCAAAATATGCGGCCGCGCCCTCTACTCCAGAAAAACCTAGGGTCAGGACTAATGCGATTAGCAACAGATTCTGGTTAGAAACCTGTTTGCTATGGCTATGCCTTGCATCACCCTTTTTGTGAGCATGCAAGGTAGAATCTACCCCAGCATTAGCATGGGG
Organism: uncultured Polynucleobacter sp.; assembly: GCA_964536365.1. Taxonomy (GTDB): domain Bacteria; phylum Pseudomonadota; class Gammaproteobacteria; order Burkholderiales; family Burkholderiaceae; genus Polynucleobacter. The sequence continues at coordinate 2,291 of CAZHWF010000127.1, forward strand.
TTTTGATGACTTCGTATGGAAGCGATGGGAACCCGACATAGTGAACCCATTATTCCATTAATTAGTAACGCCTGTCAGAAACCCGTGGTATCAACAGGGGCGCCCGTCTTAGCAATCACCTCTTCTTTAGTTACGCCAGGAGCCAACTCGGTTAACTTTAAACCCTTAGGAGTGATGTCAAGTACACATAAATCCGTGATGATCTGACTGATCACGCCCACACCGGTTAAAGGTAATGTGCACTTAGGCAAAATTTTGAGCTCTTCTGTGCCATCT
>CAZHWF010000128.1:0-2478 GCA_964536365.1 uncultured Polynucleobacter sp.
ATTAACCCTAAAAACAGGATTCACCAATCGCATACCCCTTTTTTATTATTACCCGATAGATTAAGAAAAGTCCAAAACCCCCTATTTTTGACCTGTTTTAGCTAGATCAAAATGCCTAATTTTTAAGCAGAATCGTGATTTTTGCTCTTTAAATACGGGTTTGGGCTAATAATGCAGCTCTTCAAGAATGTCATTGGGCTTAAAGACCAGTTTTGCCCCCGCCTGGATGAGTCGGTGGCAGCCGGCAGAATTTGGGCCATCTATTGGCCCCGGTAGCGCAAATACTTCTCTTCCGAGGTCTGCTGCAAGGTTCGCCGTAATAAGAGAGCCAGACCTGTCTGCTGCCTCGATAACCACCACGCCTAAGGCCAAGGCCGCAATAATCCGATTGCGCCTTGGAAAATGCCATTTTTTTGGCCCAACCCCAAGAGGAAATTCTGATATCAAAAGCCCTTTTTGACTAATCGTTTGAGAAAGGGAGCTATTTTGGCGAGGGTAGACAATATCAACTCCAGTGCCCAATACCGCTACGGTTGTGTGACAAGGTCCCGTATCCAGGGCTGCCTGGTGGGCGGCGCCATCAACCCCTTTTGCTAAGCCGGAAATAACAAGAAGGCCGGCCTTTGATAGGGCTTGAGCAAAAAAGCGGGCATTTTTAAGGCCGGCAGGGCTGGCGCACCTTGAGCCAACGATAGCAATCATGGGAGTCTTGAAAAGTTTGATGTCGCCACATATATAAATAGCGGAGGGTGGATCTGCTAAATCATGAAGTCGGGTTGGGTATTCCGGATTTTGCTGGTCTATTCGAGCTGCGTGGTTGGGCATGGTGGTTGTTTGCATAAGCCAGTTTTGTTTTTTAAGAGGGTTGCGACAATCGGGACAGACTGATTACTCTGTTGGATAATTCTTATATGGCTTTGTTAACTGTTCTTTGCTATCCCGATCCGCGCTTGCACAAGGTTGCTAAACCAGTAGCGCAGGTTGATGCTCGGGTTAAAAAAATAGTTGCCGACATGGCGCAAACAATGTACGACGCCCCAGGTGTTGGTCTTGCCGCGACACAGGTGGATATTCATGAGCGCATAGTGGTGATCGATGTCTCCGATGAACAAAATGAATTAATGGTTTTTATTAATCCGGAAATTGTTTGGGCAAGTGCAGAGACTAAATCTTGGCGCGAAGGATGTTTGTCTGTGCCAGAGTTTTATGACGAAGTCGAGCGACCCTCCAAGATACGCGTAAAAGCTTTGGATCTTGACGGCAAGGAATTTGAGATCGAGGCCGATGGCTTACTTGCGGTTTGCTTGCAGCACGAGTTAGATCATTTGCAAGGAAAAGTTTTTGTTGAGTACTTGTCAATGCTAAAGCGAACCCGCATTTCACAAAAAATGAAGAAGCGCGCTAAAGAGTTAGTAGGTCAGCGCTAAGCGCCCCAATGAAAATCGTTTTTGCTGGAACTCCAGAATTTGCTGCGCAAGCGATGCGAGCCATTCACAATGCTGGACATGACATTGTTTTGGCTCTTACACAGCCAGATCGTCGAGCTGGCAGAGGCATGCATTTACAGGCTAGCCCAGTCAAAGAATTCGCATTACAAAACAATATCCCGGTGCTGCAGCCCGAAACATTAAGGCAATCCAGTCCAGACCCACAGAAGCAGGCTCAAGCAAAAGCAGCTTATGAGTATTTATCTTCAGTTGAGTTTGATGCCATGGTGGTTGTTGCGTATGGCTTGATATTGCCGCAAGAGATTTTGGATGTCAGCGAGCGGCCAGGAAGGCATGGCAGCTTTAATATTCACGCCTCTTTGTTGCCTCGCTGGAGGGGTGCTGCCCCTATACAGCGTTCAATTGAATCAGGAGATATCAAAACCGGTGTTTGCATTATGCAAATGGATGCGGGGCTAGATACGGGAGATACAGTTTTGGTTGCCGATCTTGAGATTGCTAACAATGAAACAAGTGCAAGCCTGCATGATCGACTGGCTCAACTAGGTGCAAAGGCTATCGTGGACGTTCTCAATGCCATTGAGCAGGGCAAAAGCCTTATTCGTACCCCGCAAGCAAAAGAGGGCGTTACTTATGCCGAAAAGATTCTCAAGAGCGAGGCGGAGATTAATTGGACTTTAAGTGCCAAAGAGCTTGATCAACGTATTCGGGCTTTTAATCCGTTTCCGGGTGCAACAAGTCATTTGAATGATCAGTTAATTAAATTTTGGAGCTCAAGACAAGCAAGTAACAGTCTTATAGACCCTGCTGCAAATCCGGGCGATATTTTGGGCTTTGGTGCAGAAGGTGTATATATTCAATGCGGTAAAGGTGTCCTCGAGGTTTTAGAAATGCAAAAGCCTGGCGGAAAAAAAATGGGTGCCAAGATGTGTCTGCAGACAGTTGGCGATGTTGAAAAATTGTTGCGCTTTCAGACAAAGGAGTAGAAATGTTTAATTTTGCAAAGACTGCTGTTTTGATGGCAGCAATT
>CAZHWF010000129.1:0-2352 GCA_964536365.1 uncultured Polynucleobacter sp.
CCTGTTATTTCAAGCCTTTTAGGGGGTCATATCGACTTTACGAACCTTTTTATAGTCCTTGGCCGAATTCCTGAGGGTGTTCCTAGGACATTTGATGCCCTCAAAAAGGCCGGGGTACCCATTTTTGCCTATGGCAATTTCATCACCATTTCCATCAATTTCATCCTTTTGGCCTTTGTTATCTTCCAAATGGTCAAGGTGGTCAATAAGGTTCGCCAGATGGACGCACCCCCTCCCCCACCAACACCAGAAGATGTTGTGTTGCTCCGCGAAATCCGCGACAGCCTGAAAAAATAATTTTTCTGGAAAGTTTGACCGTAAGTAAATTCTGCGCCCATGAATTCTTCCCTACAAAAATATTGGCTTCTATTTTCACAAGCAGTAACTGTGATTTTGGCGGCGATATTTATCGTGGCAACTTTGAAACCAGAATGGCTTACGGGTTCCACAGTTGCCTCTTTTGTACCCACCGCTTCGCTCAAGGAAAGTGATTACGATGGGAAGTTAAGTCCTGGCTCTTATCATGATGCAGTCAAGCGTTCGATGCCAGCCGTAGTGAACATCTTTACCAGCAAAGTAAGCGCAAAACCCAAGACCCGTAAAGGTGCCGGTCCAAATTCTGAGGATTCATTTTTTAAATTTTTCTTTGGGGATCAACCACCCGAGGAAAGCCCCACCTCAAGCCTTGGATCCGGCGTATTAGTGAGCCCTGAAGGCTATATATTGACCAATCATCATATAATAAATGATGCGGATGATATTGATATAGCTCTAGCCGATGGTAGAAAAATTAAAGCGAAACTTGTTGGCAGCGATCCCGAAACGGATATCGCAGTATTGAAGATAGAAGCTAAACAACTTCCAACACCAATCACCCTGGGTAAAGTTGAATCCGTGCACGTGGGGGATGTTGTCCTTGCAATTGGCAATCCATTTGGAGTTGGTCAAACAGTGACTTCTGGAATTGTTTCCGCATTAGGGCGCGACCATGTTGGCATTAATACTTTTGAAAATTTCATTCAAACAGATGCCGCTATTAATCCGGGAAATTCTGGAGGAGCACTGATTGATACTCGCGGCAATCTCATCGGAATTAATACTGCAATCTATTCCAATAATGGCGGATCTATGGGCATCGGGTTTGCGATTCCTATCAACCTTGCAAAACAAGTCATGGAGTCCATATTAGCCAATGGCAGCGTTACCAGAGGATGGATTGGCGTGGAGCCACAAAACCTATCCAAAGAGCTCTCAGAGTCATTAGGGCTGCCTGGCAACACCACAGGTGTGCTGATATCCGGTGTACTTGAGGGTGGTCCTGCAGCGCGCGGCGGGGTTAAGCCCGGAGATGTTTTGATTTCCGTAAATGGCAACCCCATAAAAGACGTGCGTGGACTTTTAAACCAGGTTGCCCAAATCAATCCAGGCAATCAAGCTAAGCTGACTATTTTGCGCAAGGGCAAAGAAGTAGAGCTAACCACACAAGTTGGCAAACGTCCAAAACCAAAATTACTAGCCAATTGAACCTAATTTTACAAAATTAGTGATCCAGAATTTTTGATAAAAAATCTTTCGCTCTTGGTGAGCGAGCTTCAGGCCGCTCAAAGAACTCCGCTTTACTGCAATCCTCAACAATACGGCCTTTATCCATAAAGATCACGCGATCACTCACCTTCTTAGCAAAACCCATCTCATGCGTCACGCAACACATTGTCATGCCTTCGTTTGCAAGTGTGATCATCACGTCTAAGACCTCACCAACCATTTCGGGGTCAAGCGCTGACGTAGGCTCATCAAATAGCATCACGACTGGATCCATACTCAAAGCACGAGCAATAGCAACACGCTGCTGCTGACCACCTGATAGCTGCCCTGGAAATTTATCTCTTTGCGCCAACAAGCCAACACGCTCTAAGTATCTAAGGCCATGCACATTAGCCTCATCGGCGGATCGCCCCAACACCTTCATTTGTGCGAGCGTTAAATTTTCAGTAACACTGAGGTGCGGAAAAAGCTCAAAATGCTGAAACACCATACCGACCCTGGACCGTAATTTTGGTAAGTTTGTTTTTGGGTCGTGCAAATTGATGCCGTCAACTGAAATTTGACCCGACTGAAATGGTTCTAATGCGTTAATAGTCTTAATTAAAGTGGATTTACCTGAACCAGATGGGCCGCAAATAACTACAACCTCTCCTTTTTTGATTGATGTACTGCAATCAGTCAACACCTGAAATGAGCCATACCATTTAGAAACGTTCTGAAGTTCAATCATGATGGTCTATGTAGTGTGTAGCGATCAAAAAAATTAACGAATAATGGCAACTTTTGCCTGAATAGCACGCACTGCTC
>CAZHWF010000130.1:0-2345 GCA_964536365.1 uncultured Polynucleobacter sp.
CATTAGCTTTGAACCAGTTGTTGGACGCTGAGGCGGGCTCTCCCCGTCTTCGTGAAATTCCCTACAACTACACCTCCTTTTCCGATAGAGAGATTGTGATTCGCCTTCTAGGTGAGGAGTCATGGCGCGTTCTGAATGATCTACGCAGTGTTCGACGGACCGGCCGTTCTGCGCGGATGTTGTTTGAAATCCTAGGGGATATCTGGGTAGTGCAACGCAATCCTTTTCTCCAGGATGATTTATTGGATAACCCAAATCGTCGTAAGCAATTAATCGATGCCTTGTGGCATCGCTTGGGTGAAGTCAAGAAGCGTAATAATGGGGATTCTGCCGATCAAGTAGAAGTTTTATTAAATGCCGCGTATCGAGCCATTGAAAATTTTGCGAATGGTTTTAAAGAAGTTGAAGACGTTCGCAAGCGTGCACGTAAAGAATTAGGTCGTCACACCGCTGCAGACAATATTTGTTTTGACGGCGTATCGCGAGCTGCGCATGTAACTGACGCAACTGACTGGCGCGTTGAATTTCCACTTGTTGTTCTTAAGCCTGATTACGAATCTGAAATCCCTGGATTGGTCAAGGCTTGTGTTGCATTAGGCCTCACCATTATTCCTCGTGGAGGTGGCACGGGATATACCGGCGGCGCTATTCCGCTCTATGCGATGTCAGCGGTCATTAATACCGAGAAGTTGCAAGATATTGGCGGTGTCAAGATTAGGAAGTTGCCTGGTTTAGATCGCGAAGTGTCTACTATTTTTACTGGTGCGGGAGTTGTAACACGTCGAGTCTCTGACGCCGCTGAGCATGCTGGACTTGTCTTTGCGGTTGATCCAACTTCTGCTGATGCAAGTTGTATTGGCGGCAATATTGCGATGAATGCTGGCGGCAAAAAAGCAGTTCTCTGGGGCACTGCCTTGGATAATCTTGCCAGTTGGCGCATGGTTGATCCTGAAGGAAATTGGTTGGATATTGAGCGGCTTGATCACAATATGGGCAAGATCCATGATGTGGCAACAGCACGCTTTCAGCTGACTTGGTCTGATGGTAATAGCGAACCAGGCGAACGTATTCTTAAGAAGGAATTATTAGAGGTTGAGGGTAAGCGCTTCCGTAAAGAAGGTTTGGGCAAAGACGTTACTGACAAGTTTTTAGCTGGATTGCCTGGCGTGCAAAAAGAAGGTTGCGACGGATTGATTACCAGCGCAACTTGGGTGTTGCATCGTATGCCAAAGTACATGCGTACTGTTTGCTTGGAGTTTTTTGGTCAAGCGCGCGAAGCGATTCCCAGTATCGTCGAGATTAAGGCATATTTAGAAACCTTAAGTAAGCAAGGCGGACCCATTCTGGCTGGCCTTGAGCACTTAGATGATCGTTACTTAAGGGCAGTTGGTTACTCAACCAAATCCAAACGCAATAGTTTGCCGAAGATGGTCTTGATTGGCGATATTGCTGGTGATGACGAAGAGGCCGTTGCCGCAGCCACCAGTGAAGTGGTGCGCATGGCCAACTTACGTGTTGGCGAAGGTTTTGTGGCCGTTAGTGCTGAAGCGCGTAAGAAGTTCTGGTTAGATCGTGCGCGTACCGCAGCGATTGCTCGACATACGAATGCTTTTAAGATCAACGAAGACGTTGTTATTCCTTTGTCCCGTATGGGCGAGTACACCGATGGGATTGATCGCATCAATATTGAGCTATCACTCAAAAATAAACTGCAAGTGCTCGATGGTCTTGAGACCTTTTTGAAGAAAGGTGCATTACCGCTTGGCAAGAGTGATGAGGAATATGAAATTCCGACTGCCGAAATTTTGGGTGATCGAGTGCAGCAAGCTTTGGAGTTAATTGCGAAAGTACGTTCGCGTTGGGCCGATTGGCTTACGCAAATGGATGCCTATTTTCCGCAACTGCAAAATTACTCATTGCGCGCCTCATGGAAAGAGGAGGTGCGTTCAGAGTTGCGCATCATCTTCCGCGGCCTTGCTTTTGAACCCATCCTGACTGAGTTAGAGGCAATTCATAAGAACATTTTGCGTAAGCGGGTTTTTGTAGCTTTGCACATGCACGCTGGTGACGGTAATGTGCATACTAATATTCCAGTGAACTCGGATGACTATGAGATGTTGCAAGATGCGCATCGTGCGGTTGACCGAATTATGAAATTAGCCCGTTCTTTGGATGGCGTCATTTCCGGAGAGCATGGTATTGGTATTACGAAGTTAGAGTATTTAACTGAGGCCGAGTTAAAGGATTTCCGTAGCTATAAGAATCGTGTTGATCCTGAAGGGCGCTTCAATAAAGGCAAGCTCATGCCTCATGCTGACCTCAGTATGGCTTACACACCAAGCTTT
>CAZHWF010000131.1:0-2318 GCA_964536365.1 uncultured Polynucleobacter sp.
TAAACGCAGATCGCGCCCAGATAATGACCGATCTTAAAGATTTAGGTATTGGTACCGGGGTACATTACCCGGCCATTACCTGCTTTACGCTTTATCAAAACCAAGGCTACAAAACTTCCGATACGCCCATAGCTGAACGAATTGGTAAATCCATTCTGACCCTCCCTTTATTTCCTGCAATGGCAGATGAGGATATTGGCCGCATAGCCAGGGGTTTGGTCGGAATGATGCGGAAACACCTCAAAAACTAGTGTTCTTGGGTTAAGGTCTCAGATTCAGGCAAAATTGCGGCATGACTGCAAATTTAGTTGCCAACCCAATTCTCAGCATTGTTATTCCCGTTTATAACGAAGAAGATGGCCTTCAGGCCTTATTCGATCGCTTATATCCCGCTTTAGATACCCTGGCCTCTAAACGCAATATTAGCTATGAGATCGTCTTCATTAACGACGGCAGCAAAGATCGATCGGCGGGCATCCTATCCAAGCAAGTTGAATTGCGTCCCGATGTGACTCGCGCAGTGTTATTTCATAGCAACTTTGGTCAACATATGGCGATCATGGCTGGCTTTGAATATGCGCAAGGTCAACACATCATTACCCTGGATGCGGATTTACAAAACCCGCCTGAAGAGATTGATGCCTTGACAGAGCAATTGCTAAAAGGTCATGACTATGTCGGCACTATTCGCGCAGATCGTCAGGACAGCTTCTTTAGAAAATTTGCTTCACGCGCTATGAATCGCTTACGCGAGAACATCACACGCATCACCATGACTGATCAAGGCTGCATGCTGCGTGGCTATAGCCGTCGTATTGTTGACTTGGTGCGCCAATGTGATGAAGGCAATACATTTATTCCAGCACTGGCTTACACCTTCGCAGCAAACCCAGTTGAAATTACTGTGAAACATGAAGAGCGCTTTGCCGGTGAATCCAAATACAGTCTCTATCAATTAATTCGTCTGAATTTTGATTTGGTCACTGGCTTTTCAATTATGCCGCTGCAGATCTTCTCGATTTTGGGAATGCTACTGTCACTAGCTGCTGGCAGCTTGTTTGCATACCTGCTGGTGCGCCGCTTCGTTCTGGGCGCTGAGGTGGAGGGAGTATTTACCTTATTCGCCCTGACCTTCTTCTTGATTGGTGTGATGTTGTTTGGCCTAGGTCTTTTAGGTGAATATATTGGACGCATCTATCAACAGATCCGCAAACGTCCTCGCTATGTTGTGCAAACCGTACTAGAGAAAAAATAATTGCACGCAGTCGTCTTTGCCTACCATGATGTTGGTGTTCATTGCTTAAAGGCTTTAATTCATGCTGGAATCAACATTGATTTAGTACTCACCCATCAAGATGATCCTCATGAGAATGTTTGGTTTGGAAGCGTAGCTAAACTCTGCGCGGAAAAAAATATCCCCTATCTCACACCAAATGCGCAGGAGTTGATTGAACTCACTCCCAAAATTCAAGCACTGGCGCCTGACTACATCTTCTCTTTCTACTACCGCTTTATGATTCCCGCGCAAATCTTGGCTTGCGCCAAAATTGCCGCTCTAAATATGCATGGCTCATTACTACCAAAGTATCGTGGGCGAGCACCTGTCAATTGGGCTATCTTGCATGGAGAAGCTGAAACTGGTGCAACTTTACATGTCATGGAAGCTAAGCCCGATGCGGGAGATATTGTTGGTCAATCCGCAGTCACAATCGGCCCCGATGAAACCGCTACCGATGTATTTGAAAAAGTCAGCAAAGCAGCAGTGACGGTGATTAACGAGGCCTTACCCAGTCTTTTACAAGGAATCGTGCCCCGCAAGCCCAATGAACTTGAAAAAGGCAGTTATTTTGGCGGCAGAAAGCCTGCTGACGGAGAAATTTTTTGGGATCAGTCCGCCAAGCAAGTTCACAACCTAGTTCGGGCAGTAGCACCCCCTTATCCAGGCGCCTTTACAGGCTACAAGGGCAAAACCATGATTGTGGCCCGCACAAGCCTAAAAGGGCCATTTCCAGCCAATCTCGATCTTGGGGTTTACGGCATCCAAGTGGTTGATAATCGGGTATTCGGCATTTGCGGGGATCGCCAAGCAATTGAAATATTGGAATGGTTTCCAGCAAGCAAATAAGCAACACATTAAGCAAGATCCAATTAGATTAAACGAGGCAGTAAAAATGAAAAAAGTACTCATTCTTGGCGTTAATGGCTTCATTGGCCACCATCTTTCCAAGCGCATCCTGGAGACAACGGATTGGGATGTCTATGGCATGGATATGCAACATGACCGTCTCGGCGAGTTGGTTAACCACCCACGTATGCAC
>CAZHWF010000132.1:0-2245 GCA_964536365.1 uncultured Polynucleobacter sp.
TTATACGTAATCTTTATATTTATCCAAGAAGCGTACTGGCTTAGATAAGGCGTCGCGACGGAACGGATCACCAAGTTCACGAGTACACATAATCTCGATCACACAGGTCTTACCTTCCTTCATCTGCATTTCAACAGCCTTCTTCAGGGCTGGCCCAACTTGATCAAGCTGGTCAACCACGATGCCTTCTGCGCCCATTGATTGCGCGATACCCGCAAAGCTTGGACTCTCGAGCTCGCCTGCCACAAAGCGACGGTTGTAGAAGTCCACTTGGTTCTTTTTCTCGGCACCCCACTGACGGTTATGGAATACAACCGCTGTAACAGGAATGTCGTGACGAACGGCAGTCAAAATCTCGACCATACTCATTGCCCATGCGCCATCACCGGCATAGGCAATCGCAGGACGATTTGGCGCTGCTGCTTTGGCACCAATAATCGTCGGCAATGCATAACCGCAGTTACCAAAGCTCATTGGCGCAAAGAAACTACGTGGCTTTTCAAAGCGGAGATAGCTATTAGCAACCGAGTTGATGTTGCCGATATCGGTAGACACCATTACATCTGCAGGCATCGCCTTCTCGAGCTCGCGAAGAACTTGACGTGGGTGCAAGTAATGACCACCCGTTGGTGTCACTTCTTTTTTCTGCTCTTCAATCATATCCAAGCTGAATGGGTCTTTTTCGTGAGTCCACTCATCCAACTCTTTTTCCCATGCGGCTTTTTCTGAGGCAATTGTTTTGGCGCGGTCTGCCTTGGTCTCATCGCAGGCTAACTTCTTGCCCTCCAAACGCTTAGTAAGTGCAACAGCAGCAGCTTTAGCATCACCACAAATACCTACAGAAATTTTCTTCACCAAACCGAGCATCTTATTGTCAGCATCAATCTGAATGATCTTGGCATTTTTTGGCCAGTAGTCCATACCATGCTGTGGCAATGTGCCAAATGGTCCTAGGCGCGAACCCAAGGCAACAACTACGTCAGCCTGAGATATTAACTTCATCGCAGCCTTAGAGCCTTGATATCCAAGGGGTCCACACCACAATGGGTGACTTGCAGGGAATGAATCGTTATGCAAATAGCTGTTAACAACTGGTGCGCCTAGGCGCTCAGCAAATGCTTTGCATTCCTCTACTGCATCACCCATCACTACGCCACCACCAGAAATAATGACTGGGAACTTAGCATTAGCCAGGAGCTCTGCCGCTTCATCCAAACTCTTCTCGCCACCAGGACCACGATCAAGACGATTAGGCTGTGGAATTTCTACTTCGATCTCGCCATAAAAATAATCGCGTGGAATATTTAACTGAGTTGGGCCCATTTCTGAAAGAGCGCGATCAAAACAACGGCCTGTGAATTCAGCCATACGCTTTGGATTGTTCACATGTCCTTGATACTTTGTAAACTCTTCAAACATCGGCAATTGATTGGCTTCTTGGAAACCACCTAAGCCCATACCCATTGTTCCCGTTTCAGGTGTAATGATCACGACTGGGCTATGTGCCCAGTAAGCAGCAGCAATTGCAGTGACACAGTTACTAATGCCAGGACCATTTTGTCCGATCACCACACCATGATTGCCACTAACGCGCGCATAGCCATCGGCCATATGTGCGGCACCTTGCTCATGAACAACGGGAATCAAACGAATACCTGCTGGAGCAAAAATATCCATCGCATCCATAAAGGCTGAACCCATGATTCCAAAGATATCCTTCACCTTATTGGCGACCATGGTCTCCACAAATGCTTCGGAAGGGGTCATTTTTTGTGGGCCGGTAGGTAAATTAGCGCCAGACTTAGTCATAAAGCTCTCCTAGGTATTCAATTAAACGGAACATTTTGTTCTACAATATGAATAATAATAGCGTATTTTTACTAAAGTCAAGCATATAAACCCCAATCTGGAATATATTTGACAACATATTAAGACTTTTAAAGGCAAGGAAATGGCTGAAAACACCTCTTCTATTGATTTAATGGGTTTACAGCCCGAAAAACAGGTTTCCCTACATACTGCCTTCCCAGAATGTCGTGACTTTGCGGACTTTGAGATCCCCGCATTTAACCAAGCTAGTGAGCTTGTACCTGCGGTTGATCCAAGCTATCAACTCAACCCTGAGGCAACACTCGCCATTCTGGCGGGCTTTGCTTTCAATCGCAGGGTCATGCTGCAAGGAATGCATGGCACCGGTAAATCCACTCATATAGAGCAAGTAGCTGCCAGATTAAATTGGCCTTGC
>CAZHWF010000133.1:0-2219 GCA_964536365.1 uncultured Polynucleobacter sp.
AGAAAGATCAATTCATCCTTGATACTGATTTCACGCCATCGGGCGTGGCTCGTGTTGCAGATTTGCAATATAAAGATGGTTTTGCTTACATCAAGCCTTAAACAGTCTTATATGAGTTGCTTTAAAAGTCTTGCAGGGATCCTGATGGGATCCCTTATCTTTTTTAGTTCGGCTTTTGGTCAGACCAAGCCAAGCGACACGATTCAGCTAAAGCCAATACAGGTAGCGCCCCACACCTATTTTGTACAAGGCTTTCCAGAAATGGGAAGTAGTGCGAACCAAAACTTTATTTCTAATGCAGGCTTTGTAGTGACTCCTGGCGGGGTGGTTGTTGTTGATGCATTGGGTTCGCCGATTCTTGCGCAAAAGCTTATTGCTGAAATCAAGAAAATTACCCCACAAAAAATTGTCGCTGTAATTGTTAGTCACTATCACGCAGACCATGTTTATGGCTTGCAAGAATTTAAAAAGATTGGCGCAAAAATTTACGCTCAAGGCGAGGGTAGAAATTATCTCTCCTCTGAAACGGCAAAGCAGCGCCTTATTGCCTCAAGAATAGATTTCGCCCCTTGGGTGAATGAAAACACTAAATTGATTTCCGCTGATGTTTGGGTTGATCAAAAAACAAAGTTATCTGTTGGCGGGATTAATTTCTTTGTAAGTAGAGTGGGTCCTGCTCATGCTCCTGAAGATCTCATGGTGTATGTGCCGTCGGAAAAAGTGCTTTTTGCAGGGGACTTGGTCTTTAGAGGACGCATCCCATTTGTAGGGAATGCAGATAGTAAAGGGTGGCTGATTGCCCTAGATGAAATTGAAAAATTGAACCCTAACGTCGTGATCCCGGGTCATGGGAATTACTCAGTAAGGCCAGCTGAAGATATCGCCTTTACGCGGGAATACTTAAAATACTTGCGTGAATCTATGTCAAAGGCGGCTATCAACTTAGACCCCTTTGAGGACGCCTATCAGCAGGCCGATTGGTCAGAATATGAAGGTATGCCCCTTTTTAGAGCTGCCAATCGCATGAACGCCTATAACGTTTACCTATCTATACAGGCTGAGTAGGGTAACTAGGTCAGGTCCCGTCGTCAGGCAAATTCGTCGATTGGGCCTTAAAATAGAGGATTAATGCTAAATCCTTGATTTTTAATGAAAATGACTTTCCTTCGATCTATTTCAGTTGTCCTGGCCGGCGCTCTCATCGGCGCGCCTGTGCTCGCTGCTCCAGACTTAGCAAATGGTAAGGCAATCGATCAGCAAAAGTGCTATGCGTGTCATGCCAAAAAAAGCGGTTTTGGTAATGGAGACATGATTTACACCCGTTCTGATAGCAAAGTGAAATCCTTGGCCAATTTAAAGAAGATGGTTGCGCTATGCAACACGGAACTTCGCCTTGATCTATTCCCGGAGGATGAGGCCGATGTCACCGCTTTTCTGAATCAGCAGTTTTATAAATTTAAACCTTAATTCTTAAAATACTTTTTTATGGACGTTGTGGATATTGGCTCTTTAAGTAAAACAGTTCTCTGGGTTACTTTTGTTATTACCTTTGCGCTTGGTGTAGTAATGCAAAAAACTGGATTCTGCAGCATGGGCGCAGTCTCAGATGCGTTCATTATGTCTAGCTGGGATCGTCTCAGGCAGTGGTTTTTGGCTATTGGCGTTGCCATCATTGGCTTTGCCTTGATGTCCTATGCGGGATTGATTGATCCTCTGAAAAGTATGTACACCGGCAATAAATTTTTATGGCTATCAACCATTGTCGGGAGTATTTTGTTTGGTTTTGGAATGGTCTTAGCCTCCGGATGTGGCAGTAAAACATTAGTACGTATTGGAGGTGGCAATCTAAAGTCCATTATTGTGTTTATGGTTTTGGGTCTGACGGCTTATATGACCATGCGTGGTTTTTTGGGCGTTATACGCACCAATACTTTAGACACTATGTTTATTACTTTTAATACTCCGCAAGATTTGCCCAGTCTTTTGAGTGCGCCGCTTGGTGTTGCTAGATCCAATCTGCATTTGGCTTTGAGTTTGATTATTGGTTCAGCCTTTATTGCTTATGCTTTGGCTAGTAAAGCTTTTTGGACTGCCGAAAATTTAATTGCCGGTATCGCCGTAGGATTGGCAATCTGCGCTGTATGGTGGGTGTCTGGTAATTTGGGTTATGTTTCTGAAGATCCAAATACATTGGAAGAGGTGTTTTTGGTAACCAATTC
>CAZHWF010000134.1:0-2173 GCA_964536365.1 uncultured Polynucleobacter sp.
CTGAATCACGGTCAAATGGATCGCTGGGACATTGTTGCAGCGTTGAACTATCTAGAGCCGCAGGAAGAGCAGAAGATTTTGATGGCTAAAGTACCAGAGCTATCGGATGCTCAGGCAAAGGAGATGATTAGCCTTGCCAACCTTACTAGAAGTGGCTTTGCAGCGGGTGATCTTTCTACACTAATGTCGACCAGAACACTAATTACCTGGGGTGAAAACTGGCGCATCTTTAAAAACTTACAGATTGCATTTTCTCTGGCATTTTTAAATAAATGTGAGTCAGAAGAAAAAACCTTAGTGGCGGAATACTACCAGCGCTGCTTCGCTAGCGAACTACATTTAAATAACAAATAAACCAGGCGTACTCACACCCACCTTGCAAACACAAACCCATCTAGATTTCGAACAACAGCAACAATATGGGGCAATGATTAGGTCATTGTCCAGGGAAAAAAGTGCGCAAATTAGAGACTGGCAACTCTTTCATAATGCAGTCCCACTGGAGTCAATTGCTCCGCATCTCAATCTCAAAAATCTAAAAGCATCATGGGCTTACCCACGCGGTGTATTGGATGGCATCGCATTACGCCTACGCCATTCGGATGCAGCATTACATGCATCACTCGCTCCAGAGGGCATGATCGAATCTTTGATATTTGAGGTCTTGGAACAGATCCGCGTTGAAAGCAACTGCCCTGAAGAGCTCAAGGGATGTCGTAAGAATACTCAGACTCAATTTATTGCCTGGATGCAGCAAGTTATTGCCAGTGGTGGCGTTGAAGGCAGTATTGGCCTGCTGTTAGTCACCATCTTTTCAACTGTATGGATGAAGCTTAATAGCCAAGCAATTCCACAGCTAATGCAAGATATTGTTGAAGCTACCAGAGCGGGCATAGCTCAGGACATGGGTTCACTATTAGTAAAGCTAAAAGCAAATCGCAATAATCAAGAAGCATATGCACAAGTAGTTCACGAAGTAATTAGCCTAGCTTCTGGATTAATTGCAGACGAGTATCGCAATAATCCTAGTATTCGTACAAAGCGCAGAAATCAAGGTGCCGCCCATCTCAAAATCGAATGGGTGCCACCCCATGCTGGAAAAGTAGCAGCAGACTTTAAGAGTCCTGCCGGCAAATCGAGTGAGCAGCGTCTTATGCTCAAAAAATCACTCGAAAAATATCACATATATAACTCAAGCTATGACAGCGAATCCGAGGCTAAGAAAAAAATTCGGCCTGGTCAATTAGCCATCTACCAAGACCAACTCAATCAAGAAATTGCCAAGCAAAATATTCCTTGGGCTAAGCTCATTCGAATCTATCAGCAAATCTTTTCTAGCCAACTACCAAAGCGCTGGCAAACCACTGAGGCAGAAGGAATGCTAGACCGTCGCTTTCTCACTCGGGCCGTCACCTCACCGCTACAACCAGCTTTATATAAACAGCTTGCAACCACCAGCAAAACAAATACCAGGATAACACTGCTAATTGATTGTTCTGGCTCCATGAAGGAGCAACGTGTCAAAATTGCCATATGTGTTGATTCCTTGGTAAGAATACTAGAGCAAGCGGGCATTAAAACAGAAGTCCTTGGTTACAGCACCAGCTCTTGGCAAGGTGGAAGACCCTTTAAAGAATGGCGCAAAAATGGACAGCCCCCGAATCCCGGTCGTCTCAACGAACGGGCTCACTGGATTTTTAAAGCCTTTGATACAAATTGGAGAAGGTCTCGATCAGGGATCGCCGCTCTATTACGCCCAGAAATTTATGCCGAGAGCATTGATGGCGAAGCGCTTATTTGGGCGGCGGAACGCTTGCAAAAGACCAACAATTATCATCAAACCAAAAATTTACTAATTCTCTTTTCCGATGGCTGCCCAATGGATAGAGCAACTATTGAGGCAAATGGAGAACACTTCCTCAAAAATCATCTAATACATGCTATTAAATGGTGCGAGAAGCATACGAATTTATATTTATGGGGTTGTGGAATTGGTGAAGAATTAAGACCCTACTTTCCAAATCGTTTGAGCTGGGATACAGAAAGTGGTTTCACCGCTAAATGCCTTATGAATTGGGCAAAAGAATTAAAAACTATGAAACACTAGGTTACTAACTCATTAAAATATTCATGGCAACTGGTGTTTAAAGTAGAAATACGCCACTCGATCGGT
>CAZHWF010000135.1:0-2148 GCA_964536365.1 uncultured Polynucleobacter sp.
ATGTTCCGGGGTCGCAATGGCCAAGTTGGCTTTATGCCGCAATCAGGAGATTTGGTTGAGGTAAGTGCTAGCTTGGGAATGTATGTTCCGCGTGGCGATATTCAGCTAACGATTCAAACCTTGCGTCGTGAGGGTATGGGTGGTTTATATGAAGCTTTCCTGAAGTTGAAAGCCAAGTTAGCTAAAGAAGGTTTGTTTGATGAGGAGCGCAAGCGAGAGATACCAACGCATCCCAAATCGATTGGCATCATTACCTCGCCACAAGCGGCTGCCTTAAAAGATGTCTTAAGTACATTAGCAAGGCGAGCTCCACACATTCCGATTGTGATTTACCCCACTTTAGTGCAGGGCCCAGATGCACCAGCTGGGATCATCTCCGCATTAAAAGCTGCTCAAAAAGAAAATGCAGTGGACGTAATTTTGCTGGTGCGTGGTGGCGGCAGCATAGAAGATCTCTGGGCTTTTAATGATGAGCAACTTGCGTATGCGATCGCTGACTCTGCTATTCCAGTAGTCAGCGGCGTTGGTCATGAAACCGATTTCACGATTGCGGATTTTGTTGCCGACTTGCGTGCGCCAACTCCTACAGGGGCAGCTGAGCTAGCAGCGCCGCGTCGAGATCAAATGTTGCAAGAGCTTAATGCCATCATGCAAGCATTACTGCAGCGAATTAATCAACGCATAGAACGTGAAGCGCAAACACTGGATCAATTGGCGCTCAGATTGAGTCATGCCTTACCAAATCCTGATCGTATGCGAGAGCAAATACAAGGCTGGCAGCAACGCCTTAATCAAGCTTGGTCGGTGCGTATGGAAAGCTGGAAACGAAACCAAACACATTACCAATCGCAGCTAGAGATGCTTAACCCCCAGAGAACTCTCGAGCGTGGTTATGCAGTGATCTTGAATAAAACTGGTGAGCAATTACTTGCCGTACGCAATCCCGCGGATCTGAAGACGAATAATGCTTATCAAATTCGTTTGGCTGGGGGAGAGGCTGAAGTGCAGATTTCTAAAGTGAAGCTTGAGCCGTAAATTCAAAAATACAGTGCAGATATGAGGCTCAGATTTTGAGTTGCATATGAGTAAGCTCCATCAAGCAACATTGCTGCAATAGCATGACGACTTTTGAATCTTGCTTTAAAGTTAAAAAATATTAGGTTCAATTTGTAGGCTGACACCAAACTCTGAGCGCACTTTATCTTGAATACATTTGGCTAAGCCCAGAATATCTTGTGCATTTCCGCTGCCATGGTTAACTAGAACCAGAGCTTGATTCTCATAAACGCCAACAGCGCCCATGCGTTGACCCTTAAAACCGCATTGATCAATCAGCCAGCCGGCTGCTAGTTTTCTTTTACCTGAATTATCTGGATAGGATACTAAATTGGGATGGGTTTTAAGAAGGGTTTCGAACTGTTCATGGGGAACAATCGGGTTCTGAAAGAAGCTTCCTGCATTACCGATCTGTTTTGGATCAGGTAGTTTATGAGTACGAATCTTGCACACCGCCAAGAAAACATCTTCTGGGCTGGGGTTGCTACCTTCAGAAAATTGCTTTGCTAAATCTGCGTATTGAATTCGAGCTTGCCATCTTTTAGGAATTCTAAAAACGACCTTTGTCACTATAAATCGTTGGGGATTTTGCTTGAAGTAGCTATCGCGATAAGCGAAGCGGCATGCTTCTTTTGTTAGGATGACAAAGGCTTGCTTTGTTGCATCAAAGGCTTCAATGCTATCTATGTAATCTGCTACTTCAACGCCATAGGCGCCAATATTTTGTATGGGGGCCGCGCCAACGGTCCCAGGAATGAGGGCTAAGTTCTCAAGCCCAGGCATATCGTTTTCTAGAGTCCAGGCAACTAGCTCGTGCCAGTTAACACCACCACCTACCGTCAGGATGGTGGCCTCCTTGTCTGAGGCGGTTATTTCTTGGCCTGCAATATTCATCAAGAGGGTAGCCCCTTGCAGAGTTTCTGGAAGAATGACATTGCTGCCACCTCCCAAAACTTGCCATTTCAAATTCTTGGCTGCGATTTCTTGCATGACTGCTGGAATTTGCTCTGGCTGTGTGATCTCATAGGCAAGCTGCGCAACCGCATCAAAACCAAAGGTATTGCGATCCTTCAACCCTAAATTTGGGGTTGA
>CAZHWF010000136.1:0-2118 GCA_964536365.1 uncultured Polynucleobacter sp.
TAGCCAGTAAGATTTCTAAAGGCGGGTTTGATCTCGAAGATTTTCGCGATCAACTAATGCAAATGCAAAAGATGGGTGGCATGGCTAGCTTGATGGATAAATTACCAAGTCAAGTTGCTCAAGCCGCATCTAAAGCAAATCTCAGTAATGCGGATAAACAAACTACGCGTATGCGCGGCATTATTGACAGCATGACACCGCAAGAGCGCAGAAAACCCGAGCTACTTAAAGCCAGTCGCAAGCGCCGCATCGCCGCAGGCTCAGGAGTTGAAGTACAGGAAGTGAATCGTCTGCTCGCTCAATTCGAGCAAATGCAAACCATGATGAAGCAATTCAAAGGAGGCAAAATGGCGCGCGCAATGGCTAGCATGGCAGCCAAAGGAGCCGCCAAAGGAATTGGCGGACTCTTTAAGAAATAAAGAAAAGAGCGAACTGAACTAAAGCAGAGACAACTAAAGGCAAAGTTTTAATTGCCAACCGCCTGCTTTGCAGCTTGTACAGCTGCAATTACCTTAGTTTTAATCTCACTTAGTGGAATATTTTGAGAGTCAACATCTGTGCGCCCTTTAAATTCCACTTGAGAATCCGCTAAACCGCGATCTCCAATCACCACCCTAAATGGTGCTCCGATCAGCTCCCAATCAGCAAACATGGCGCCTGGACGCTCATTGCGATCGTCCAAAATGACATCAACACCAGCAGCCAATAGCTCATCATGCAATTGGTCACAGGCTGCTTTCACCGCCTCTGATTTTTCGTAACCCATCGGGCAAATGACTACCTCAAATGGCGCCATGGAAATTGGCCAAATAATGCCCTTCTCATCATGACCTTGCTCAATAGCCGCCCCAAGTAAGCGCGTAACACCAATACCATAGCAACCCATCACCATTGGCTGCGCCTTACCTTGTTGATCCAAGTATGTACAACCCATTGCCTCTGAATAACGGGTGCCCAATTGGAAGACATGCCCCACTTCAATGCCACGGCAAATATCCACAACGCCTTTGCCATCGGGCGAAGGGTCACCAATCACCGCATTGCGAATATCGAATACCAAGGGCTCCGGCAAATCACGACCCCAGTTCACACCAGTCAAGTGATAACCAGCCTCATTGGCGCCACATACAAAATCGGCCATATTGGCAACCGTGCGATCTGCGACAACTGTCACCCCAGCGCTCACACCAACAGGGCCCAAATAACCAGCAGGCGCATTACAAGCTTGCTTGATTTCAGCTTCAGTGGCAAAGCGTGATTCGGCCATTCCAGGAATCTTGCTAGCCTTCACTTCGTTAAGCTCATGATCTCCGCGCACTAACAGCATGAATAGTTTGGCTGGTCCATTTTCTTGATCGGCAGCAAACAATAGCGACTTCACAGTCTTCTCTAAGGGGATGTTCAAAAACTTGGCCACATCAGCACAGTTTGTCTGATCTGGTGTTGCCACCTTAGTCATCGCAACAGAAGGTGCGGCACGACTTGCAATTAATACTAAAGATTCTGCCGCCTCAAGATTAGCTGCGTAATCAGAATTGGGGCAGTAAACAATGGCATCTTCACCAGTATCAGCAATCACGTGGAACTCTTGACTACCTGAACCACCAATAGCCCCGTTATCCGCAGTCACTGCGCGGAACTGCAATCCCATACGCTTAAAAATGCGGTTGTATGCATCAAACATGATCTGGTATGACTTTTTCAGACCCTCAGCATCGCGATCAAACGAGTAAGCATCTTTCATGCTGAATTCACGTCCACGCATAATGCCAAAACGAGGACGGCGTTCATCACGAAACTTTGTCTGAATTTGATAAAAATTGACAGGTAATTGCTTGTAACTCTTAATCTCGTTACGCGCCAAATCGGTAATTACCTCTTCCGAAGTTGGCTGGATTAAGAAATCACGATCATGACGATCTTTGATTCGCAGTAATTCTGGCCCCATCTTTTCCCAGCGACCAGTCTCTTGCCACAGCTCAGCCGGTTGAATCATCGGCATGAGCAATTCAATTGCTCCAGCGCTATGCATTTCCTCGCGAATAATATTTTCCACCTTGCGACTGACCTTCAATCCAAGCGGCAAATAGTTATACACACCTGCACTGAGCTTACGAA
>CAZHWF010000137.1:0-2078 GCA_964536365.1 uncultured Polynucleobacter sp.
AGATGATATTGCTAAGTTGCACGCAGCAAAAGCGGTTTAATAAAAATAAGTATCTGCAATAAATGCAGTTTCTTTAAGGCGCTCCTCGTGAGCGCCTTTTTTATTTCATTGCAACTTGTAGCAAGCGCTTGCAAGTGAGCAAAGTTAATAAAGTAAAAATTAACACCATTTTCATAAAATCTGTAGACTGATCCCATGAAAACCAATGTCGATTTACAGCAATTAGTTGAGTGTGTGGGCGATGCCATTATTGTGGCTGACGCCCATGAAAAAATTGTTTTGTGGAATCCTGCCGCCACGCGTATCTTTGGATATTCCGAACAAGAGGCGCTCGGGCAAACACTTGACATTATCGTTCCAGAAAGACAGCGTCAACGTCATAACGAGGGTTATAGTCACTCCATGGAAACTGGGACAACGCGTTATGGAACCTCGCTGTTGAAAGTGCCAGCAAAGCATAAAGATGGCGGTATGCTTTCCATCGCCTTTACCGTTGGCATGCTATTTGACGCTTCAGGTAAAGCAAATGGCGTGGTGGCCATTATTCGCGACGAGACAGCCCGTTTTGCGGAGGAGAGGGCCCTGAAAAAGCGCCTCTCGGATCTTGAAAATCCCCAATCCTAGCTGCGTATGGCCCTATACACCTATCAATAAACCTCCAGATAATGGTGTTGATAAAGGCTTATGTGGAAATTGTGCCCAAAAATTGGGCAACCTTAAATTTCCCTAATTTCCCGCTGGTAAAATTGCCTCAATTCAAAATTTTTATTCTTATTAGGACTTAAATCATGGCAAAAGCATTAGAAGGGGTCAAAATCCTCGACTTTACTCACGTTCAATCAGGTCCAACCTGTACTCAGTTGCTGGCTTGGTTTGGTGCGGATGTTATTAAGGTTGAAAAGTCTGGCGAAGGCGATGCTACACGTGGTCAATTGCGTGACATTCCAGATGCCGACAGTTTGTATTTCACCATGTTGAACCACAACAAGCGTTCTATTACTGTGAACACGAAAACCCAAAAGGGCAAAGAGATTCTTGAGCGCCTCATTAAAGAGTGCGATGTTTTGGTCGAGAATTTTGCGCCAGGCGCATTAGATCGCATGGGTTTTACTTGGGAACGTATTCAAGAGCTCAATCCAATGATGATCATGGCTTCCGTTAAAGGTTTTGGCCCTGGTCCATACGAAGATTGCAAAGTCTACGAGAACGTTGCGCAATGCGCTGGCGGTTCTGCTTCAACCACTGGTTTTGATGATGGCCCTCCAATGGTGACTGGTGCGCAAATTGGTGACAGTGGTACTGGTTTACATTTGGCTTTAGGTATCGTGACTGCTCTTTATCAGCGTACGCACTCCGGTCGTGGCCAGAAGGTATTGGCCGCAATGCAAGACGCCGTATTGAACTTATGTCGCGTGAAGTTGCGGGACCAGCAACGCTTAGAGCGCAATGGACTCATGCAGGAATACCCACAATTTCCTAATGGTGAGTTCGGTGATTCTGTACCACGAGCTGGTAATGCTTCAGGTGGCGGTCAACCAGGCTGGATTGTGAAATGCAAGGGTTGGGAGTCCGATCCAAATGCATATATGTATGTCATTGTTCAGGCCCCAGTTTGGGAGGCGGTTTGCAAGGTAATTGGTCGCGAAGATTGGATTACCGATGTGCGTTTCGCATCACCCATGGCGCGCCTGCCACACCTCATGGAAATTTTCGGTGAAATCGAAAAGTGGACGATGACTAAAACTAAGTTTGAAGTCATGGACATCTTGAACAAGTATGACATTCCATGTGGTCCAATTCTTTCCATGAAAGAAATTGCTGAAGAGCCTGCATTGCGTGCGACTGGCACTGTTGTTGAAGTGGATCATCCAATTCGTGGCAAGTACCTCACTGTTGGTAACCCAATCAAGATGTCTGATAGCCCAACTGAAGTGACACGTTCACCATTGCTTGGTGAGCACACCGACGAGATTCTTCATGAGTTGGGTTACACCACTGACGATTTGATTTCTCTCCGTCACGATAAGGTGATCTAAGATGCGGGTTGCCTTGATTGGGAGTGCGGATTTTGGTAAAGC
>CAZHWF010000138.1:0-2062 GCA_964536365.1 uncultured Polynucleobacter sp.
TCCGTGAAGAAACGGCTGCCACTCTTAAAGAGGTTGAGAATAGCGTAGGTTCAGCGGTGCAAGAAGCTGGGGCTAACTTAAGCGATCAAGCGGATATTTTTGAAACGAGTTTTGATAAGCCACCCCTTGATGAAAAGGAAGTGCTGCGCAAAACCAAACGTCAAGGACGTAATAGCTGGGGTGTTCGCCGTGCGGCGAGGCCGGTTTGGTTTAAGCGCTCAACAGGTTTGCGTACTCGCGTGCAGTCTGGCGCCGCTAGAATGAAGCGTTTTCATCATAGTGCTGGCAAATAAGCAAGAAAAAAGCAAGAAAAGTAATCAAAGTAAAAGCAAAAACTAAAAGAACAAAAAAGAATAAAAATCGTTACGCATGACTGAAAATAATTCAACGCAAGATTCAGGGCTACAGGAAACTTTTCTGTCCCACTTATTTGAATTGCGTGATCGCGTCATTAAGTCGGTGTTAGCAATCATTGTTGTATTTGTTTGCTTGGTCTATTGGGCCCCGGATATTTTTCATTGGTTTGCACAACCCTTATTAGAGGCTCTGCCTGCAGGTGGCAAGATGATCGTGACTGATGTCACGGGTTCATTTTTTGTGCCAATGAAGGTCACTATGTTGGTAGCGTTTTTAATCGCATTGCCAGTAGTGATGTATCAGCTTTGGGCTTTTATTGCTCCAGGCCTATACCTACATGAAAGAAAACTCATTCTCCCCTTGGTGGTGAGTAGCTACACCTTATTTATTATTGGTATGGCTTTTGCTTACTTCTTGGTATTTCCAACAGTATTTAAGTTCATGGCTAGTTACAACGCACCCTTGGGTGCGGAGATGTCTACGGATATCGATAACTACCTAAGTTTTGCAATGACAACCTTCTTGGCTTTTGGTATTACTTTTGAGGTGCCAGTGGTTGTCGTTGTTTTGGTGCGCATGGGAATGGTGCCGCTGGCAAAGCTAAAAGAAATTCGTCCATACGTGATTGTTGGGGCCTTTGTCATTGCAGCGATAGTCACGCCGCCTGATGTGCTCTCCCAATTGCTATTGGCCGTCCCTATGACCTTGCTTTACGAGTTGGGCTTACTTATTGCTCGCTTCTATGTTCCAAAATCATCTGATGAGGAATCTACAACAGATCAATCTACGGCAGCATCCGCTTGACTCTTAGAAAAAGTCGCGGTTAGCCAATCGGTAACTCGATCAAAGCGATAGCGTCTTTGCCGCAAATTTCCTTCAAGGTCTAATTCTGTTCCGGCAAAGGCTTTTCCTGCCGCCAATAGGGCGCGTCGTTGTTGAATGGTTTCAATCTGAATCAATCTAGGCAGTATTTTTGGCAATTCCCAACGAATATCCACCACTACGCAATGCTCATGTTGTAGTTGCCCAACCTCGCAAAGCAATAACTCCGCTTTAGTGAAATTAAACTGGTTTGCAATGATGATGCGATGGCATAGCAATAACCAATCCTCGTCTAATTTATGTTCGGCATGATGGTTAAGGGCTTCCTCGGCACATTGAGCGAGCTCAAACCATTCGTTGAGTTTGGGGTTAGGACAGCTTTGCAGAATTTTCTCAAGTAATTCTTTTGCTTCTGGAACACCTTGTTGATGTGCTTGCCATACCCAGTAAGAAGCCTGCAAGCCACGTACCTTCTCGTCGCCCTTTTCGCGTTTGCGCCAAAGATTTGCGCCTTTACGCAGTTGTGCTTGTGCGTGGCCAAGATCTGCTGCGCGATCAAAACAGCGATCACTTTCCGCAGCGTTGTATCCAGAAAATTGTGGGCGTCGATATATTTCACCAAGCGCATACCATGCATCTCGGTCACCATCTTTAGCTGCAAGCTCTAACCAGTGCGCGGCTTTTTTGAGGGAGGCATTGGATTTATTGCCTTCGGAATTCACATCCCCATCGAGTTGCGCTAAACGTAAGCCTAAAGTAAGTCTTGCAATCGTTAGCCCAAGTTCGGCAGCTTGAATCAATGCATCCTCATTTTGCTCATCTAGCCACACTTTCCATAAAGAGGAGAGTGCTTCATTCTTAGGTTGCAATTTAATAAGCAATT
>CAZHWF010000139.1:0-1966 GCA_964536365.1 uncultured Polynucleobacter sp.
ATGATGCGCCACCACAACAAACGTGCAGCCCGCAACTTAGCAACTTCAAGATAGAAGTTCATACCAATCGCAAAGAAGAACGATAAACGACCAGCAAAGCCATCAACATCCAAGCCTTTAGCAAGCGCTGTCTTTACATACTCTTTACCATCTGCCAGCGTGAACGCCAATTCCAGTACTTGATTAGCGCCGGCCTCCTGCATGTGATAACCCGAGATGGAGATCGAGTTGAACTTAGGCATATGTTTGGCGGTGTACTCAATAATGTCGCCAATAATGCGCATTGAGGGCTCTGGTGGATAGATATACGTATTGCGCACCATAAACTCTTTCAGAATGTCATTCTGAATCGTTCCTGATAGTTGCTCTTGTTTTACGCCCTGCTCTTCACCGGCAACGATATAACCCGCCAATACAGGCAATACAGCGCCATTCATGGTCATCGAAACAGAGACTTTGTCCAATGGAATTCCATCAAACAAGATCTTCATGTCCTCTACCGAATCAATTGCAACACCCGCTTTACCAACATCACCTGTAACACGCGGATGATCCGAGTCGTAACCGCGATGCGTTGCCAGGTCGAAAGCAACTGAAACACCTTGACCGCCAGCAGCTAACGCTTTGCGATAAAACGCATTGGACTCTTCAGCGGTTGAAAAACCAGCGTACTGACGAATCGTCCAAGGACGAACGGAATACATTGTTGCTTGAGGTCCACGTACAAATGGCTCAAATCCTGGAAGCGTATCGGTGTAATTGAGACCCTGCGTATCTGAAGATGTGTACAACGCCTTGAGATGAATTCCGTCTGGTGTTTTCCAACCCAGGGAATCAACGTCACCATTGGGTGCTGATTTTTGCGCTGACTTCTTCCATGACTCAAGATTTGCTTCAGGAAATGAAGGCCATGATTTGTTTTCTTTAGAACTCACAAAAACTCCCAGTTAATTTTTGCTGCATTGCATCGAAATATCCTTACATTCTGCTTGACAATTCAGGATTTGTCTACATAATGTATTCATAATTATGAATACAAAACTGAATAACAGGCCCTTATATGAGGACGTAGCTGACAGGTTACGTGAACAGATTTTTAGTAAACAGATAGCGCCTGGAAGCTGGTTGGATGAGCAATCCCTAGCCGATCAATTTGGCATTAGTCGTACCCCAATGCGTGAAGCTATTAAGGTATTGGCTTCTGAGGGTCTTGTTACCATCAAGATGCGACGGGGCGCATATGTGACTGAAGTTGCCAGAAAGGATATTGAACAGATCTACACCATTCTCTCTCTTCTTGAGGGTCAAGCCACCAAAGAAACAGCATGCAAGGCCACGGAAGCCGAGTTAAATATGCTTGACCACCTACACCATCGACTAGAGAAAGCCGCCGCAGATCGCGATATAGAACAATTTTTTGAAATAAATGGCAAATTTCACGAATTAATCCAAGAAATTGCCGGCAACAAATGGATGAATGGAGTTATTGCAGACTTGCGTAAAGTACTTAAGCTGCACCGCAGAGACTCCCTAACAAGCACCGGAAGGCTGCAAAACTCATTACTTGAACACCGAGAGATACTAAGATCCCTCCTCAAGAGAGACGAACAAGCAGCTGAGTTGGCTATGCGAAAACACCTTGCCAGAGGGCTTGAAGCACTTAGATAGAATAAAATAATCCTATAAAAACAAAGGCTTAGATTATTTTTCTAAGCCTTTTTCTTTAATGCTAGTGTTAGAAAATATTACTTTTTGATAACAAAATTTCCTGGCAAAGAGGCGATATAGGCAGCCATGTCTTGCAAATCTGCGTCGCTAAAGTTTTGTACTTGTGAGCCCATGACAGCATTATTGCGACCAAATTGAGCATTACCATTTCCAACCTTATAAGCCTTAAGGGCGTAGTAAAGGTAGTCAGAATACTGTCCAGCCAATTTTGGGTAAGCAGGCAAGATTGGAGCATTGA
>CAZHWF010000140.1:0-1918 GCA_964536365.1 uncultured Polynucleobacter sp.
TAGGTAACAACTTAGTCAAGGCGTCACGCTCAGCGACATTAGAGTGTTGCAAAGCATGGAGTGAGCCATGCAAAAATTTATTAGTGAGGCCTTGGGCCATGGCATTGAGAACTTCTTGTGGATCATCACCACGCATTAAGCGTTTCATTGCACGCTCTAGTTCAAGCTGGCGTAATCGCTCACCCTGCTGTTGAATATCCTGAATGAGTGGAACTGCATTACGACCTTGCATCCAATGCATGAAGTTGCCAACGCGATCTTCGATAATCGCTTCCGCTTGACTAACGGCTGCTTGACGCAAGTTGGCGCCCGTCTGAATCATGACCCCTAAATCATCAACGGTATAGAGATAAACATCATCTAGTCTAGAGATTTCAGGCTCAAAGTCACGAGGTACCGCCAAATCAATCATTACCATCGGCTTGTGGCGACGTTGCTTAAGGGAGCTTTCCACCATGCCTAGGCCAATAATCGGCAAAGACGAAGCCGTGCTGGACACAATAATGTCGAACTCATGTAAGCGTACAGGTAATTCTGAGAGCTTAAAGGATTCAGCGGCTACATCTTGTGCGGAAATCGAATCCGCCAGTTCTTGACCGCGTTCGATAGTACGGTTAGCAATGGCCACATTTTTTGGTTTACGCGCAACAAAATGTGTTGCGCATAAGGTGATCATGTCACCTGCGCCAATGAATAAAATTTTCTGATCAGAGATCTTTTCAAAGATGCGCTCTGATAATCGAACAGATGCCGCCGCCATAGAAATGGAGTGAGCGCCAATTTCAGTAGAGCCACGGACTTCTTTAGCAACTGCAAATGTTTTTTGAAAGAGTTGATTGAGGTAAGTTCCTAAAACACCCGCATCGTTTGCAGTGCGAACCGCATCTTTCATTTGACCGAGGATTTGTGTTTCACCAATGACCATGGAATCCAAGCCACAGGCAACCCTAAAAGCATGTCGAACTGCATCTGATTGGGGTAGGGAATAAATGTGTGGCTCAAGACTGCTCGGAGCAAGTTGTTGAGTTTTGGCTAACCAATCAAAAGTAGCTTCGTGCAAAAGTCCTGCGGCGCTAGCGTCATTGGCTGCGCAGTAAACCTCGGTACGGTTACAAGTTGACAAAATCGTGGCTTCTGGCAACCCAGCCTGATTCGCGCCAACTAAATGTTGGCGTAGATCGTGTAACGCTTCTTGAAGAAATTCAGGATCAAAGGCGACTTTTTCCCGAACGGCTAGCGGCGCTGTGTGATGATTGATGCCGAGTGTCAACAACTTCATAATGGCGATTATAGATTTGATAGCAGCATTAATGGGGGTATCAATGGGGTTTTTAGCTTTTCTGGTGATTGGGGGTATTTCTGGGCTATCAGCTTGGATTTTTTACCCTAGACCCTCTTATAGACTCCGGCCTGGAAGGCTCTTGATGGCTTCCCTACTTAGCTTTGTGGCTGCCGCTGCTAGCTCTTATTTAGGGCAGTATTGGGGTTTATTTCAATCAGGGCAAATTCTGGAGTGGGCCAGCGCAATTTTTGCTTCTTGCGCAGTAGGCTGTATTTTTAGCGCTTTAGCTAAATAAATCGGTCTGAGTATTCTCAACCCACCGAATAGGTTTGATCTTGTGATCGATTAGCCATTGATTTGCTCTAGAGAAATGACGACAGCTTTCTTTTCCTCCCGGCATCAAAAAGGGCTTATCTGTTTTAAAAACCCCCAATCCGGATGGATGAGAAGACTGCAAAATGAGTTGGTCTTGAGTGCTCTCGATAAGAGAAAGTTTAGATTGGGCATGGCCGCCCCACAACATCCAAACTAAATGCGACTTTTGTTTTGCCAGAGCACTGATGAGGTGATCTATAAAGCTCTTCCAACCCAAATTGGCATGACTACCGGCCTCACCTAGTTTGACGCTCAGAGCCG
>CAZHWF010000141.1:0-1857 GCA_964536365.1 uncultured Polynucleobacter sp.
GCATGTCTGGGGGGGTAGATTCGGCGGTTGCCGGCTGGATGCTCAAGGAGCAAGGCTTTGAGGTGGTCGGCCTTTTTATGAAAAATTGGGAAGATGACGATAGTGATGAATACTGTTCCGCACGTCAGGATTGGCTGGATGTGGTGTCTGTGGCAGACACGATTGGTATCGACGTCGAAGCCGTGAATTTTGCTGCCGAATATCGTGAGCGCGTATTTGCTGATTTCTTGCGCGAGTACGCTGCAGGGCGAACCCCAAATCCTGATGTTTTATGCAATGCGGAAATCAAGTTCAAAGCTTTCTTGGATCACGCCATGAGTTTGGGCGCGGATGCCATTGCAACAGGTCACTATGCGCGGGTTCGTCATGAGGCAGGCAAAGTGCAACTATTAAAGGCGGTAGATGCCAGTAAAGATCAAAGTTATTTTTTGCATCGTTTAACGCAACAACAATTAGCAAACGTCATATTTCCTTTGGGCGAGATTCCAAAAACAGAAGTGCGAAAAATTGCTGAGAAAATTGGTTTGCATAATGCCAAAAAGAAAGATTCAACGGGGATTTGCTTTATTGGTGAACGTCCTTTTAGAGAATTTTTAAATCGCTATTTGCCGCGTGTTCCAGGCCCCATTAAGACGCCAGAGGGAAAGACTGTCGGCGAACATATGGGCCTAGCATTTTTTACTTTAGGCCAGCGCAAAGGAATAGGGTTGGGCGGTAGTCAGGATGGCAATGGTGACGCTTGGTATGTGGCTCGCAAAGATGTTGCCAATAACACATTGTATGTAGCGCAAGGCCACGAACACCCGTGGCTGTTGGCTCACAAGCTTGTTGCCATGGACGCTAGTTGGGTGTCCGGCGTAGCCCCAATACCTGGAAATTACTCAGCCAAGACCCGTTATCGTCAAGCGGACTCTGCTTGTGTATTGAGTCAGGGTAATGAACCTTTGGATTTTGAGTTAAGTTTTCCAGATGCCCAGTGGGCTGTAACGCCTGGGCAATCTGCCGTGCTTTATAACGGAGAAATTTGTTTGGGCGGTGGAATTATTTGCAGATAATTGTTGCCGCATCAATTTTTCATCAATCAGTAGATGCAAAAAAGCCAATCAGTTTTGATTGGCTTTTTACTTTCTTTCATTTTTTTGTTGAATCAGGCGGAAGGTGGTTCTGTTTCAATAAAAGAAGGTCGCTGCAATAACTTTTGATACAGGCGATCTAGATTTGGATATTGAGCTTGCCATTTCACCTCAGGAAAACGAAATAACAAGTATCCAATTGCGCAACCCACCGCAATATCGGCCAAGGTCATTTGGTTGCCGTGACACCAGGCGTTTTCACCAAGGTCTTCAGACATTTGGCGTAGGGCGGCATCAATTTTGCCCATTTGACGGTCATACCAAGTTTGGCTTTGTTGTTCCGCTGGACGTAAAGTTCGCTCCAAGCGAGCCAAAATGCCAGCATCCATAATTCCGTCAGCCAGGGCTTCCCAGGTTTTTACGGCAGCGCGATCACGGTTATCTGCAGGGATCAGTTTGCCAACAGGGGTCAGGCCATCGGCATATTCAGCGATAACGCGGGAATCATAAATAGCCTCGCCATCATCTGAAATCAGGCAGGGAACCTTCCCCAAGGGGTTTATAGACCCAATTTTGGTGTCTGCTGCCCAGACATTCTCTAATTCGAGGTCTACATCAACCTTTTTCTCGTTAAAAACGATCCGTACTTTACGTACATAGGGGCTGGTGAGGGATCCGATGAGTTTCATGGATACAAGTATAGCCATCCTATTTGGGGTTTGCTGGCCGCCAAACGCATTAAAATTAGCCTTTATTGACATTCAATGCAAAGGCAATATTCGTG
>CAZHWF010000142.1:0-1838 GCA_964536365.1 uncultured Polynucleobacter sp.
TCACTTTTTCTGCTGTCGCACCACCACCAACGTCCAAGAAGTTTGCTGGCTCACCACCGAACAACTTGATGGTATCCATAGTTGCCATTGCAAGTCCAGCACCGTTTACCAAACAACCGGTATTGCCATCTAAAGAGATGTAAGCAAGGTCAAATTTAGAGGCTTCGATTTCCGCAGCATCTTCTTCGTCGATATCGCGGTAAGCAACGATTTCAGGGTGACGGAACAATGCATTTGGATCGAAGTTGAACTTAGCGTCCAAAGCCTTGATCTTGCCGTTACCTTCCAGAATTAATGGGTTGATTTCTACTAATGATGCATCGGTATCCCAGTAAGTCTTGTACAAGTTTTTGAATACGTCACGCGCCATTGGAATGGAGGCCTCTGGAACGCCAATGCCTTTCGCAACGATATCGCAATCAGCGTCTGTTAAACCAACTAATGGATCAACAAATACTTTGATAATTTTTTCTGGATGAGTTTCAGCAACTTCCTCAATATCCATGCCGCCTTCGCTAGAAGCCATGATCACATTTTTTTGTGTTCCACGGTCTGTAACAATACTGAAGTAGTACTCTTTTTTGATATCTGCGCCATCTTCGATGAGTAGGCGATTTACTTTTTGACCCTCAGGTCCTGTTTGGTGAGTTTTGAGCTGCATGCCCAAAATTTCAGAGGCATATTTCTTCACTTCATCCATGCTCTTTGCAAATTTCACGCCACCGGCTTTACCACGTCCACCAGCATGAATCTGCGCTTTTACAACCCATACTGGGCCACCGAGTTTTTCAGCAGCCTTAACCGCCTCATCAACACTAAATGCAGGGATGCCGTTAGGAACTGGCACATTAAATTGGCGAAGAAGTTCTTTGCCTTGGTACTCGTGAATTTTCATAATTACTCCGAAACGGTATCTTTTTTAGCAAGTGATGAGGTTTAGTAAAACCGATGTCGCCAGAAACTCATACTTACTCTAGAACTGGCTCAATTTGCCAAATTTGAATAAATGCGAACGGCTTGACCGACTTCATAAGTCTATCATGCTGCAATGCCGCAAATAGCATTTTTTGATCCGTAATTGCCCTAATCTGGGCGTTCACCGCCGATTACCTTAGACACCACCTCGGAACTAAAACCCTTTGAGGCCAAAAATCGATATTGCCTGGCTCGCTCCTTTTGGTCCTGGGCATGCGCGCCGTACTTTCGGCTCCAGAGATCAAAAGCACGTTGAAATTCACTCTCCTTAAGGTCTGCCAACAATTTGGCTGACTGTTTCAAATCAACGCCTGCCCGGTCTAACTCATCAGCAATCTTTCGTATGCCATAGCGCTCGCTGCGTCGGCGCACCAAGGCCTCTGCAAAGCGATCATCCGAAAGCCAACCCCTAGCCTCAAAGTCGTCCAAAACGGCCTCAATCTGAGCATTTCTGGTTTCTGCAGTTTGATTAGCCTGATCGCCGCCTAATTTGCCCCATCTGACCTCTGATTCAGCCAGCTTTACAGCTAAACCTTTGCGACTATATTCCCGCAAGGACAAAAGACGCAAAGCCCGAGCTTTGAGACTCGGGCTTTGCTTGACCTTCTTATTACCGTTGGATTCTGACATCAAATAATTCAATGCGCTTATTCGACTTCTTCTTCCTCGCTCAGCACATCGGTTACAACAGCTGAGCCAACTTTCACACCTAACTTCTCGCGAATCTTTGCTTCGATATCTTGAGCGATTGCAGGGTTCTCTTTTAAGAACTCGCGAACATTGTCTTTACCTTGGCCAATGCGGTCGCCGTTATAGCTATACCAAGAACCTGTCTTCTCAACGATATCGGCCTCCACGCCCAG
>CAZHWF010000143.1:0-1764 GCA_964536365.1 uncultured Polynucleobacter sp.
GGGTTCGATTAGCACCAGCAGATGAGAATGAACCAAAAGAAACGTGGACACAAGTAAAAGCATTTGAAGTGCCTGGAATGGCCCTCAAAAAATCGGGGGAGACAAAATGAGCAAAAAAAATAAGCAACTAGCTCTCGTTATTGACTTAAATGTATGTGTAGGTTGCCATGCGTGGGTTACGTCATGCAAGGAGTGGAACACCTCTGGCTCGGCAGGCCCACTGACCGATCTCAATGCTTATGAGGCTAACCCAAGCGGTACATTCTTTAATAGAGTGCAAACCTTTGAAGCGGGCACATTCCCAAATACGCAAACGGTTCATTTTCCAAAATCTTGCTTACATTGCGAAGAGCCTCCCTGCGTTCCAGTTTGCCCTACAGGTGCAAGCTATAAACGCAAAGAGGATGGGATCGTACTTGTAGATTACGACAAATGCATTGGGTGCAGTTACTGCTCTTGGGCCTGCCCTTATGGTGCTCGCGAGCTCGACCAAGAACGTCAGGTGATGACCAAGTGCACCCTCTGTGTTGATCGCATCTATAGCGAGACTTTGCCAAATGCCGAGAAGAAACCAGCATGTGTTCTCGCCTGCCCAACTAGCGCACGTATCTTTGGCGATGTCCATGATCCAGAATCGGCGGCAAGCAAGGCAATAGAGGAACGTTCAGGCTATGCACTCATGCCTGAATGGGAAACCCAGCCTGCCAATCACTATTTACCACGCTCCATTATGGAAACAATTGATGCAGCAAGGAATGACAAATAATGCGCCCACAATTTTCAATTATTTTCTTCACCACCTTAGCTGGAATGGCTCAAGGTCTGCTATTTTTTATCGCACTAGCAAACCTGTATAGCCAAGCTATTCCGAGCACATTCCTTGCAAACCTTGCGCTACCTGTTGCCTTTATTCTGCTAGCTTTGGGCTTAGTCGCTTCATTCTTTCCCCTAGGCCACCCCGAGCGAGCCTGGCGCGCAGCCATGATGTGGAGAACCTCCTGGCTATCAAGAGAAGTTATTGCTCTACCAGCGGTTATGGCTGTCACGGCAATCATTTATCTTTATGCGCGCTTTAGCGAAGTGCCACAGTGGTTATGGCTTGCCCTGCTTTTCACTACGATAGCTCTTTGGGTATGCACCGCAAAGATCTATCAGTGCATTCGCTTCATTCAGGAGTGGTCGCATCCCTCCACCCTAACTAACTTTATTCTACTGGGAATGACTTCAGGCTGGATTTTGTTAGAACTATTGATTGCGGTTTGGGGTGATGCCTCGGTACAGATGATTGATGCCCCGCTCTCCGTCATTGCTTTCTTCCTGTTATTTCTATCATTCAACCTGAAGCTCTGGATTTGGACTCGCAATCGCAAGTTAAAACCAAAGTCGAATCTAGCTTCAGCAACTGGAATCAAGGGTAGCAATATTCGCCAAACCTCGATGGGCCTGATGGGTGGAAGCTTTAATACCCGTGAATTCTTTCACCATCAAACAGATAAAGTGATAGCCAATTTACGCAAGATAATTTTGCTTTGCGCTTACGTGATCCCCATGATATTGATGGCCTATGCAATTACTTCGCCTAATTTCTTAGTGATCACGTTGGCATTACTAATCAACTATGTTGGCTTGCTTGCTGAAAGATGGATGTTTTTTGCGGAAGCCAACCATCCACAAAATTTGTATTACCAACGAGTTTCTTAACCACCACTGATGCCGATGGATCAATTCGCCGAACAGCTTATCCACGGCAGAACTCATATATCA
>CAZHWF010000144.1:0-1615 GCA_964536365.1 uncultured Polynucleobacter sp.
TTTTCTTTTGCTTGACGTTGAAAGCGTGTCGCAGTCCCTTCTTCGCGAATGCGCTTCCAGACAGAATCTTTTTCTTCTTGAGAAAAGAATACCCAATTACTCACTTCGCTCAGGGTGCGACCACAGCCTTGGCAAATTTCGTCATAAAGTGTGGTGCAGACTCCAATACAGGGAGAGTCAGATTGATCATCCCCGGTGGATAGGGAGTGAGAGCCATCTTGCGTTTCTGGTTTAGGAGTATTGTTACCGGAATTCATGGTTGTACTTTAGACGATTTCAAAGGACTATGCTCGGCAAGTTCATCTACATAAGCTCCTATGCCAAGTTGTTCTCTCTCTAAGAAATGTTGTACAGCCTTTGCAAATCGGGGGTCTGCAATGAAGTGGGCTGACTGAATGGTGGTTGGTAAGAATCCTCGCGCCATCTTATGTTCGCCTTGGGCGCCACCTTCAAAGGTTTGTATCTTGTGAGAAATGCAGTATTCAATGGCTTGGTAATAGGCGGTTTCAAAGTGCAAGCAAGGAATATGATCTATCGCACCCCAATATCTTCCGTAGGTTTTTGAGTTTTTTGAATCAACAACAAGCAAGGAGGAGGCAATTGGGATGTCGTTACGCAGCGCAATAATCAAGTGCAAGTTATTTGGCATGCGCTGCGCCAAAAGTTTAAAGAAAGTCTCGTTGAGGTAGGGGTCCGAGCGATGCTCTGCATAAGTATTTGCATAACAACGGTAAAAGAATTCCCAATCAGCGCTACTAGATTTTTCTCCTGGTACATGCCTAAAAACAACCCCTGCGCGGTTTACTTGCTCTCGTTCACGTCGAATATTTTTGCGACGCTTCATTGTGAGTGCCGATAAAAATTGCTCAAAGCTCGCAAAGCCTTGGTTATGCCAGTGAAATTGTACGGAGTCACGTAGCATAAATCCGCGTTCTTTGAGAGATCTTGCTTCAGAGGTTTGGGGAAATAAGACGTGCGCCGAAGATAAATCATTTTGAATAACCAAGGCCTTCAAACCTTCAATTAAACGATACTCAATGAAATTCTTGTCTATATGCTTAGCATGCAGAACTCGAGTCCCCTGAACAGGCGTAAAAGGAATGGCGCAAAGTGCTTTGGGGAAATATGGCATTCCCTGCTGCTCATAAGCTTGAGCCCACGACCAGTCAAAGACAAACTCTCCGTAGGAGTGCTGCTTTAGATACATTGGCAGTGCGCCAACAATTAAGTCATTCTGTTTTAGAGTGAGATGCGCTACTTGCCATCCTGTATTGCCGCCAATGCAATTAGTTTCCTCTAAGGTACTGAGAAACTCATAACGTAAAAATGGCCCTGCATCTTGTGGAAGAAGGGCGTTCCATTCGCCTGCGGAAATATCGCTTAAGCGATCGAGTATTTCTAATTCAAATGAATCGGGCTCTGCCACGATTAACGCTGAATCAGTTCTATTTTGTAGCCGTCAGGATCAGTAACAAAGGCGATGATGGTATCCCCACCAGCAACGGGACCGGCTTCACGAGTGACATTGCCGCCAGCTGCTTTAATCTTGGCGCACGCAGCATACGCATCTGGAACGCCAATAGCGATATGACCATAAGCTGTTCCCATCTCATAG
>CAZHWF010000145.1:0-1545 GCA_964536365.1 uncultured Polynucleobacter sp.
GCCGCACATGATGTCAAAAATGGCTTCGCGGAATGGAGGGGAAACCTTGTTCTTTACAACCTTCACACGAGTTTCATTGCCGACAACTTCATCACCCTTCTTGATGCTGCCAATACGGCGAATGTCCAAACGCATTGAAGCATAGAACTTGAGCGCATTGCCACCAGTTGTGGTTTCTGGGGAGCCAAACATGACGCCGATCTTCATACGAATTTGGTTAATAAAGATCACGGTGGTATTGGTGCGCTTAATTGCACCAGTCAATTTGCGCAAAGCCTGACTCATCAAGCGGGCCTGCAAGCCTGGCAAGGAGTCGCCCATATCACCTTCAATCTCAGCCTTTGGAACCAAAGCCGCAACCGAATCAATCACGATCAAATCAATGGAGCCAGAGCGCACTAGAGCATCGGCGATTTCCAAAGCTTGCTCACCAGTATCCGGTTGAGAAATCAGCAAATTATTTACATCGACACCAAGCTTGCCAGCGTACTGCACATCCAATGCCTGCTCAGCATCAATAAATGCACATGTGCCACCAAGCTTTTGCATTTCGGCAATCGCATGCAAAGTTAAGGTTGTTTCACCTGAGGATTCTGGGCCGTAAATTTCAATGACACGACCACGCGCAAGACCACCAACTCCCAATGCAATATCAAGACCCAATGACCCGCTAGATACCACCTGAATATCTTGACCAATTTCAGCATCACCCAATCTCATGATTGAGCCTTTACCGAACTGCTTCTCAATTTGCGCCAGTGCTGCCGTTAATGCTTTTTGCTTGTCTCCGCTCATTCCCTCAACTTCAGAGGAGGCTGACTTATCCAAGGCCATTTTTTATTCCCTTTTCACTATGTACTGGGCTTTTTCCCGAAGTTTTATCTACTGTGTAACAACTTAGGAGTTACTGTATATAAAAACAGTATTCTTTGCAAGCGACTTTTTCAGCGAATTTACGGATTTTTGACTAAGTCCTGTTCGATTGGAGTCCGAGCCCAATAGAAAAAGAGGGGTATAGCGATTGCCCAAACAATACCCACCATCACAAATCCGATTATTTGACCCCCTGGAGCCCAAGTCCCGGCCCCCATCCGAATTCCTGCCTCATAGGACATGGGGCCGCAAATTCCACCCAAAATAGCCCCCAATATAGGTTTCCCACGCAACCAAGCCATAGAACTATTAATGGTAGTTGCCACCAAAACCCATAAAACCCACATCCAAAGCGGCGATAGGTAAGGCGATGGCCAGTCATCCCCAAAACGAAGATAGCCCAAATGCATGATGAGGGTATCAGCCACCAACCCAAAGAAAAACGCCTTTAACAAAAGACTCATTTCTGATTTTGGGGACGGGGAATGCCAAATATGGAATGCAATGTAGGCAAGAGTTCCAGTAACCGCCCAAAGCACTTGATTATTGGCGGCGCCCAATACACAGGCAAACCAACCCAACTGGAAAATCACAAAGTTCCAAAATTTAGCCACGCCCATCACCTTAAGAAAAAAGCCACTGCCGAATGGCAATGGCTTTTAGATTTGGTGG